>CAZIPT010000069.1:0-12933 GCA_964541375.1 uncultured Eubacteriales bacterium
CGCGCAGCGGCAAGATCATGCGCCGCGTGCTCAAGGCCGTCACGCTCGACCTCGACCCCGGGGACATCACGACGATCGAGGAAGAGGGCTCGGTCGCGGACGCCCGGCACGCCTGGCACGTGATGAAGGGTGAGCTCGGGTGAGCGACCGAGACGCACGACTGGGCAGAGACTCCCGGCTCAAGCGCTATGAGTCGCTTGCCGAGATGATAGGCGACGCCGAGAACCCGACGCCGATCGTGGGACTCCACCGCATGGCACCGCAAGGGGTCTCGCTCTACGTGAAGCTCGAGTGGATGAACCCGTTCGGCTCGGTCAAGGACCGCGCGGCTCTGTGGATGCTCGAAGCGATGGCCGCACGCGGCGAGATCGCGGGGCGCACCATCCTCGAGCCGACCAGCGGCAACACCGGCATCGCACTGGCCGCGATCTGTGCGCTTGATGGCCAGCCGATGACCGCGATCGTTCCGCACAGCATGCCCGCCGAGAAGTCCGTGCTGCTGCGCGCTCTGGGTGCCCAGGTCATCCCCACGCCAGTGGACGCCGCACGCGGACGCCATCCGATGGACGTCGCGATGGACGTCGCGCAGGAGTTGCTCGCGACGTCGGACGACTACGTGATGCCGAACCAGTACGACAACGCCGACAACGCGCGGGCCCACTATGAGACCACAGGGCCTGAAATCTGGTCGCAGACCGGCGGCGCCGTCCGCTACTTCTTCTCGGGCATCGGAACCGGCGGGACGATCAGCGGCGTGGGACGCTTCCTCAAGGAACGGGATCCTTCGATTCGCGTCGTGGGCATCGAGCCGGTGGTCGGCCACAAGATCAGCGGGCTGAAGAACCTGGAAGAGACCGCTGTTCCCGCGATCTTGGACCGCAGTGTCATCGACGAGATTATCTACGTCGACGATGCCGAGACGCTCGCGTGTGCCCAACGTCTCCACGCACAGGAGGCGCTGCTCGCCGGATCCTCCTCGGCGGCCTGCGTCGCGGGAGCCCTGCGCTGGCTGGCCGAGAACTCCGCGGAGGGGATCGCCGTCGTAGTCGCCCCCGACAGCAGCCAGAAGGCTGCGAGCTATCTGGCAACCATGCTCCAGAAGGGTTAGCTGCGCGAACGAGCGGGGACGCTTACGGGTCGGCGCCGTATTCCGCAACCGGCACCCGACTCAGGCACGCTTGCACTATCATCAGTTCAGTCTCTGCCGCCCGCCGAGAGGAGCGCCCGTGACCGACGATCGCTCGCCCGTCACTCAGCTCATCACCGATCCCGACTCCACCGCCGATCTGCTGCGCAGGTACCTCGACGGCGGAGCGGTGTTGCGCGGAGCGCTCGCCGGGCTCGATGCCGAGGCGATTCGGGTTCGCCCCATCGCCGGCAAGATGTCGTCGCTTGAGGTCCTGTGCCACGTGGTCGACGCCGACCAGTTCATGTGTGACCGCATGAAACGCACCGTGGGAACCGACCGCCCTCTGTTGATGGGGGTCGAAGCCGTCGACTACCTCACTCGTCTTCACTATCACGACCGGGACGTGGAGCTCGAGATTCGCCTGCTCGAGATCCAGCGCGAGCAGATGGCCGCCGACCTTCAGCGACTACCGGAGCAGGCCTGGGAGCGCCAGGCGATCCACTCGGAGGTCGGGCTCATCACGCTGCGACAGCTGATGAATCACGCAGTCTGCCACCTTGAGGCGCACGTCGAGACCATCGCCGAGAAGCGCACCGCCATGGGGCTGTAGCCGATGAAGCGAATCGGCATGCTGGGCGGTATGAGCTGGGAGTCCTCGGTGGAGTACGAGCGGATCATGAACACCGCCGTGCGCGAGCGGCTTGGGTCGACCCACTCGGCTGATCTGATCGTTCGCAGCTACGACTTCGCCGAGATCGAGGCGCTCCAGGGTAGTGGCGGTTGGGGAGCGCTCGGCAAGCGGCTATCGGCTGACGCTCTCGCCCTGCAAGCCGCGGGTGCCGAGCTGTTGGTCATCGCGACCAACACCATGCACGTGGTCGCACCGCAGGTGCAGGATGCGATCGACATCCCGCTCGTCCATATCGCCGACGCGACCGCGGCGGCCATACGCGCGGCCCGCCTGGACACGGTGGGGCTTCTCGGCACGCGATACACCATGGAGTTGCCGTTCTACCGCGAGCGTCTCGCCGACATAGGCATAACGGTGCTGGTTCCTGATGAGCCCGATCGCTCGCTTGTGCACGACGTCATCTACCGCGAACTCGTTCGAGGAATCGTGACACCCGAGTCACACGCGGAGTTCCTCCGCGTCATCGCCGGGCTGCGGAAGCGCGGTGCGCAGGGCGTCATCGCAGGCTGCACCGAGATCGAGCTGCTGGTCAGCGAAGGCGATTTCGACGGCCCGCTGTTTCCGACCGCAAAGCTACACGCGCTTGCCGCGGTGGACGCCGCGCTGGCCGACTGACCGCAACGGGTCTGTGGGCGGGGGCGACCTGGCCGCACTCGTCGTGCGCCCAGGTCGCTAGAAGTTGTCGTCCTTGCCGGCACTGTAGAGCCCCAGGTAGAGGCGGTGCGGTCCCGGGATGTCGTTAGGGACGAATCCGATGTCGTCCCCCGGCATCACGCGCACTCCAAGCCCCCGTACGATGTGGTTGACGAACACGCCCTCGACGCGTTCGGTCGGAAGACCGTAGAGCTCGGCCAGCTCTCGCGCGACGATTCCGTCCGCGGGCACCTCGTCGACGAACTCGTGGGGTAGCCCCCGCTCCGTCCGACAAGGACGCAGACTGCCGAAGATTCGCACGTTGATGGCTCCGGAATCGGCCGGGCCGTTGGATTGCTGGCTGTTCAACGATTCCCCTTCGGGCCGAGGCACTGGCTCACCATGTTCATGCCCCGTCGCCCAGAACGTCCCTCAGAGCATCGATCGTCTCGGCGCTCAGGGTGCCTCGGCGAACCGCGATCGCGAGCGTGCGGCGCCCTAGTGCCCGATAGAGCTGCAGCTCATCGCCGGACAATGCGCTCAGCGCTTCAATGTGCGAGCGCACTGTGGCGACGTCGCCGCGGACGATCGGGCCCGTCAGCGCGGCTGTCGTCCCCAGCGTGCGGATATTCTCGGCGGTGCCCGATACCAGCGGCTGCAGCGCGCGCACCGCCGAGTCCTGGTCGAATCCGGCCTGCACGAGCAGCTGCGCAGCCAGATCCTCGATCGCCACCAAGTAGTTGGAGGCGACCACGGCGGCCGCGTGGTAGATCGCCTTGTCGCCATCGCCGACCGTGACAGAACGTCCTCCCAAGACCCCCACCAGCGCTTCAAGCACCTCGCCGGCCCCCGGTCCCGAAGTGACGCCGAAGGTCGAGCCGCGAATCAGGCGCGACGCGTCCTCGAACGTGGCAAACGACTGGAGCGGGTGGATGCACCCGACGTTCGCGCCGGCCCGCGCGGCGGGCTCAAGCACGGCGAGCGGAAGAGCACCGCTCATGTGGACCACGGTCTGGCCCGGGCGAAAAGCGCCCTTCTCGGCAGCATCTGCGACGACGCTGGCGATGGCATCGTCGTTGACGGTCACGAGGACGATGCCGCCCATCGCGGCGGCCACGGCGTTGTCGGTCCCGGCCGGCGAGCCGGTGCGCAGAGCGGCGACCTCAGCCGAGGCCACAGCACGAGTTGTTACCGCCGGCACGAGAATTCCGGCGTCGCTCAGGAATCGAGCCACCGTCGCGCCCACTCTCCCCGCCCCCAGAACGACCACCGCTTTGTCACTGAGAACGGGCGACGATGTATGTGATACAGGCTGGTTCATGGTCCCATCGTAGACCCAACGAGCCGTCCCGCGCGCTATGCGATGCCTTCTGCGACAATCAGGAGTGATGAACCACCCTGCCGACATCGCACTCAGCCTGCTTCGAGCCGGCAACAAGCGCTTCGCCGAGGGCCGACAGCGGCCGCACCTCACCCCGGCGCAGCGCCACCAGTTCGTGGGCGGACAAGAGCCGTGGGCGGTCGTCTTGGGCTGCTCGGACTCGCGAGTACCCATCGAGACACTCTTCGACGTAGGTCCTGGTGAGCTGTTCGTGGTACGCAGCGCCGGCCACGTGATCTCTGACGCCGGCTACGCAAGCGTCCGCTACGCTGTCGAGCAGCTCGGCGCGAGGCTGGTGGTCGTGCTTGGACACGAAGACTGCGGAGCCGTCGCGGCCTCTCGAGACGGCAATGCACCCGCGTATCTGGCGCCCGTCACCGACCACATCCATACCGATGCGCCCACGCTCGTGGAGGCGGTCGATCAGCACGTGATCGAATCCACAGCCGAGATGCGCAGTTGGTTCGACGCGGCCGGGTTCGCCGAGACGGACGTCGCAGTGCTCGGCGCCTCCTACCAACTGGCGAGCGGCGAGGTGCACTGGCTGGACTGAGGCGTTGATTCCCCGTGCCACTTCTCGGGAAGGTCTAGAGCAAAGGCGTTCTCGCCCGCTCTACGTGAGGAGATCGAGATGAGAATCGGGATCATCGGCTCGGGCAACGTGGGGAGCTCGCTCGCGAGCGGCCTCGTTCGCCACGGTCACGACGTGATGCTGGGAACGCGCGATGCCCAGAAGCCCGCGGTGCTCGACTTCGTCGAAGCAAGCGATGGCCGCGGACGTGCCGGGACCTACACCGAGGCCGCACGCTACGGTGACGTCGTCATCACCGCCTTCCCTGGCTCGTTGGTCGAGGAGACTGTCTCGGCGATCGGCCCTCAGAACCTGGCCGGAAAGCTCGTGATCGACGCCGTCAACCCGATCGCCCGTGTCGACGGCGTCGTCACTGCCGCGTACGGCGACGACGATTCGGCGGCTGAGGTGCTGCAGCGCGCAGTCCCGACGGCCCGCGTGGTCAAGGCCTACAACACCATATGGGCAAGCAGGATGGTCGATCCAAACCCGGCCGAGGGATCCACAACCATGCGCATCGCCGGTAACGACCCCGATGCAAAGGCCGAGGTGGCGGCGCTACTCGAGTCCACCGGCTGGAAGGTCCGCGATCTGGGTGACCTGACCCACGCCCGCAAGCTCGAAGCCGAAGTGGTCGACTGGGCGGCGCGCCAGTCCGCCGAATAGGACTACGAGCCGGCGCTCGCCATCAGGAACTGCTCGGTCTTGGGCGGGACTTCCTGACCGCCGAGCAGCCGAGAATAGCTCTCCGCCATGAACTCACTGAAGGTGCTCATGAAGTACGGCTGCCCGTAGGCCGTCCCGCTCATGGAGCGGTATTCCTCCACGGGGCCTTGGAGTTCGGCGGGCAGGAGTGAGGTGTCGATGCTCTGAGCGTTTTGAAGCGACGCGACCCAAGCCCTTTCGTCGGCCTTCTTGGCCTTCATCCAGTCGTCCAGATAGGCGTGTCCGTACTCGTGTCGAAGCGCGCGCCCGAAGAAGGCGCGGAGCATCGGATTGGGCATAGCCGCGCTCAGTCTCGCCAGGCCTCCGGTGATCTCGATCCGACCGTCCTTCGGGTCGTAGTACCCCTGTCTCTCGCTCTTTCCGCCGGAACCGAGCGGAGGCGGAAGATAGCTCGCCAGAACCGGAAGGACCCGGTCGTCGCTCAATGGCTGGATCAGCACTTCGTGCTCTTTCGGGTACTCCACGAGCGCTACCCGTTGCGAAACCGTCGCTTCCTCGTGCAGCTGGCTTTGCGAAATCGTGCTCACGTCCAGGCGCGAAGTCCAGAGCCAGGTCACTCCCGCGATCAGGACCACCACGGGTATCAATCGCACGACGAACCGGAGCCCACTGCGTCTCATCACGGACTCCTCCCCCCAGAGTCGACCGGGATTCCCCATACTCTTGTCCTACCCTCATTGGGGGAGCCGCACGCAAACCCGAGGTCAGAGGCGGTAGAGTGTCATCGGGAGGCGATAACCATGTCTGCGACCTCAGCGCGAACCACTCTGGAAGTGCCCGCCGAGACGATCGACTGGCTCCTGGAGCCGGAGAATCCGGCGGTGGCGGTGCTCACACGCCGGCTTCTTCTCGGCGAAGCGGATGATTCCGACACGGCGATGCTCTGGGCACGGAGGAACGACTACCCGCCGGTCGATACGATCCTCCGCGCACAGTCGCCCGACGGATCGTGGATGGTGCCGTCACAGGACTACAAGAAGTACCAGGGCTCGCTGTGGCAGATCCACCTACTCGGCGAGCTGTGGGCCAACGGCGACGATCCGCGCGTCAAGACCGCCGCTGACTACGCGTTCTCCCGCCAGCTGCCGGACGGCTCGTGGAGCGCCACCAACATGCGCCCCGACGGGTCGATAGCGTGTCTGACCTCCAACGTCGGGCGCGCGCTCGCTCGCATGGGCTGGGCCGAGGACGAGCGCGTGGTCGCTGCGCTGGCCGGGCTCGTCGCGCTCCACCGCGAGCTCGGAATCATCGACTGCCGAGAAGGACGCGACTACCAGCTCAACGGCTACTGCCACATGCTCACGGTCAAGGAGCTTCTCTTCCTCGGCGAGGTGCCCGAGAAGCTGTGGCCCGATGGTTCGAAAGAACTCCGCGACACGTGCGTCGCCCATCTCCGCGACAAGCAGATCTTCCTCTCGCTTCCCGAAGAGACGCGCGAATTCAACGACACGATCTGGTCGATGCCCGTGGCTCAGCGCGCAGGATTCCGGGACCGGTTCCTGGCCGAGAATCCGGTACTGCACTACAAGCAGAAGGCCGGTTGGCTGCGGTTCGGCTACCCGCTCTCCTACAACTCCGACACGCTCGAGGCACTCTGGGCGCTCGCACGCATCGGGGAAACGCCGAGGCCGGAGTACCAGCCCGCCATCGAGCTGGTACGAGCGGCTGCCGACAGCGACATGCGCTGGACTCTCAGGAACAGCTTCAACGGGAAGATGCTCGCCGATGTCGAGACCAAGGGGCAACCGAGCAAGTGGGTGACGCTGAGGGCGCTCGAGGTCATGCAATGGGCGAAGGGCTGACCCGTAGCCGCTTCTCCGCATTCCAGGCGAATCCGACGTGCAGTTGGCACTCTCGGCGCTGTATCCTTTTGCACGGCCGCAACGTGTGGGAGGCAGCGACATGGACCGCATCGAATGGGACCACACACTGGAAACCGGTGACGCGGTCGTCGACCTGCAGCACCGCGCCATTCACGACATCTTCAATCGGTTGCACGACTCCCGGGACGACCCCTCGCAGATTCTCGGCGTCCTCGAGTTCCTCACGCAGCACGTCATCGTTCACTTTGCGACCGAAGAAGACCTCATGCCGCGCGAGGAGTTTCCTGCGCACCTGACCGAGGTTCACATCGCCGAGCATCGTCAGCTCACAGATGGCGTTAGGATGCGCGTGCTCGAGTATCGTGAGGGCCGCCTGGATAGCACACAGCCGCTCCTCGAGCTACTCCACACCTGGCTGCTCTCGCACGTCCATGACTGCGACCGCATTCTGATCGAGCACATCCAAGCGCGCGGTGTGGCCGCCGAGATGCCCGATGCGTGGAGCGCGATCGGCGATTCGCCGCCGGCGTAGGTCGTCGCCTCCGCGCTGTCCTACACTGGGCACATGCCTGACTTCGACTCGCCATTCCATCGGCTTCGCGTCACGGACAACGGCGCCTGGCGGCTGCTGAAGTTCGAGCGCAACCACCAGTCGTCGATGGCGCTCGACGACCCGTTTGAGACAGACATCGAATACGTCAACTACCTGCATCTGGCTATGGCCGTAAGACCGGATGCGCGAACGGCACTCGTGATCGGGCTCGGCGGCGGCTCGCTCGTCAAGCGCATGTGGCGCGACTATGCCCCACTCGAGATCGACGCGGTCGAGATTGACGAGCAGGTGGCCAAGATCGCACGGGAGTACTTCGCGCTACCGGACGACGATCGGATTCGAGTCTTCATCGACGATGGGCGGGAGTTCTTGGGCTACTGCGCCGAGACCTACGACCTGATCGTGGTCGACGCGTTCGACGACGACCATATCCCCCGGCCTCTGCTCACCGAGGAGTTCCTGCTCAGCTGCCGAGAACACCTGTCGCCCGGCGGCGTTGTCGAGTACAACGTCATCGGCGCTGTGAGCGGCAGCCACAGCAAACCGTTTCGGAGTCTGTACCGAACCCTCGCCAACGTGTGGTCAAACGTCTGGGTGTTTCCCATCGGCGCAGGGGATGGGGTCACCGACTCGACACGCAACATGGTTGTGCTGGCCAGCGACGCGGACCTCTCGGACGGAGAGCTTCTGATGCGAATCGCAACGCGCGTCGATGGACTCGTCACGGTGACCGGATTCGAACGCTTCGGCGAAGACATGTACCGGGGCTCGATTCGCAGCGGTGACGTGGCGATCCTCACCGATCCCCGTCCGCCGGGGCACAGGAGCAGCCGAAAGGCCGATCGCCGACACCCCTAGTTTGCGATCTGCCCCCAGGCGAGTCCCGCAGCGATCCACCACATGATGCACCCGATAGCCACGTCGAGTATGCGCCACGCAACCTCCCGCTCGAAGACCGGTGTGAGCATCCGAGCGCCCAGTGCGAGACCGAAGAACCAGACCGCCGACGCAGTCCCCGCTCCCAGCACGAACGTCACGCGCTCGGCAGGCGGATACTGCGCCGCGACCCCTCCCAACAAGACGACCGTGTCGAGGTACACGTGCGGGTTGAGCAGCGAGACGGCCAGCGTGGTGCCGAGAACCGCCGACAGGGTTGCGGTATCGCGCGACCCCGCCGGGTTCTCGGCGTGCAGCGATCTCGGCCGAATCGCCGACTTGAAGGCGAGCGCACCGTACACCAGCAGGAACGCTGCGCCGCCCCAGGCGGCGATGCCGGTGAGCGCCGGGAAGCGGCCTACGAGTGCACCGAAACCCAGTGCGCCTATCACGATGAGCGACCAGTCGATCGCCACGCAAACGGCCGCTGCGGCAACCGCGTGAGAGCGTAGCAGCCCCTGCCGCAGCACGAATGCGTTCTGCGCGCCGATCGCGATGATGAGCGATGCGCCGAGGCCGAGGCCGGCGAGGAAGGCCGAAAGCGTCACGCTGGGGAGTGTAGCGGCAAGGGCCCGGCGACGGAAGTTGTGCGCCGAGAACGTGCGGACGCAGGATAAGAACCGTAGACCCTTGCCAGTAGCCGGCATCCTTCACAGAGCGACCGCCAAAACGTCACATCTCGCTGATACGCACTTCACGGTCCGGAGGGATTGTCAGAGGTGCCGGGTAGCGTGGGGATAGACCCGGGGAGTCGAATGAAGGAGGCAATGATGTTGAGAGCAATCCACCTGAGGACTTCGGCCCTCACAAGCGAATGGGCAACAGCCTTCGCCGAGATGACCGTGGCGCGAATCAGCGGCGTGGCGAAGGTCTTCGCCGTTCGATCGCTCGGCATCGTATCAGTGATGTTCGACGACAGTGCCACCAACCCGGAAAAGATCGTGATGGCCTTGCAGGCCGCTGGAGTCGATGCGAGGGTCATGCGCGGTAGGAGCTAGTCGGGCTCCGGTGGGGTACGCTCGTCTCAGCCGGACCCGCGAGCGGGGAGCCTGGGATGGAGTCACTCGAACTGAAGAAGCGCTACGCGGCGCTGTACAAACCCAAGGCCTTGGTGCCAACCATTGTCGACGTCCCACCATTGCGGTTTCTGATGATCGACGGTCTGGGCGGAGTTGGGGCGACGGAGTTCCAGGCGTCCATGGGCGCGCTGTACGGGCTCGCGTATCCGGTCAAGTTCGCCGCCAAGAAGCAGCTCTCGGTCTCGTATCCGATCATGCCATCAGAAGGGCTCTACTGGGACGCCGACGAAGGACCGGGAACAGCGCCCGCTTCGCCCGAGCGCACGGCCTGGCGACTGATGCTTCTGCTGCCGGACGCCGTGAGCTCTGAGTTCGTCGACGAGGTGCGCGCCAAGGTGCGGGTCAAGAAGTCGCTTCCTCGGCTCGAAGACATCCGTGTTCAGACCTTCTCGGAAGGGCGCAGCGTCCAGATGCTACACCTCGGGCCCTATGCCGACGAGGCACCGGACGTCCGCCGACTGCTCGTGTTCGCCGAGGAACACGGGCATCAGGTTGTCGGCAGCCACCACGAGATCTACCTGAACGATCCTGGAAAGACCGCACCCGCGAAGCTCAAGACGGTACTGCGCTACGCCGTGCAAAAGTGCTGCTAGCGCAGCTCGAAGACGAACAGCGTGGTCTCTTTGCGCTCGGGGGCCGAGCGGCCGGCCACGGCAGTGACTCCGTCCGACGATACCTGCACACCGTCGACGCGAGAGCTCAGGAGTTTGCTCAAGTCCGTCGATGGATAGGTTCCATTCGCCGGCCCCACAAGCAGCCGCTGCTCGGAATCGATCAGCGCCACAGAGCCGGTACCGATCACCATCGCGTTCACGTAGGTACCTGCGGGAGTGATCGGCGTGAAGGCTCGCTCGACCAGCGAGAATCGACCGACCTGCTGCGTACTCCAATCCCATTGGTCGTACCGGTCGAAGTTCACCGAGTACACGGAATCACCCGACCTGACCGCATAGCCCGGGTATCGAAACCGGGTCTTCGCCAAGGGGTAGTCTTCGGTCCTGCCCGTTGCGAGGTCGTGCACCACGTAGTGTCCGGTGCCGTCGTAGATATCGGTCCAGAGAAGCCGCCCATCCCTGATCTGCATGAAGTTGTTGTAGAACTCGGCGACGTGCGTGCGTGCGACCTCGCGCCTCTCGGCTGTCTTCAGGTCGAACGTGACGATGCGGGGTTCTGACCCCTCCTCGTGGTCGACCCACGCAGCCGTGTCACCCTCTAGTGCCGGGGCGTAGGCTTCTCGGGTGGTCGCCAGCACCCGCCGAGAACCTCCGGCTGTTGGCTGGGCGTAGAGCTTCTTCTCGCTCTCCCACAGAAGCCATCTGTCGTTGACGGTGATCCACGAGATATCGGCCGGAACGGATAGCACGACGCTCGACTCGCCGGTCGGCAGGTCATATCGCACGAGCGTATCGAGCATCCCTTTGCCCGAGTCGACACTCACAAAGAGCGCGTCACCCACCACCCTGGCCATACCGTACGCGCGGTAGGCAAGCTTCACGGTTCTTACCTGCGGCGGTTGCGCGCTGACCTCCGGCTTCACAGCTGCCGGCCGCTGCTCGACCCGGGCGCCGCAGCCGACGCCGGCCCAGAGCGCCACCGCGCCGAGTGACGCCACGAGACCAGCGCGAATCACCCTGCCGAAACCGGGAAGCCGCAGCCATCGGCGGCGGCCGTGATCGGGGCCCCCGAAGGGGCCCCTTTCCTGGCCGGTCACCAGCACATCGCCATGTTGCTGCCGTCGACATCCGCCTGGTAGCAGGCGCGGCATAGGCCATTCGAGGTTTGTGAACCCATCGGGTCCCAGTAGACCCCTCGATAGAGGGCGTTGTAGTTGGGATCGACGCTTCGCATGGTCACAGCCGAGCCCAGATCGTTGATACCAGAGACCGACATGTAGTGCCTCGACGCATGCCCGTTGTATCGCGGTATCCGAGATGTCGAGGTCAGGATGATCGGCACCGTTCGCGCGTCTTGAAGCATCCATCCTATGCGCGTGTAGAAGGCGCTCGTCGCATTGCCGGTATCGGTGAGGTTCGAGGCAACGTAGTTGACGCTGCCGAACGTGCCGTTGTAGCTGTTCATCGCACGCACGATTCCCGTGGTGGTACTGCCGCTGGTGGTCGTGCCCGCCCTGCCAGCCAGAGTCGCTTGCGACGGCAAGGCCGCCGAGGAACCGCTGCTGGCCTTGTGCCAGCTCAGACTCTGCCTCGCCGCGGCCGGACCGCAGTAGTACGGGGTCTCCTGCTTGTAGTTGGTGGCGCCGAGCGTGTGCAGCCCGTAGACCGCCGATGCAGCCGCGACCGCGAAGGTTCCTGCCGGAGCGCTCGCCCGTGCCGAGCTGGCCGCTGCGGCGACCTGCGCGTCCTTCTGCGCCGTAGCCTGCTTCCACTTAGTTGCGACAGCAGGCGTGAGCGTGGGATCGTCGATCGGCTCACCTTGCTGGCCTCTCGCGATTGCCACCCCCGGCATCATCACCGCTGCGGCCATGCACACGGCCGCCCACTTCATCATTCTTCGACGCATCTTGCATCCCCCCACAGTCTCCCGCCCGCGACTGATCGCGTCGGCGGCACGACTTGGCCGCCGGCTCGTATGCTCGGGAGGACGAGCGATTCCCTCTCGGCACGCTCCAAAGCTATCGGGGCATGCTTATCAGAACCTTGCCCGGCGCCAACCGGAGACAAAGCCGATCCTGGATGGAAGGCCGCGCCGCGCCGCTCGAAGCGGGCAGATGCCGAGTCTGAGTGGGGTTACTCGTGGTCCGAGTAGGGCGGCCAAACGTACGGGCGCTCGTAGAAGCCGGGTTCGCACACCAGCTCATCCACTCGCCGGATGACCCGTGCGGGATTGCCGACGACCACAGTGCCGGCGGGAACGTCTCGGACGACCACGGACCCCGCCCCCACCAGGGAGTTCTCGCCGATGACGACCCCGGGGAGGATCGTGGAGTTGGCGCCGATTCTCGCCAGTCGGCGAACCGTCGCACCTCCTCGGCATTCGGTGTAGTGGGCGCAACCCATGGGATGCGGATCATCGGTGAAGACCACGTTGGGCCCGATGAAGACGTCGTCCTCGACCGTCACCATCTCGAGGAAGCACCCCGAGTGGATGCGCACGCGGTTGCCGATCCGGTTGCCGAACTCGAGCACCGCACTGGTGCCGACAGACACGTCATCGCCGATAACGTTGTCCTCGCGAATCGAAGCGCCTTGGCCGGTCTGGAGCCGGTCACCGATCGTGCTCCCCGCATAGATCGTGGTGAACGGCCGAATCGTTGCGTTGCACCCTATGGTGAGTTCGCGCTCACCGGGGACGGCGTTTCTCGGCGCCTTTCCCACGATGCAGGGCGCCTGTAGATCACACCCATCGCCGAGACTGACCCCGGGGGCCAACTGCACGCCATACGGTGTCTGG
>CAZIPT010000070.1:0-12770 GCA_964541375.1 uncultured Eubacteriales bacterium
GTCGGCACCGACGCCGCGGGCTCCGAGCATAAGGAAATCGGCAGTCCTAATATCGCCTTTGCTGAACTGCCCAAAATTCATCCAATTGTCACCGCGCATCATCGCGTCTTGCAGCGAGTCTCTTGTATCTTTTGGATCTTTGGACACCAACGTCGAGGCATCGTTAAACGCTAATGTAGAAGCCTGAGTTTCAACCTTCACAGGTTCGGCGACTTCTTGAACTGGCTGACGTGGCTGCGGGGCGCGGGTCCCAGGCCCTCGGGCCGGTCAAACGGCTTGGTTCAGACCGGCAAGGGCCCGGGGGGGGCCGCGGGGCTGCCGTACCTGGTCATCGTCTTCGACGAGCTCGCCGACCTCAGGATGGTCGCAGCCAAGGAGGTCGAGGACTCGGTCGTGCGCATCGCGCAGCTCGCTCGCGCGGCCGGAATCCACCTGGTCGTCGCGACACAGCGTCCGGAGGCCAACGTAGTCACCGGCATCATCAAGGCCAACATCACCAACCGGATCGCCTTCAACGTGGCGAGCTCCATCGACAGCCGCGTCATCCTCGACCAGCCGGGGGCCGAGAAGCTCGTCGGCCTGGGCGACATGCTGTTCTCAACACCTGCGTGGCCAAAGCCCAAGCGCATACAGGGCTGCTTCGTCGCCGAGGAGGAGTTGGAAGCCGTGGTCGCCCACCTCAAGAAGCAGGGCGAACCCGACTACCACGAAGAGATCCTGCACCTGAAGATCTCGTCGGTGGGTGGGGGCGTGGATGACGGCGGAGAGGACGATCCTCTCGTATGGGAGGCCGCCGACATCACCGTGACCAGCGGACTTGGCTCGACCTCCATGCTGCAGCGGCGCCTCAAGGTCGGCTACGCGCGGGCTGGACGTATCATGGACATGCTTGAGATGAAGGGCATCGTCGGCCCTCCCGACGGCAGCAAGCCGCGCGAGGTTCTCGTGGACGTAGAAGACCTTGCGGCGATTCGGGCGTTCGAGCGCAGTGATGCGGAAGGTGGCGCGTAGGCACATGGGACAACTGGGCGACACGCTCCGAGAGCGGCGCACGGCGCTTGGGATATCGATCGAACAGGCCGAGGAGTCGACACGGATTCGCGGCAAGCTGCTCACGGCTCTGGAGGCGGGGGACTATGCTCGCCTGCCCAACCCGGGGTACGTGCGTGGGTACGTCTCCAGCTACGCCAAGTACCTGGAGCTGGATCCGGTTCCGCTCTTGGCGATGTATCGGTCGGAGACCGGCTCAGGCAGATACCACGATATCAACCTGGTTGATGACGAAGCGGTTTCTCCTCGCGGTGAACAGCATGCGGTTCCCTGGAAGGCCGCGATGGTGGTGGTTGCGGTGATCGTCGTCGTCTCGGCGGTGGTATGGGTGGGGCTCAGGCTCGCCGCCAAGCCGACCACACTGACGCCCATTCCTGCAGGTACCGCTACGTCGACCCCGGGGGCGCAAGGCGCGGGTCCGGGCGCCCCGGCGGCTGCGCCGTCGCACGTGAAGGTCACCGTTGCCGCCAACTCCGCGTCCGCGGTTACCATCACACTTGACGGCAAGCCCTTCTACAAGGGATCGCTCACCGGCGGTCAGTCAAAGGAGTTCGACCTGACCGAGTCTGCGGTGCTCGTGATAGCCCGACCTTCGGCCGTCACCGTCGTGCAGGACGGAGCAAAGGTCTCGTTGCCGACCAAGGCCCCCGCAACCATCACTCTCAAGCCCGTGCCCCCTAAGTAGTCAAGAATCCGGGAGGAACAGCATGGCGAAAGACAACAGCTTCGACGTCGTTTCGGAGGTCGACCTCCAAGAGGTCGACAATGCGTTTCAGCAGACTCAGAAGGAACTCGTGCAGCGATACGACCTCAAGGACTCGGGTGCGACGATCGAGTTCAGCAAGGCCGACAAGGCGTTCACGCTCCACGCACCAAGCGACTTCGTCGCAGGTCAGGTCATCGACGTTCTCAATACCAAGCTCATCCGGAGGCAGATAGACCTGAAGTCGGTGTCGTGGGCACCGTCGCAGGCGGCCTCGGGCGGAACGGTTCGCATCGTGGGCACGCTCGTGATGGGGATAGAGGCCGACCTGGCCCGCAAGATCAACAAGGACATCAAAGACCAGAAGTTCAAGTGCAAAGTCCAGATCGAGGGCGATAAGCTGCGAGTCTCGGCTCCCGTTCGCGACGTGTTGCAGGCTGTGATCGCGTTTCTCAAGGACCAGGACTACGGCATCCCACTCCAGTTCACCAACTACCGGTAGCGCAGCGTGCCCACGCCTCCCACCGTCGCGTTCGTCACTCTCGGCTGTCCCAAGAACGAGGTCGATACCGACCGCATGCGAGCCAAAGTCGCCGGATCGGCATTTGGGCTCGTCGCAGACACCGCGGTGGCCGACGTCGTGGTGGTCAACACCTGCTCGTTCATCGCCGAGGCGACCGAGGAATCGATCACGACGATACTCGACCTGGTTGGAGAGTCGAGTGGGAGCGCCGGGCGAAAGCTCGTCGTGACAGGTTGCATGCCCGCGAGATATGGCGAGGAGCTGTCGACCCTGCTCCCTGAGGTCAGCGCCTTCGTACCCGTCGCCGAGGAGGATGCCCTTCTCGGCGTCCTGGAGCGGCTCACCGGCGTGGCGCCTCAGTTGCGGGCAAGCGCTCCGACCCGGACGGTCAGTGGCGCGACCGCGTACCTGCAGATTGCCGACGGTTGCCATCGGACCTGCTCCTACTGCACGATTCCTGCGATTCGCGGACCCTACGTGAGCCGGACGCCGGACGCCATACTCGCCGAGACCCGCGAACTCGTCGCTCTCGGCGCGAAGGAGATCATCCTGATCGGGCAGGACATCACCGCCTACGGGCGAGACCTCGAGGGGACCGAGCAGCTTGCCGACGTAGTGCGCATGGTCGCGGGGGTCCCCGGAGTCGCTTGGCTCCGCTTGATGTACGTTCAGCCGGACGGCATCACCGATGACCTTCTTGACGCCATGCGCGAAAGCCCCAACGTGGTCCGATACCTCGACATGCCGCTGCAGCACGCCTCTGCCTCAGTCTTGCGCAGCATGCGCAGAACCGGCAGCTCTGCAGGCTTCCTCGACCTCCTCGGACGCGTCAGGAGGGCACTGCCGGACGTCGTCTTGCGCACGACGCTCATCGCCGGGTATCCCGGGGAGACAGCGGCCGACTTCCAAGTGCTCCTCGACTTCATCCGGCGCGCCGCGTTCGACTACGTGGGCGTGTTCGCATACTCGCCCGAAGATGGCACGGTCGCCGCTGAGCTGCCCGACCAGGTGCCGGCACGCACTCGACGCGCGCGAACGCAGCGCGTCAGAGACGCGGCCGACGCGATCAGCGTCGAGCGCGCGGCAGCGCATGTCGGAGACGTCGTCGAGGTGCTCGTTCAGGGCGTAGATGAGGACGAGGGCGTCACTGTCGGCCGGTGGCGCGGCCAGGCGCCCGAGATCGACGGGTACGTTCTCCTCGAGGGCGGAGCGCCCGGAGAGATCGTCTCGGCTCGCATCGTTGACTCGATCGGCTATGACCTGGAAGGCGAGGTCCTATGAGCGCGCGACGTGAGAACGCCTCGGGCGTCAACCTCAATCCGGCCAACACCGTGACACTCGCGCGGATGATCCTGATCCCGGTGTTTCTGCTCGTACTGCTTGCCGACTGGCCGCGATGGTTCCAAGCGCCGACGCTCTTCTACCAGTTGCGGCCTTGGATCGCCGCCGCTGTCTTCGGTGTCCTCGCAGCTACCGATGGCGTCGACGGATACCTTGCACGATCGCGCAACGAAGTCACGACTTTCGGCAAGTTCCTCGACCCGCTGGCCGACAAGCTCCTCGTGACAGCAGCGTTGCTGGCGCTAATCGAGATGAACGTGCTTCCCGCATGGATCGCCTTCGTGATCATCTCGCGTGAGTTCATCGTCTCCGGGCTTCGAATGGTCGCCTCGGCGGAGGGTAGCGTCATCGCGGCCTCACGGTATGGCAAGCTCAAGACGGTGCTTCAGATCGCCGCGATCCTGCTCTTCATCGTCAAGGACAGCGCTCTGATCGTCAGCCTGGGTCCCGATATCGCCCTCTGGACTCAGATCGTTGCCTGGGCAGTGATGGGCGCCGCGGTGGTCATGACGATCGTCTCGATGGTCGACTACTTCGTTCATGCCAAGGACGTCCTCATCGGCCCCTGGACTGGTTCGCCTGCGTTGGCCGAGAGTACCGCCCATCTGCGTGACGAGCGCGAGCAGGACATGGACGACCTCACAGACTAGGAGCACCCGTGATTCCGTCTGGCTCCGCTGCGATCATCACCGTGGGTTCGGAGCTCACCGAAGGGCTGCGGGTCGACACCAATACCGCCGAGGTCGCCAGGGACCTCCAGCGGCACGGATTCCGCGTCCACGAAGCGCTGAGCATCGGCGACGATCCTGAACTGCTCGCTGCCGCGATCGAGCGGCTGGTCGCCCACCATGCACTGGTCGTCGTGACGGGCGGTCTAGGACCCACACACGACGACGTGACCCGTGAGGCCGCGTCAGCTGCGCTCGGTCTCGCGCTGCGCCCCCAGGCGGCTCTCACGACGTTCCTGCAGCCGTTCCTTGCTCGTCACTCCGATCCGGACGCGGCGGCGCAGGTACTCACGCAGGCGCTCGTGCTCGACGGCGCAGAGGTTCTCCCGCCGGTGACCGGAACGGCTGCCGGTCAGGTTGTTCCGACGCCTGGGGGAGTCCTCGTACTCCTGCCGGGCCCCCCTCGAGAGATGCGCCCGATGCTGGCTTCGTGGCTTGACAGGTCTTCGCCGTCCCGCGCCGCAGCAGCGGATCTTGGAGTCACCGGATGGCCCGAGTCCGACGTGCAGCTCGCCGCGCAGCGCGCGTTGGCCGGCTTCGATGGCGTCGCGCTCACCGTCCTGGCCCGTCCGGGCGACGTTCGAGTGCTTCTACTCGACCACGGCGCAGGAGAAGAGGGTCTGGCTCGGGCGGCCGATGCTGTCCGGAGCGAGATCGGTGATGCGTGCTACTCCTCGTCGGGCCGGACGCTCGCCGAGGCGGTCGTCGATGCCGCCCGCACTGCCGGCATCAAGATCGCCACCGCTGAGTCGTGTACCGGCGGGATGGTTTCCTCGGCGATCACCGACGTGCCGGGCGCCTCATCGGTGCTGCTCGGCGGGGTGGTCGCCTACGCCAACCAGGCCAAGATCGATCTACTTGACGTGCCTGGCGGGCTGCTCGCGCAGTTCGGTGCGGTGAGCGAGGAGACAGCGCGGGCGATGGCCGAGGGTGCTAGGGCGCGCTTCGGAGCCGACATCGCTGTCTCCACGACCGGCGTGGCGGGACCCGATGGAGGAACTGCCGAGAAGCCCGTCGGCCTCGTCTGGTTCGGGCTCGCGACCGCCCGGACAACCTTCGCGACGCGCCGCGACATGCAAGGCGCCGACCGCAGCGCGATTCGCGCGCGGTCCACGGCCATCGCGCTGGATCTTGTCCGCCGAGAGACCCTCGGTCTGTGAACCGCGATGCGGTGCTTCCTCGCAATCGAGCTGTCTGACGAGGTCGCCGGGGGCCTTCTTCAAGTCGCCCACTCCCTGCGCGCGCTGGACGGGGCCTGGGCGGGGGAGAAGTGGGTGTCCCGGGATGCGATGCATCTGACACTCAAGTTCATGGGCGGGATCGATGAGGGCCGTGCGGAAAGACTGCAGTCGGACCTGCGCCTCCGCCTTGCCGAGCTCAAGCCGTTTCCGCTTGGATTCGGAGAGCTTCGAGCCGTCCCACGGCTCAGCCGTGCCTCGCTCATCTGGATGGATGGAGACGACCCGACGGGAGGCTGCGGGATCCTGGCGGGCGCAGCCGAGGCCGCTGCTCTTCGCATCGGGGTCGAAGCGGAACCACGTCCCTTTGAGCCGCATGTCACTCTGGTCAGGGCGCGACGTCCTCGCCCCGTCGCGCAGGAGGTACTTCTGCGCGCCCAGGATGGGGGCGGGGTGGCTTCGCTCCCAACCATGTCAGTCCTCTCGGCTACGCTCTTTTCAAGCGTATTGACGCCCACGGCGCCCCGGCACACGCGTCTTGCAGAGTTCGCGTTGGGTTCCGGGCAGGTGCAGTAGCGAGAGAAGGACCCGAGGCCGCTGAAGTATCGTTGACACCGAACAGGTGTTCGTGTAGCGTCGGTGGTGCCCCGAAGGGTCTTCCGTCATCCGGATAGGAGCGAGTGAGGCATGGACCGAGAGAAGGAAAAGATCCTCGACGTTACCAAGGAGCAGATCGAGAAGAAGTTCGGCAAGGGTTCGCTCATGAAGCTCGGCGCCAGTGCGGCGACCGACCAGGTGTCTGCAATACCGACCGGATCGCTCGCCCTCGACGCTGCGTTGGGAATCGGCGGCGTACCCCGCGGTCGAATCGTCGAGATCTACGGCCCTGAGTCCTCAGGCAAGACGACCTTGGCGCTGCAGATCGTCGCAGAGGCACAGGCGGGCGGCGGGATTGCCGCGTTCATCGACGCCGAACACGCCCTCGACCCAAGCTACGCCTCGCGTCTGGGAGTCGATATCGACGAGATTCTCATCTCGCAGCCTGACACCGGTGAGCAGGCGCTTGAGATCTGCGACATGCTCGTCCGCAGCGGCGCCATCGATGTCGTTGTCATCGACTCAGTCGCCGCGCTTGTTCCTCGAGCTGAGCTCGAGGGAGAGATGGGCGACACGACAGTCGGCCTTCAGGCGAGGCTCATGAGCCAGGCGCTGCGCAAGCTCGCCGGATCCCTGAGCCGCTCTGACACCACGTGCATCTTCATCAACCAGTTGCGCGAGAAGATCGGAGTCATGTTCGGGAGCCCCGAGACCACAAGTGGTGGCCGGGCCCTCAAGTTCTACTCGACGGTTCGGATTGACGTCCGGAGGATCGACTCCATAAAGCAGGGTACCGAGATCGTGGGTAACCGAGTCCGCGCGAAGGTCGTCAAGAACAAGGTTGCCGCTCCATTCCGTCTTGCCGAGTTCGATCTCATGTACGGCACCGGTATCTCCAAGGAGGGGTCGATTCTCGACCTTGGAGTCGAGGAGGCCATCGTGGCCAAGTCGGGTGCTTGGTACACCTACGGAACAGAGCGGCTCGGCCAGGGTCGCGAAGCGGCGAAAGACTTCCTTCGCGAGAATCCGGCACTGCGCAATGAGATCGAGACCAAGGTGCGGACTGAGCTGGGCTTGCCGGTCACCGGATCGACCGCCGCTCCCGCAGACATCGCGGTAGATGCCGGTGTCAAGGAGCCCAAGACAGCCGACGCCGTCGTCCAGTAGCCCTGGATCGCAAGCCGTGCATACCGTCGTCATACAGCGCATCGAGAGCGTCGGGCCCCAGCGACGGGCCCGACGAATCTTCTTTGACGACGGGTCCCCTCCGAGAACCACCTCCGCCGCAGCGTTTAAGCTGCTTGGAGTTGACACAGGCAGCCCAGTAGACCCGAACGAACTCTCGGAGACGCTCTCGGAATCCGAGCCAAGGCTCGCGCGCGAACGCGCACTCAAGCTTCTCGGCTACCGCGAACGCTCTCGATCTGAGCTACACCAGCGCCTGATGGAGAGCGGTTACCCGCGCGAGGTGGTCGACGACATCGTCGAGAGGTACTGCGAGGTGGAACTCGTGGATGATGCTCGCTTTGCGGCCGCTTGGGTTCGGTCCAGAGCCGGCAGAGGATACGGTCGGCAGCGGATCGCCCGAGAGCTTGCCGACAAAGGCGTGAGCCCGCACGTTGTGGAGGCCGTCATCGCGAGCGAACTTGTCGGCGACGACGTCAGCCACGCGCGGGAAGCACTTCGCGGCAAGATTCCGCGTGACGCCAAGGAGCGCGAGCGCCTGGTCCGGCGGCTCGTCTCACGCGGCTTCGATCTGAGAACCGCGGTAGATGCGGTGGGGCGGGTCGAGGGTCCCACATCATCGAGCCACTAGGTACTCGCCCGCACGCCAGTTACGCCCTACGACCAGCGAAAACACCGTCTCTAGCACTGTTCGGTACGCGCCGTCTGCCTTGACCGTATGAAACGCCTCGCGGTAGGATGCCTGCAGGCATCACTATCACCCGCTGTCTCGCCAAAGGGCGAGGCTGGTCGGTTTCTATGCATGGCACACGTTGCATCAGGACACACACGACCTCCGGGTCGTCTTTCGTGGTATCCGAGCGCCCGTGGCCTGCGTCGATCGATTGCGATGCCCGACGCACCAGCCGCACGGGATCGCATCCTTTCGAGAATCCGGCCCGCGCTGCAGGCGTCAGTACTCAATTGACGAGAACGACTGACACCTGAAAGGAGGGCGCATGTCGACGTCTGCTGTCGCTCTTATCTTCGTTGCACTGATCATCGGCGCCGCCCTCGGCTTCGCCATCAACCGTTTCCTGCTCAAGGGTCGATCTGCGCGCGCCGCGGAAGACGCGGACCGTACGGTCAAGGATGCGGAAAAGCAAGCCGAGACGCTCAAGAAGGAAGCTCTGCTCGAGGCCAAGGACCAGATACTCAAGCTCAAGCAGGACGCAGAGATCGACAACAAGGAACGCCGCAAGGAGATCACCGCGCTCGAGACTCGCATGTCCGAGCGCGAGGCATCCATCGATCGGCGGGCCGAATCGCTCGACAAGCGTGAGCACACGCTCTCTTCGATGCAGGGCCAGATCGCCAAGGCCGAGAAGGACCTTGAGGACGCCATCGCCGAGGAGCGGGAGCGTCTCGAGCGGGTCGCGGGCATGACGGCGGACCAGGCGCGGGCGGAGCTCATCAACCGCATCCAGGACGACGTGAAGAAGGAAGCCGCCGCGATCATCCGCGAGGCTGAGACGCGCGCACGCGAAGAGGCGGATAAGCGTGCCCGCAACATCGTCGGCATCGCAATCCAGCGCGTTGCCGCTGATCACACCGCCGAGTCCACCGTGTCTGTGGTGCACATCCCCAGCGACGACATGAAGGGCCGGATCATCGGCCGAGAAGGACGCAACATCCGTGCGTTCGAGGCTATGACCGGCATCAACCTGATCATCGATGACACCCCAGAAGCCGTCATTCTGTCGAGCTTCGATCCGGTACGCCGCGAGATTGGGCGCATCACTCTCGAGACCTGTATCGCCGACGGTCGCATCCATCCGGCTCGTATCGAGGAGATGTACAACAAGGCCGAGCAGCTCGTGAACCAGCAGGTTCACGAGGCGGGCGAGCAGGCCGCCTTCGACAGCGGGATCCACGGGCTTCATCCCGAGATCATCCGGACTCTGGGCCGCCTGAAGTTTCGTACCTCGTACGGTCAGAACGTGCTCAAGCACTCACTTGAGGTCAGCTATCTCGCCGGCGTCATGGCTTCCGAGTTGGGCGTAGACGTTCAGCTCGCCAAGCGCGCTGGTCTCCTCCACGACCTCGGCAAAGCCATCGACCACGAGATCGAGGGACCGCACGCCGTCATCGGCGCCGACCTCGCGCGTCGCATGAATGAGCCCGCCGCAGTGGTTCACGCGATCGAAGCTCACCACGCCGACGTCGAGCCGAACACCGTCGAGGCGGTGCTCGTCCAGGCCGCAGACGCCATCTCGGCAGGCCGTCCCGGTGCTCGCCGAGAGACCCTCGAGAGCTACATCAAGCGTCTCGAGAAGCTTGAGGCTGTCGCTAATGCCCACCGCGGTGTCGAGCGTACCTACGCCATGCAGGCCGGTCGCGAGATCCGCGTCATGGTCAAGCCCGAGCAGATCTCTGACGCCGACGCCACCGTTCTTGCTCGCGAGATCGCCAAACAGATCGAGGACGAGCTCGAGTACCCTGGGCAGGTCAAGGTCATGGTCATTCGTGAGAGCCGAGCGGTGGATTTCGCGAAGTAGGCACCTGTCTATCGAAACTGTCACAGACAGGCCGCCCACTTGGGCGGCCTGTCTCGTAGGTTGGGCACTCCCGTCCAGAGGCGGGGAAAGGTAGACTGACTCGCATGGCTCCCGCAGACGACCTCCTCAGCTTCATCACGTCCGTTTCTGGCGACAGTTTCCTCAAAGTCGAGGAGAACCTCGGCGACGGCTACGTGCGGCTCAAGGTCTCCGAGGCCGAGCGTCGGCAGGCCAAGCACGACATCCGATGCTCCGAAGATGTCGTCGTCGAACTTCTTCGCAACTCGCGCGACGCCCACGCTAGTCGAATCTTCCTCTCCAACAGCCGGGAGGGCGACCTTCGCACGTTCACCCTCGTCGACGACGGCGTCGGTATCCCAGCCGTCATGCAGGAACGCGTGTTCGAACCCCGCGTCACCAGCAAGCTCGAGACAATGGTGGTGGATCACTGGGGAGTTCACGGCCGCGGCATGGCGCTGTACTCGATCAGGTGCAACGCGGCAGACGCCCGAGTCTGTCTGTCGGAGCTTCACAAGGGCACTGCCCTCACCGTGGTGACGGATGCGACGGTTCTCGGCGAAAGAGCAGACCAGTCCTCGTGGCCCACGCTCGAGCGTGATGAGGCGGGACTGAGCAGGGTTGTTCGCGGACCGCACAACGTGGTCCGCCGCGTCGTCGAGTTCGCGCTCGAGCACGCCGGGCTTGACGTTTACCTCGGCACTCCGACTGAGATTCTCGCGACCATGATCGAGGTCGCTCGGCGTGACCTCGACTCCTCGGAGCTGCTCTTCTGTGACGATCTGTCTCGGCTGCACGTCTGGCAGCGTCCCGCCGGGGCGGCAGAAGCCGGCGAACTCACGGACTTGGCGGATTCGCTCGGGCTCACCGTATCCGAGCGTACCGCCCATCGGCTTCTTGCCGGCGAGATCGCCCCGCTGCAGACCGTCCTGGCCACAGCATCTGGCTCCATCAAGCAGCCTCCTGCGGGAGCCACTGACCCGGACATCTACCGGGACAGGCGGGGACTCAAGATCCACCACTCCGACCTCTCGGCGTTTTCCACTGAACTCGAAGCAGCATTCGACTCGCTCGCCGAACGCTACTATCTGCATCTCAAGTCCGCGCCCAGGATCACGGTCGGACGAGAGGACATCCGCGTGCGCTTCGACGTGGAGAAGGAAGACTGACGCGTTTCCATGCGTCGCGCTATACTTGTCCACGCACTTTGGGGATGAACCGGGAACCGGTAGCCACACCACACTCGTAGCAGCCGCAGCGGCGGCCATTCAGCACACTCGCGCCAGGGGGGAACATGGACGTCCTTAAGGTATCGAGCAAATCCAACCCCAACGCTGTTGCAGGCGCGCTCGCCGGCATCATCCGCGAGCAAGGTTCGGCTGAGATTCAGACAGTGGGCGCCGGGGCCCTGAACCAGGCGATAAAGGCTATCGCGATCGCTCGCGGCTTCGTAGCTCCGGCCGGAGTCGAACTCACCTGTATTCCCGCGTTCGCGGACATCGAGATCAACGGCGAAGAACGCACCGCGATTCGGCTACTGGTCGAACCCCGCGACATGCATCGCTGATGCCGAGCGATGAAGGCGGATCTACACGTCCATTCGACCGCCTCTGACGGTACCCTCAGCCCGACCGAGCTCGTTGAGCTCGCCCTCCGCAACGAGGTGAGCGTCCTCGCGATCGCGGACCACGACTCCGTCTCAGGCCTCGGTGAGGCCACCCGTGCCTGCCGCGGCACACGGCTCAAGCTGGTAACAGCCGTCGAGCTCTCTGCTGCCGTAGACGGCTACGACGTCCACATTCTGGCCTATCACGTCGACCCCCACTCCCCGGAACTCCTGGAGGAGCTGCGCGCCCTGCGCGTCTATCGGGAGCAGCGTGCCGAGGAGATCGTCAACGCCCTCCAGGCCGACAGTGTTCCCGTCACGATGGACGAGGTTCTCGAACTCTCGAACGGGGGAGCTGTGGGTCGAAGCCACATTGCACGGGCGCTCGTACGGGGCGGCCACTCGGCAACGGTCGCCGAGGCGTTCCAACGCTACATCGGCAGGGGCCAGCGGTACTATCGGGCGAAGCGTTCCAGCACTCCGTCCGAGGTAATCGCTACCGTGCGCGGTCTTGGCGCTGTGCCGGTGATGGCCCACCCCGGAATCACGTGCGCGGATTCGCTCATCCCACAAATGGTCGCGTGCGGCCTTCTCGGCATCGAGGCTTACCATGCGGATCACTCTCCTGAGCAGCGAATCCGCTACGCACAGATCGCCGATGACCTGGGACTGCTCACGACCGGTGGTACCGACTATCATGGCCCGGCCGCGCACAACCCCGAGCTCGGCAGCGTCGAGGTCCCTGAGGCATCGGTGCGGACGCTGCTACGGCTCGCGCCGGCGAATGGCGGCTGATACCGGCCGGGTCTGACACGGAACCGGCTGACACCGCGTGCTACACTCGCCCACGCCATGGAGACCTTTCTGATCCGCACCTTCGGGTGCCAGATGAACAAGCACGACTCTGAGCGCGTCGCCGGTTTGCTGACAGCTGCGGGAATGTCACCCGTCGACTCAGCAGAGGACGCCGATGTTGTCGTGTTCATGACCTGCTGCGTACGCGAGAACGCCGATGAGCGGCTCCGCGGCCAGGCGCGCTCACTGAAGAGCACGAAGGCCATACGGCCGGGCCAGCTGATCGCGGTCGGAGGCTGTATCGGCCAGCGCGATGGGGCCAAGCTGCTGGAGCAGGTTCCCCATCTCGACGTCGTCTTCGGCACGCACAACGTAGCGAGCCTTCCCACACTGCTTGAGACCGCCCGGCGTCAGCGTCTACCTCAGGTGGAGGTCTTGTCGGAAGCACGCGGCTTTGCGAGTGACCTCCCGACGGAGCGCGAGCATCCCTGGCATGCGTGGCTTCCGAT
>CAZIPT010000071.1:0-12756 GCA_964541375.1 uncultured Eubacteriales bacterium
CATCCTGAGCCAGGATCAAACTCTCCGTGGAATATGTTACGAGCCGAAGCTCGTAATACACGAAGTATGATCCGGTTCTAATCCGGAGTGATTCACCTTCGTCGGTAAGGAAGCCGACGTGGTTTGAATCCGTACAATGTCTTGCCGGTTTGGTCTTTTGATGGACCCTCTCGGCATGACGGGTTCATTGTGTGGTTCGCATTGCGAACCTACTGGCTTGTCACAGTATCCGGTTTTCAAGGTTCAGACTGCGGCGGATTCCCTGCATATCCTGCGGTTTTACCCGCCGCGCGCCGTCCGATTCGTGTTCGGCGGCAAGGAGATACATTACGCACTCGCGTCTGCGGTGTCAACAGGTTTCTCAGAAGTTTTCTTGGCTTCCGCTCCACCCGTCTCCGATGGCCTTCCGGAGACCAAAATCGCCTCCCGAAACCATCTCAGGAGGCGAGTCAAAGGTGCGCGCCGCACTGCGGCCCGACCCCGTACTATCGGCTCATCTCCTTGCGACACTCAGTTTTCAACACTCGCTCCAGTCTCCCGGAACAACCTGCGGTGCGGTGGAGTAATGTACCAGCCGACCACCGCGGATGCAAGAGCTTTCCTGAAGGTTCTCTCTTCTTACCCAGATTCGCGCCACGGGACCACACTCTCCGACGCGATTTTGACGCGAACGTGGAAGGCGCTAGGAGTCGAGACCGATCGGTCGCGAATAGCGGCGCTTCCCCACCTGAAGCACTCGGCCATCAACCTCCGCGCGCGCGCACGTATATATGCGCGGTTCCAGCGCCGTGCCGTTGATGCGAACGGCGCACTGGTCGATCATTCGGCGACCTTCGGACGCGGTGGTCACCAGGCCGAGTTCGACGAGCAGGCCGGGCAGGTACACCTCGTCTCCCAATCGGACTGCCATTTCCGGAATCTCCTCCGGCACAGCGTGCGCCTTGAACACCAGGTCGAATCCGACCTCTGCCGCCTCTGCGGCCGCTGGACCGTGGTAGAGCGCAACGATCTCGCGTGCAAGCCGCCGCTTGGTGGCGTTGGGATGCAGTTCGCCAGTGGAAAGACCGGCCTCGATGGCGTCGACTTCGGCTACCTCGATCGGGGTGCACAGTCGGAAGTACTTGCTCATCAGTTCGTCCGGAATCGACATGACCTTGCCGAACATGTCCCCGGGTGCGTCAGTCAGCCCGATGTAGTTCCCGTAGCTCTTGCTCATCTTCTGAACACCATCGGTGCCTTCGAGCAGCGGTAGCGTAAGAGCCACCTGGGGCTCCATCCCAAGCTTCTCCATCAGTTCGCGACCGGCGAGCAGATTGAAAAGCTGGTCGGTCCCCCCTATCTCGACGTCGGCCTCAATGGCCACCGAGTCGTAGGCCTGAGCGACCGGATACAGGAACTCATGGAGCGAGATCGATTGCTGCGCCCCGTAGCGCTTGGAGAAGTCGTCACGCTCGAGAATCCTGGCGATGGTGAAACGACTGGTTAGCCGAAGAAGCTCCGCAAAGCCGAGCGGACCAAGCCAATCCGAGTTGCGGCGCAACTCGGTCTTGTCGGAATCGAGAATCTTGAAGGCCTGCTCCACGTAGGTCTCGGCGTTCGCGTCGATCTGCTCGGCGGTGAGCGGCGGACGGGTGGTGTTGCGGCCGGAAGGGTCGCCGATGAGTGCGGTGAAATCGCCGATGATGAGCACGACGGTGTGGCCGAGGTCCTGAAACTGGCGGAGCTTGCGAAGTGGGACGGCGTGACCGAGGTGCAGGTCGGGGGCCGTGGGATCAACGCCGAGCTTGATGCGCAGGGGCGTTCCGCGCTCGAGTTTGCGAGCCATGTCCGGAGCAGGGACCAGATCGGCAATGCCGCTGTTGATGATGTGGGACTGCTGGTCTGCTGGCAGCACGGGCGCGGCCCTTCTCGGCATGACGTCGGGTGGTTTGGGCGGCCTGTCGGCGGCCGGTGGAGACCCGCGATTGGCTTGTGGTTTGCGTGTCATACTAGCAGAGCGGGCCGAGCGAACCCGCCTCATGGCGCACGATCCGGAGCTCTCGCAGTGACGTCGCCCCGTGCTCTTCGGGGCCTTGGTTTCCCAACGATTCCCTTGTAAGGACAGCATAGTATGGCTTCTCGCTCCGCCGGTGGCGGCAATAGGCGCCCCCCCTCTCGCACACGCAATGGCGGCTCGGCCACCGCGTCTTCCGCGTCGGGCTCGAGTGCCGGGCGAACCCGTCGAGGAGGTTCGCCCAAAGCTCGCACGACGTCGAAGCCGAGGAGACGCGTCGTGCGAGCGCTCTTGGTCGCCTTCGTCGTGCTGGCCGCACTCGCGACCGTCGCAGGGATCGGAGGATGTGCGGCGCTGTCGGCCTCACTGCCGGATCCGAGCACGACGAAAGCGCGCGGTCGCGACCAGTCAACGGTCATCCTCGACCGGAATGGGTCGCTTCTGGCTCGTCTCTTCGCCGAGCAGGACCGCAGCGACCAGCCGCTCCAAAAGATGCCTGCCACCCTTCGGCAAGCAGTAGTTGCGACAGAGGACCAGCGCTTCTATGAGCATGCCGGCGTGGATCCGACGGGCATCGCACGCGCCCTGCTGACCGACGTCGTACTCGGTAAGAAGTCGCAGGGCGGCTCGACGATCACGCAGCAATACATCAAGAACGCCTTCGGGACTCCAGAGAAGACGATGAAGCGCAAGGTCGAGGAGGCGTTGCTGGCAAACAAGATCGAGCAGAGCTACACCAAGGACCAGATCCTCGAGTTGTACCTCAACACGATCTACTTCGGGCACGGCGCCTATGGTGTGGAGGCGGCATCCCAGGTGTACTTCGGCAAGGGCGTCGACAAGCTCGATCTTGCCGAATCCGCCATGCTCGCCGGCGTGATCAAATCGCCCGGGCACTACTCGCCGTACCTGGATCCCACGCAAGCCAAGAACCGCCGCGACACCGTCCTCGGGCAAATGAAGGACCAGTCCTACATCACCGCTGAGCAGGAGGCTTCAGCCACGGCCTTGCCCGTGAAGACGGTCGGCCTGAAGAGCACCGCGACTGCGGCGCCCTACTTCGTCGAATGGGTCAAAGACCAGCTTGTCAAGCAGTACGGGCAGGACCGTCTCTACCGGGGCGGTCTCACGATCAAGACCACTCTCGACCTCAAAGCGCAGCGAGCGGCCGAGAAGGCGATAGCCGGAACACTCAACCGCAAAGAGGATCCCTCGGCAGCGCTCGTAGCCGTCAAGCCAGGCACCGGCGAAGTAGTAGCCATGGTCGGGGGTCGCGACTTCAGGACCCAGCAGTTCAACGTCGCCGTCCAGGGAAGCGGGCGACAGCCCGGCTCGGCCTTCAAGCCTTTCGTGCTCGCTACTGCGCTCGCCAACGGGGTGAGCCCCGAGCAGACCTTTGAATCGGGGCCGATCAAGCTTCCGGTGTGCGACAAGACCTGGAGTGTCACGGGAGCTGGTGGCGGCCGCAGGGGACCCATGCGCCTTCGAGAGGCCACCGAGAAGTCGGTCAACTCGGTCTACGCGAAGCTGATCACCGAGATCGGGCCGGAGAAGGTAGTGTCCACCGCGGTCGACATGGGGCTGCGCAAGGGGATGGATCCGGTGCCCGCCATAGCTCTGGGTGGAACGGAGACCGGGGTCACACCTCTCGAGATGGCAACCGCGTTCGCGACGCTGGCAGCCGGCGGCAAGCATGCGGCACCCTATGGAATCGCCGAGGTCAGCGACGCGTCGGGAAAGGTTCTGTTCACCGCCAAGCCAACACCTGACGAAGCGCTTGACCCCGCGGTCGCCTACCTGACCACCGATATCTTGAAAGGCGTCATCAGCAAAGGAACAGGCACGAAGGCGGCGATCGGCCGACCGGCTGCAGGCAAGACCGGCACCACCCAGGAGAATCGGGACGCGTGGTTCGTCGGCTATACGCCGCAACTCGCGACAGCCGTCTGGATGGGCTATCCGGCCGCACAGAAGGCGATGACCAACGTCCACGGACGATCCGTGACCGGCGGATCCTTCCCGGCCGAGATCTGGTCGAAGTTCATGCGCGCGGCGCTTGACGGCCAGGCCAAGAAGGACTTCGAGAAGCCGGACGGTCTCAAGCTGGGCAGTGTCTGCTCGGAGACCGGAATGGCAGCCACGCCGTACTGCCCGCGTGCTCAGCAGGCGCTCCTGCTGTCGGGAACAGAGCTCAAGACCTGCACTAAGCACACCAGCGCCGGGAAGCTCACGATCCCAGACGTAGTCGGACTCACCAAAGAAGCTGCACTCACCGTGCTGGGCAAGCTGGGGCTTCGGTCGCGCGTCACGGAGACCGTTTCAAGCGACGTGCCCGCGGGGACGGTGATCAGTCAGACGCCCAAGCCCGGGAGCACTGGCACGACTCAGACGGTGGTGGCGATCACGGTTACCACGGCTGCGAGTCCGGCGGCGGCGCCGATGCCCGACTTCGCGGTGCCGACGACCATCAAGGCGGGTCAACCGGTTACGTTCGACGGAACTCCGTCCAAGTCAGATGGCAAGGTCGTGAAGTGGTACTGGGAGTTCGGAGACGGATCCACGGCGTCTTCGCAAAAGACCACACATACCTACGCGACGACTGGGAGCTTCGAGGTCACGCTCTGGATCACTGATGACAGCGGTCAGCAGGCTTCGGTCACGAAGAAGGTAAAGGTCCAGTAGCAGGGAGCTGTCAGAGCAGTCCGCGGAAGAAGTGACCGGTCGTCGTGGGCGTACCGGCCGTACCCTTCGCCGAGAAGTCCTTGCCCGAGGCCGCAGTCTCCAGTGCCTCGACCACCCTCCTGACCTGAGCCACCGCATCTGCCTCGGCGAGCATTTGCAGGTCAAGCCTGATCGCATCGACTCCGGTGGCAAGGACCTCGGGTAGCGCGGGGACGAGATCAAGGGGCACGGAGTTGTAGACGTGAGTCCGACCCGAGACATCGGTGCGGACGGGAAAGAGATAGCCCTTTCGATCCCGCAGCAGGCGTACGGACGCGCGACGACCGCACGAGGCGCACTCCCGCGTACACGGGCCTTCAGCCATCAACACACAGTGTTCGGTGACCATTATTTCCTGTGCTCCGTACACCGAGACTCCGAGCGGGATCGCCGATCTCGACACGATCTGGGCAATCTGCCGTCCGGTGAGCTCCGGCGAGAGCCACACCATCCCCGCTCCCAGGGCGGCCAGCTGATCTACCGCCGATAGGTTGACGGCGTTGAGCGACCAGTGTGCCTCGACCAGGGCGCCGAGCCCCGCCGACTCGGCGAGTATTCCGAGGTTGCCAGCGACCACCGTTGCGTCGCGCTTGCACCACTCCAACTGCGCGGCCACCTCGCCGTCGTGAGCGATCCTCGGCAGCAGCGGCACGACGCCCGGGACAAGCGCCTGGCCTTGGCTGAGCGCGTCGGCCGGAACATGGGCCCTGTGTGCGCCGGCGTCCAGGCAGGCCAAGGCGGTGGCCACGTCATCGACTACGACCACGATGCTCGTCGAGGATGAAGAGGGCGCGCGCCGGGGCGGGCGCGCCGGCAGCACGGGATGGGCAAGCCGCCGTGCTGCCCAGGGCTCGAGCACCACGCACTCGTAGGCGGCGAGGGCTTCTCGGCGAACTCGATGCAGCGCCGAGAATCCAATGCCGACGCCGGGTGAGAGCGTGAGATCCCACTCACCGACGCGATAACCGGTCCCGCCGAGCCGCCCGACGTGCTCGGCGACCTCCTCGGCGGTGACCGACTTGGTGCGGGCCCGTTCTACGACGTCACCCGATGCGATACCCTCTCGGCCGAATCCATCACTCACCCGGATGCGCACGGGCTCACCAGCGACGATGCGCACGTCGAATGACAACGGTGAGCCGCTCGCGACGTCCCCCGAGTACGTCCTCTGAGCGGCGTCCGACAGAGCCGAGTTGCGGACTCGGAACACCCGATCGCCGGTGGTCGTGGATCGCTCAACCGACACCGTCGCCCGCACTCCGGCCGGCGCAGTCAGGTGCTGCGCTCCCTCGAATTCGAGCGCGCCAACCGTCTGGGCGAATCTGCCGGCAGACGTCCAGAACTCAATGGTGTCGCGACTGTCGAGTGGAGCATCGAGCGCGATGGTCGCCCGACCCGAAGCGATCGCCGTGACCCGACCGACCGGAACGCCCCGGTTGTTGGGACGCTGGTAGCTCATCATCTCGTTACCGCGCTCGCCGACAAGATACGCCTCGCTGAAGCCGCGGGAGTAGGACTCGCCGAGAACCGCGAGCTCACCGTCGCGAACCTGATAGGCAGACGGTGCCGCGATGGCCCTGTCCAGCGCCGCTCGATACACGCCGGTGACGAGCGCAACGTACTCGGCGCTCTTCATTCTGCCCTCGATCTTCAGCGCGGAGACACCCGCCTCCACGAGGGCCGGAAGCACCGCGATACCGGCGAGGTCCTTGGGGGACAGCAGGTGCGCACCGGCGCTCTCAATCACGGTCCCGCGTTCATCGACGAGCCCGTAGGGAAGTCGACACGGCTGCGCGCAGAGTCCGCGGTTCGCGCTGCGCCGTCCTATCAGCGACGACATCAGGCACTGGCCCGAGTAGCACACGCAGATCGCTCCGTGTACGAAGGATTCGACCTCGGTTCCCCCCTCCGCGCAGAATCGCACGATCTCTTCAACCGAGACCTCACGAGCGAGCGTCACTCGCGATACGCCGAGAGAACCAAGCGCCTTCACCGTCGCGGTGTTGTGCGCGTTCATCTGCGTCGATGCGTGCACCCGTACATGCGGCAGCAAGGAACACACAGCGTGCAGAAGCCCGATGTCTTGGACGATGACGGCATCGATCCCTGCCTCCCAGGCGCGGTCGACCAGCTCCATCGCCTCGCCAAGCTCGGCGTCCAACACGACGACATTCGCCGTCAGATAGACCCTGACCCGACGAAGATGCGCGTACCGGCAGATCTCGGCGAGTCCATCGAGGGTGAAGTTCTGTGCGCCGCGGCGTGCATTCAGCGTCTCGACGCCCAGATAGACGGCATCGGCACCGTTGGCCACCGCGGCCTTGAGCGATTCCGGCCCCCCTGCGGGCGCTAGCAGTTCTGGTCGGGCAGGTCTGCTGGCTGGCACGTACAGGCTCCTGAGCTTCAATGACAAGGTGATGACGGATAGGGTCGTTGGCACAGCTTTCGCCCCATGCTGCACAATGTACCATCAGGATAATCATCGGAGGGGCATGTCCAACAGGCGCTCACGGCTTCGTCGTTCGAACAAGAATACGGTCTCGTCCATTGTGCTCAAGGTGGGGGCCGTCCTCCTGACGGCGTTCGTGATACTCACTCTGCTCGGTGTGGGCTCCGCTGTGGCGCTGGTTCAGAGCTGGCTCAGGGACCTGCCCGACTACAAGTCCAAGAACGCGTTCGAGGTTGCCCAGGCGACCAAGATCTACTCCTCTGACGGGGTCCTCCTCGCACGGCTCTACCTGGAGAACCGCGAGGTGGTACCGATTTCCGTCATCGCCACTTCGCTGACTGACGGCATCGTGTCCATTGAGGACGAGCGCTTCTACAGCCATTCCGGAGTCGACCCGATCGGGCTCGTCCGCGCCATGGTAAAGACCGCCTCGGGAAACCGACAAGGGGCCTCGACGATCACGCAGCAGTACGTTCGCAACACGCTGCTCCTGGACGAGCGTACCCAGATGACCGCTACCAGGAAGGTGCGCGAGGCGTATCTGGCTCTTGAATTGGAGAAGCGCCACACCAAGACCGAGATCCTCGAGATGTACCTGAACACCGTCTACTTCGGCGAAGGTGCCTACGGCGCCGAGGCCGCGGCCCAAACGTACTTCGCCAGGAGCGCCAAGGACCTGACACTTGCGCAGGGCGCCCTGCTTGCAGGGCTCGTCCAGTCGCCGAGCCGATTGGATCCCTACGACAACCCAACCGGTGCGGTTGTCCGTCGTGGCGAGGTCTTGGGCCGAATGCTCTACAACAACAAGATCACTCAGACCCAGTACGAACAGGCCAAGGCCGAGCCGCTTGTGCTCATGCGTACCAAGGAGCCCAAGGACGGCGTCTACACCGCGCCCTACTTCGTGGCGCACGTGAAGAAGGCGCTTCAACAGCAGTTCACCCCGGCCGTCGTATTCAAGGGCGGGCTCACGGTCTACACCACGATCGATACAAGGATCCAGGGGTACGCCGAGGACGCTGCTTCGTCGAGCTTCAAGAAGGCGAGCGAGCCCGAGGTCGCAATCGTGGCTCTCGATCCGCGCACCGGCTACGTCAAGGCGCTCGTCGGCGGACGGGACTACGCGAAACACAAGTTCAACCTCGCCACCCAGGGATACCGGCAGCCCGGTTCATCGTTCAAGACGTTTGTTCTCGCCACGGCGATTGACCAGGGGATGCCCCCTTCATACGAAGTCGACTCGTCCTCGCCCGCCGAGATTCCCGCGAAGCCCAAGCCGTGGGTCGTTGACAACAGCGAAGGCTCAGGCGTGGGCATGATGTCACTCGAGAGCGCGACGCATGCATCCGTGAACACCGTGTTCGCACGGGTTGCCCACGAGATAGGCATCAAGAACGTCGCCAAGACGGCCAAGCGGATGGGGATCGAGACCAAACTACCCAACTACCCCTCGATCGCCCTCGGCGCCGCCAATGTGACTCCGCTGGAGATGGCCTCGGCGTACGGGACGCTGGCCACCGGCGGCACGCACTACCCTACGACCGTGATCACGAAGGTGGTCGACAGAGACGGACAGGTCATCTTCGATTCGAAGCCCAAGGGCAGCCAGATCCTCAAGCCGGCCGTCGCTCGTGCAACCACCGATGTCCTCAAGGGAGTCATCACGTCGGGGACCGGTACTCGTGCTGACATCGGCCGACCCGCGGCGGGCAAGACAGGCACCAGCCAGCTCAACCGTGACCTCTGGTTCGTCGGGTACACTCCTCAGCTGGTCACAGCAGTGTGGGTAGGGTATCCGACCGAGCGGACCGTGGAGATCGACGGTTCGCGTGGATTCGGCGGAACTGTCGCTGCCCCCATCTGGGCAGCGTTCATGAAGCGCGCGCTCGCAGGCAAGGCCAAGAGCGACTTCCCCAAAGCCGGCGAGCCCAAGTACGATGCCGGGAAGTTCGACATCCCGGTCAGTGACGCTGCTCGCGCAGCCAAGAACGGGTTCAACAAGGTCTACGTCTGGTCCTCAAAGCCGAAAGGCACGGTCGTGGGTGAGTCGACCCGGAATGGCAAGACCACCCAACTGATATCGAAGGGTCCACGGCCCAAGTCCAGCGGGGGCGGCTCATCGGGCGGAGGCAGCGGGGGCGGTTCCGGCGGAGGCGGCGGGGGCGGCGGGACTCCACCATCGGAGCCCACATCTCCTTCGCCCTAGGATCTTCCGTGTATGGCGAAGAACGACCGGCCGCCCCTTTCGGGACGGCCGGTTCTGTCCGAGGCGGTCGTTCGGTGCGGCACCTCAGACGCGAGCGACCCTGACCATGCCGCTTGTGCAGAACACCGCGACATCGCCGGCCTGTCCAATGCGGTCGAGCACCAAGTTCATCCCGAGAACGTCGCTGGAGATGTGACCGGCAATCACGAGATTCAGCTTCAGCTCCTCGGCACGCTTGCGGTGCTCCTCCGAGTAGTGCATGCCGACAAGGGTGCCGACCCCTGCCGCCGACAGACGGTTGAGCGCATCGGTCGGACCCTCCGTCCCGCCGGTCATGTCGACGACGATGCGGCCCGGTCGAGCCGATCCTGAGCCATTGATGAGCAATGGACCGTAGCCCTTGCGTGCTGCGTCGGCGTACTCCGGAATGCGCCTGAGCGACTTGATGACGGCGTCGAGGGTCTTTGGCTCCTCCTCGTCCAGCTTTGCCTGGACGAACGCCTGCACGGAGTTGTCGGCGGGTGTGTGGCATGAGAGCGACGCCAGTCCCAGCAGGACTGCGGCGTCAATAGCGCGATAGTGGTTGACCGGGGCGATTCGACGGCGAATCTCCTCCGCGCGCGGCGCTATGAGAGAGTCGCCGGCCCCGATCGAGACTCCCTGCATCGCCCATAGGTCGGCCTGCATGTACATGACCTCATGGAGATTCGCGTATCCGGGACCTTCGGGGTGGTGCGCGAAGACCAGGTCAATCGGCTCGCCCTTCTCACGCAGGCGATCCGCGAGGAGCACCTCCCCCACCTCCATATCGACACCGACGATGAGGCCTCGGATCTCGGCTTCGGGGTCACCGGCGCAGATGCGGGTATCGGAGTACGGGTTTACCAGCTTCTCGGTATCGAAGTACTCCTTCTCGTCCTCTTCTAGCTTCTCGAAAGCTTTGCGGTTCTCAGCAAGTACTCGATCGATCTCGGCCCGGTCACGGGCGTCAGCCTCTATGCCCGCCTCAATACACGTGCTGTAGATGTCCCTGAGCTTCAAGTGGTGATCCTTCCCTCTGGGCGATGCGGTCTACTCGGCGAGTGACTCAAGCCACGCCTGGTCGGCGAGGAGCGCGTCTCTCACCTGCGATATCTGCACGCGTACCGCAGACGGCGCGGTGCCGCCCGCGGTGACCCGGCGAGCCACTATCTGATCGATGTCGACAGCGTCGAGTACATCGGGTCCGAACTGCTCGGCGTGGGCTGCGAACTGCTCGGCGGTCAGGTCCTGCAGCGTGAAACCTTCCCGCTCGCATGAGAGCACCAGGCGACCGACGATCTCGTGTGCTTCTCGGAACGGTACGCTCTTGCCGACCAGGTAGTCCGCCAGGTCAGTGGCGGCCATGAAGCCCCCGCGCGCGCCCGCCGCCATGCGCTCGGCGTTGATGTCCATCGAGTCGATCATGCCGGCCATCGCGCGGAGCGAGTGAGCCAGTGTGTCGATCGCGTCGAACACAGGTTCTTTGTCCTCCTGCATGTCCTTGTTGTACGCGAGCGGGATGCCCTTGAGGGTGACGAGCAGCGACTGGAGATCGCCGAACACACGGCCGGTCTTGCCGCGAACCAGCTCGGCGAAGTCGGGGTTCTTCTTCTGAGGCATGATCGAGCTGCCGGTCGAGAACTCGTCGTCCATGGTGACGAAGCCGAACTCGTCGCTCGACCACAGGATGAGCTCCTCGGCAAGGCGCGAGAGGTGCATCTGGCAGACCGCGCATGCGTAGGTGAGGTCGAGCAAGAAGTCGCGATCGCTCACGGCGTCCATCGAATTCTCGCTCACCGCCGAGAAGCCAAGGCGAGAAGCGACGTAGCCGCGATCGAGCGGGTAGGTTGTGCCGGCCAATGCGGCGCTGCCGAGCGGCAGCACGTCGGCCGACTCGTGCGCGTGGCGCAAACGCGTGAAGTCGCGCGAGAGCATCTGCGCGTAGGCCAGCAGGTGATGGCTCAGCAGTACCGGCTGCGCCTTCTGCAGGTGCGTGTAACCGGGCATCACGACGCCGAGATGGTCCTCCGCAAGACGCATAAGGACCCGGCGCAGCCCGATGACCCGGTGGCCAAGATCGACGCTGGCCGACTTCGCGTATAGGCGCGTGTCGGTGGCTACCTGATCGTTGCGGCTGCGGCCGGTGTGCAGCCTCGCACCAGCTGGGCCGATGCGCTCTGTCAGCACGCGCTCGATGGCCATGTGGACGTCCTCGTCGGCATGATCCCAGATGAAGGCGTCCGAACCGATCTCGCGGAAGATCTGGCTCAGGCCTGCCTCGATGGCATCAGCATCGGATTCGGTGATGACGCCGACCCTGGCAAGCATGCGGGCGTGCGCGATCGAGCCACGGATGTCCTCTGCCCACATCCGCTTGTCAATCGGCAGCGAGTTGCCGAAGTCGGCGAGAAACGCGGCCGGGCTCTTCTCGAATCGGCCGCCCCATGGCGTCTTGGCGTCAGTCATCAGCGCTCTCCTCGGAACCCTCGTCCGCAGCATCCGCGACATCGGCGTCGCGTTCGTTCGCCGCGCCCCCTGAACGCTTCTGTCCCAGTGTGTATCCGAGCCAGAAGGTAAGGACGGCAGGTCCGAAGAGGAGCAGCGCCGCCAGCAGGATTATGATCGCCTCGGGCGCTCCTGTACCGAACATCTGCGCTAGACCTCGCCCTCTTTGCCGACCTTGCGACGCTGGCGTGCCCACACCTTGGTTGGGAGCCCCCACAGGTCGATGAAGCCCTTTGCGGCCTTGTGGTCGAAGCTGTCGGCGGCATCATAGGTCGCGAGATTGTAGTCGTAGAGCGAGTAGGGGCTTCGGCGACCGACGACCACACAGCTGCCCTTGAAGAAGCGCAGCCGGACATCGCCGGTGACCAGCTTCTGCGTGGTGTCGACGAAGCCGTCGAGCGCTTCCTTGAGCGGCGAAAACCAGAGCCCGTTGTAGACGAGCTCGGCCCACTTCTGCTCGACACCCAGCTTGTAGTGCAGTACCTCGCGCTCGAGGCAGAGGTCCTCGAGTGCCTTGTGGGCCTGAATGAGCGTCAGCGCACCGGGAACCTCGTAGACCTCACGCGACTTCACGCCGATGAGGCGGTTCTCGATCATGTCGATGCGGCCGAAGCCGTGCTTGCCGGCAAGCTCGTTCATCGCGTTGATGATCTCGTGGAAGCTTTGGATCTCACCATCGAGAGCGACCGGCAGGCCCTGCTCGAAGCTGATCTCGGCATACTCGGCGACGTCACACTCGTGGCTGCGCGCGTCGTTCGTCAGGGTATAGATGTCGCTGGGCGGCTCGACCCACGGATCCTCGAGCACGCCGCACTCGATGGCGCGACCCCAGAGGTTGTCGTCGATCGAGTACGGGCTCGC
>CAZIPT010000072.1:0-713 GCA_964541375.1 uncultured Eubacteriales bacterium
TGCTGTGGCGCGCGCATGATCGTCGGGAGGCACCCGCCCGCGTAGAGGTCCTCCATGTGCAGGTCGGTCGCGGGCGAGATGCGCACCAGGTTGGGAGTGCGCGCGCTGACCTCGGCCCAGTCGTCGTCGATGATGTCGGCGCCGGCCTCGTGTGCGATCGCGGTAAGGTGCAGCACCGTGTTCGAACTGCCGCCGAACGCCATGTCAAGCGTCATGGCATTGCGCACCGCCGCCGGCGACATGACCTGCCGAGCGGTGACACCCTGCTCGAGCAGTTCCATGACGCGCATGCCGGCCTTCTTCGCGAGCCGGATCCTCTCCGAGTAGACCGCCGGGATCGTGCCGTTGCCCGGCAGCCCCATACCGATCGCCTCGACCAGGCAGTTCATCGAGTTGGCGGTGAACAGCCCCGCGCAGCTGCCGCAGGTCGGGCACGCGTGATCCTCGAGTTCGAGCAGGTCTTCCTCGCTCATCGTGCCCGCCGTCACCTTGCCCACGGCCGTGAACACGGTGTCGAGGTCTACCGCCTCGCCCTTGGGGCCTCGGCCTGCCAGCATCGGCCCGCCGGAGATGACAACGGTGGGGAGGTCCAGCCGCGCGGCGGCCAACAGCATGCCGGGAATGACCCTTTCGCGGTTTGGGATCAGCCCGACCCCGGCGCACGCATGCGCGGCGACGGCGAGCCCGCGCGAGTGCGCGAGGGCTCCTCGGCG
>CAZIPT010000072.1:723-12335 GCA_964541375.1 uncultured Eubacteriales bacterium
ATCTTGTCCAGCATCAGGTGGCCGGGGATGATCTCGTTCGCCGAGTTGATGACGGCGATGAGCGGACGCGAGATCTCCTCGTCGGTGAGGCCGTCGGCCTTCAGGAGACTGCGATGGGGGGCCTTTGAAAGGCCACCTTTCATGCGGTCGCTCTTAAGCTGCATACCCGTCCTTCCCCTACACGTCGGGACGACGGCGCCGCTTGTCAGCCGCACGAAATGAGTCGCAACGCCGGGCTCGATGGCCGCGACGTCTTGTGATCAGCGAGGTCGCTACAACAGAGGAACCGCGGTTTCCCGCGTCGTCCGACCCAGTTGTGAGGGACGAACGTCACCGGTTGCCGAGGTACCGACTCGCTTGGCGTCTGAACTCCTCGGCGACCATGTGCGGTCGCGAAGGCAGACGCCCACTCGTACGGCAGGTAACGGATGCCACCGACCCGAGTTACTTGACCCGTCCGCTTGCGAAGGTCGTTCGCGATTTGAAGCGGCCGGGCGTTCTTCCGGGTGGCTCAGGGGTGAGGTTTCGAAGCGTCCTGCGCCGGGCTTTCAGCGATACCCGGCTCTCTGAGGCGAGGATTGGCCTCTACTGTCCCCTTCAACGCCATTACGGTATTCAGAATGTAGGTCGGGAGTATAGGCGAGGCGCGAAGCGAGGGCAAACCGACCCGACGACAGGACCTACCCGATCAACACGGTTTGCGGTGCGATCGCTACCTCAGCGCGAAGGCTGAGTACCATGACAGTAGTTGCAGAACTGCTGCCGAGAACCGCCCTTGGTGTGGCACGAACACGATGACGACTCCGTGTCGATGGCACCGATCCCCCGACTGTGCGAGGCGATGAACTGGCTGGTGGTCCCATGACCACTGGTCGGGAGCCCGGCCGCGTCCACTCCAAATCCTCCCGCGTGGCAGCGGGCATTGCAGAAGTCGCGAACGCCGTGGCACTTGACGCATGTCTGGGGCTCCAGGAGCGCCTTACGCGCGTGATAGCCCTGGATGAACTGCTGGGAGTGAGGCAGTTCGATGCCGTGGCATTGGATGCACGTCGACATCGTGTGGCATCCGCGGCAGCCGTCGGTCTTGATGGTCACCTTGGGAAGGTCGACCTCGACCTGGCCCGCTCCCCTGCGGGACGCGATCCCGACATCCTGGCTATGGCACGTAGGACACCGACTCGGCGCTTTGGTGCCGTCGTGGCACTGAATGCACTGCGTCATCGTCGGGTAGCGGGCACGTACCACATCCGGCCCGTGTCCTGCGGTGCTGTGGCAGTCGGTACAGGCGTAGCCGATGTCCAGCACGTCTGAATGGCGCATGCGTATCCCGCCCGCGACCACAACTCCGGTAGCGATGTTCTTATGGCATGACAGACATGCAGAGTTCTGCACCTGGGCGGTGGACGATGCGCCGTTTGAAGCCGGCTGTGAACCGCCCGCAGACCCGTCAAGCTGCACGCGAAGGTTCTTCGCCCCCGCGCCCATCGCCAGGAACGTCCCTCGGACGCCCGGGACAACATGACACTGGCTGCACGCAACCTTCGCGTGGCTGTCGGAAGCGCGTGAGGCAAACGCGGCCCTCGTGTAGTGGCAACGGGCGCATGTTGTGTCGCTCACTGCCGTACGCCAGCCAAGGATCGCTCCGAACAGCACCACTGCGGCGACGGTGGTCCAGACGAGCCCCGCGCCCAAGAACCCCCGGCGCGCCTCTTCTGGTGCGACCTCCTTGACGGGCTGCTGCTGCTTCCTGGCGGGAGGATGCAGGTAGTCTTGGATCAATGCCCAGAAGAGGAAGACCACGGTCAGGACGAGCAGCAACGCCGCAGCTGCGGCCGCCAACAGCAGCAGCATCGTGATGGGGTGGTGGGCCGGATCGCGAAGAGCGGTGGATGCGTCCCCGATCAGCATGTTGAGGCGCTCGGCGGCAGGACCGATCCGGTCTCGATATGGGGAGAGCACGTTCATCGGGCCCCCCCTACCTTGGGGTGCACGTGTGCCGCATGGCATTGCTTACAGTCGAGCTCGACGTGACATCGCATACACCGCGGATCGCTATCACTCGTCGCGGTCTTCGGGTGATCGGCCAGGAAGCCGACCGGGTGCGGCATCGGAATCCCGTGGCAGTTGTCGCAGAACGAACGGGTGTGGCAGCTCAGGCAGCGCGCCTCCGCGGTCTTGGCGGCTCCGGCGTGCTGAGAGATGAAGGCCTCGTCGTGGGGCAAAGGCAGACCGTGGCACTTCTCACACTTGCTTGGCTCGTGACACAGTCTGCAGGTGGACAGGTCGCCCATACCATGCAACCGCTTCCAGTCAGGGCCATGCGTTTTGGACCACTCCGGATCCGACCGTCGAGCTTGGTCCGTGGACTTTGGCTCCGAATGGCACTCTGAGCACGCGCCCGACACCGTGACGTTGTTGTGACACCGCGCGCACGTGCTCATGGTTGGCCCGGACACCCGGGAGGACGGCAGCTTGTGTGCAACACCCGCGTGGCAGTCGGTGCACCGGTATCCCCCCGCGGCCAGGCCGGAGTGCGACATGCGCAGGCCGTTGACTTCCACGGGCTTCTCCAGACCGGCCCGTGGGTGGCACGCGACGCACGCCTCGTCGGAAACCCTCACCGTGTCGCTTGTCCCCTTGCCTCTCAGGGTCTTCCAAGCGTCCGAAGCCAAAGCGACGCTGTTGCCCACGCCCGCGAGATACGCTCTGTCCGTATGGCACTGTTCGCATCGAACCGAGGAGTGGGACGACTTCTGCCACTCGGCGTATGCGACCGCAGGGACGTGGCAGACGCGGCATGAGCGGGCTGCGCCCAGGGTTGCCGGCCCGGCTACCAAGAAGAGGATGATCGCGAGCGCTACCAGTCCAAGAACCGCGCCCAAAACGCGCCTGGTGACAACCGAAGAGCGCACGGTATCAAGAACGCTGCGGTCCAATCAGATCACGCATCGAGTTCGATCGATGATACTGCCACGCATACACACGCTCGGCCAACCTTTCGTAGCTGTTCTACGCACGCATGCACTGTTCGCACGCGGTGAACGGTCTCTACTACCTGCCTAATCTAATGCAACAACCGTACCGCCGTACCAGGGAATCCTGACAACTATTGTCGTAATCCGGATTGGCGACCGGGCAGGCCTCACGACCTCCGCAGCTCTCCCTCAGATGCGCGTCATGTGAGCCCCAAAGAAGTGGGCACCGGGAGTCTATTCCCGGTGCCCACCTTAGTGCTTGACTGAGCTTCGCCTCACATGGGCTGCCAGGCAAAGTCCATTCGAATCTAGAACGTGAGGCCTACACCACTGGTGCCCGTGGAGTCCATGTGGCACGACAGGCACAGCCCGTCGGCAACCTCATGGGAGAGGGTACCCTTGACGTACGCACCCGACGAGCCGCCGTAGCCCTTGCCCAGCGCGAAGCTAGTGAAGGCGTTACCAGTGGCCTCGGTGCTCACCTTGAACATCGGAAGCAGAGCGTTGGGGGTCGTCACGACGCCGTTGTAGACCTTGAGCGGCTCAGTGACCCTGTCCCAACCGATCGGACCATCAACCACGGTGCCGGCCTGGGCCTGGACATCGTGGAACTCAGTGGAGCCGTGGCACTTGACGCAGGTAGCCGTGTCGCTGTTCCAGACGACCTGGACAGCGGCCTGACCCTGACCCGCGGTCGCGTTGCTGGCACCGTAGTTCGTGGTATGCATGGTGGTGTTGGTCGTCAGAACGTGCGAGGTGCCGCCCAGCGACATCGTCATGTTCTGATCGTGGCAACGACCGCAGAAGGCGTTGACAACCTGGCCTGAGCCACCGGCCGAAGCGTCAGTCGCGAGGTCCTGCGTGTAGATGCTGGTGCCTGCGGGCGAGTTGAACGTCGGCAGGACGAGACGCGACTTGGAACCGCCGGCGTAGGTCTTGCCCGACTTGGCAGCGTGCGGCAGAGCGTTGTGGCAGTCGATGCAGCCAAGAGCGCCGGCACCATTGCCGCGAAGTGTCCAGTACGCACCGGATCCGTTGGGGATGGTGGATGCGCCAATGGCGTGAACGGCCATGCTCGAGGTCGGATTGCCAGCTGTTCCCTGGCCGTAGACCTGCTGGATCACGTGGCCACCGTAGACATGGCAGTACTCACACAGGTTCTCGGTGTTGGTGTTCTCGACGTTGTGAGAGTTTCCGGCGTTCGGGATACCGCTATTGTTGGTCGTGGTGTTCCCGTTGAACGCTGACCAGCTCTCCCACGGCTTGGTGGCCGTGTTCCAGTCGACAGACGCGCCCGTGAGCTTCACGAACAGCGCCTGACCAGCAGCATTGGTGTCGACGCCGTTGCCGCCGACCGCATCGTGAACCGAGTGACATTCGGCGCAGCTCGCGCCGGTGGAGTTGTAAGCACCATGCAGCGCGAATGCGGGAGACGCGAACGCCGCCACCATCATCGCCGCAAGTGCCATAACAACGAGGCTCTTCTTCACTTCTGGTACCTCCAAGTTATCCTTTGTAGAGCGGTACTAGCTTCTGTGGTTCCGGAACGAGGGGCAGAAGGATCTCGTCCCGTTGATCCTCAACACTGCCAGGCCACACCTCCTTCACCGTTATGTCCGATATCGTCCTTATTTACTCCTTAGTTCGCCTCAGAAGCGAACAGCGTGCCTAGATTGGCGCGATGTAGAATTTGTGGAGGTTAGAGGCCAGAAATATGCAGAGACCCCTTTCGGATCACCGCGAAGTGAGCGAAAGGGGTCTCTATCTATCTGTCTATCTATCTGGCGAAGCGGTCTAGCGCGTGACGGTCAATCTGCGTGGCTGACTATGGTGGCGCCGGCTCCAGTTACCTATTTCGTGCCGGACAGAGGCTGCGGCGTAAGCCGGAACCCCACGACGCGGTCATGGAACTGGTCGGCGATGACGAACAGGTCGTCCTTCATCCAGTAGATGGTCTGTGGGAGACCCAGTTCATTGTCGGCTGATCCACGCCCACTGAGCGGCGCCGATACAGGATTCCCGGCCCGGTCAAACACAAGAATCTTGCCACCCAGGCCGTCAACGACGTAGAGATTGCCGTCTCCTGCCAGAGCGACGCCGGTGGGCAGCGCGATCGGTCGAGCGCTCATCGATGCTTCTGAGCTGCCGGGCTGCCCGAAGTTCCACAGTGGTTTGAACTTGGGTGTCAGCCCGAGCAGCCTGAAGTTCTGGGAATCGGTGATGTAGAGGTTCTTGTTGGCATCCACCGCGACACCCGTTGGGCCATAGAGCTGGTCCAGTGCAGAACCCCACGTGCCGAACTTATCGAGCAGATTGCCCTGCAAGTCGGTGATGACGAGACCGCCAGGGCTCGTCAGTATGTAGAGCCGATTCCCTACTACGGTCACTCTGACCGGCTTGTCGACCTTTATGAAGCGAAGCCGCTTACCATCTGGAGCGAACACCAGGACGGCGTTCTTGTCGGGATCGGCGACGTAGACCGAACCGTCATCCCCGACATCTATGCCTTCGGGTGAGGTAACGGAGGTCGCACTCAGCGTGAGCCGTTCGGACGTGGCCTCGCGACTCTCGTCCTGGGCGAAGATCCGGCCCTTCTTGCCCTGGCCGTCGAATACAAGGACCCTGCCGGACACTGGCTCGGTAACGTAGATCTTGTCGTTACGGCGATCGTATGCAACGCCTAGCGGGCGCTTTATCGGCCCGAAGTCGCCCCCGAAGGTCTGGAACTCCACGGCGACTCCCGGCTTGTTGGCCAGGACCGGCTGGCGTTCGGGAAGCTTGATCATGGTCCACAGCGTATAGAGCACACCGCACAGGACGGCCAGCAGGACGAGGATCGCGAGCACCAGGAAGACTCGGGTGCGCCTTCTACGTCGGTCGTCGACCACTTCTCCGGCCGCGCTGGACTTTGCGCTAGTCATCAGTTCTGCCCCTTCAGTCGCTTTATTGCGGCAAGTATGCCGGGGGTGTTCGGAATGAGCGCGTCAGCTTTGTTGTAGGCCGCAAGCGCCTTCTCTCGATCACCGAGTCCTTCGTAGGCGGCACCGAGAGCCGCATACCCGTCGGCGTCGTTGGACTGGGCGATGACGTAGCGCTCAAGATTCTCCACCGCTCCGTCATAGCGCTTGTCTCGCAGATACAGCGTGCCCAAGGCCCACCTGACGTCCACCGTCTCGGTGACCTCAAGTGACTTGAGATACGTTGCTATCGCCGCGTCCTTGTTGCCGCGCACCTCCGCGATCTTGCCTTGCGCGTACAGACTCTCGGCCAAGATCGCCCCGGTCGGGTTGATGCTCTGCAGATCGGTGAGCGACTGGAGCGCCTGATCGTAGGCCTTGGTCTTGAAGTACTCATTTGCCAATACCAGGTAGAGACCGCCGACATTGGGCGTCTTCTTGATCTGCGCCCGCACTTCCCTGATGCGCGAGTCCGCCATAGTCTGAGGCACCTCGGCGCTGCGTGTGGTACGCAGGATGAAGAAGCCCCCCACGCCTATCGCGACCAGCAACAGCACAATTATGCTGGCCAGTATCAGGCTCACGGGCGATCCCCGGCGTGGCGTTTCGTCTAGGTCCTGCTCCTCCTCGTCCAGATCCTGCTCCGGAGGCAGCTCTTGGTTCTCTTCTTCCCTCACGTGGTTTCCCTCTCTGCTATTCAGTGATGACGCACGCCCTTGTTCGCCTCAATTGCTACCCAAGTCGGCGCCAAAAGAATTCAACGAGGAGCACTCTTCATCGGCGCGTTCGAATCAGACATCGTTATGCAACCCCTGTTCCAAGTCAGCAGGGCGCTCTGTGAGGGTTGGGTGAAGCGACGCAACGGCATGCAGTGCCAGATGGACCTTCCTCGGTGAGTCGCCCCCCGCGGCGGTTCACCAGGCTCACTCACTGAGCTAAGCGGCGGCCTCGTCGATGATCGCGAAGAGCACGCGCTCCACCTCCGCGGCGGTATCGCCGATGCCGGCGGCCGGGAAGAAGCCCCCGATCAGCGTCGGGCGCATTGTCGAGATCAGCGTCTGACCGTCCTCGGTGTAGACCATGATGGGGCACGGGAGCATCAGGCCGATCTTGGGGTCGGCAGCGAGCACCTGGCTGGCGAACTTGGCGTTGCACATCTCGACGATCGTAAGCGGTTCGCGGGTGAAGCCCTTCTCGGCGAGCGTCGCCTGGACATCGTGGACGAACTGGACGCGGAAGCCGTGAGCAGCCGTCAGGTCGATGACCGAGGTCACGGCGTCGGCGAATGACTTGCTGGTTGGGACGGTGTAGTCGAGCTCCATGGAGCGCCTCCTTGGAAGGGCGGGAATCCGTGCTGCCGCGATGCTACGCCGATTCGCCGAGAAATACCATACGGGGTATCCGAGCATCGGCGTTGGCCCGAGTTGCGCGGTTCGGGCGCGGGCGACGTGCAGACGCTAGAGCCCCGCGCCGCTCACGACCATCAGGCGTCGCGTTCCCGTCGGGCTCACGTGGTAGAGCGCGGTCTTCTCGCCCTGGAACGCATTGCCCTCGATGAAGAGGATGTCCTTTCCGGACACCGACCACTTGAGTGGGTAGTTGTCGCGACGCGACGACAGGGAGAACGGTGCGCCGCCCGCGGTCGGCACCAGCCACATGCGCGAGTAACCGTCGTCGCTCTCCGCGGCGTAAAGGAGATTCAGACCGTCGGGGCTGAGCAGCATACGTCCGAACGTCGCGCCCTTCTCGGCCGCGACGGTGCCCGGTTTGACCAGCCGGCGCGTACCCGAACCGTCGAGGGCAAGCGACCAGATCGCGGCGCCTTCGGCCGCAGACATCGTGGAGACGAAGATCCGATTGTTGCCCAACGCAATCCCTATAGGGTCGCCCCCGGGCACAGGGATCGGCGCGAACGCTCCGCCTTCTCTGGAGACGAGGATCTGCGGTGTTGCCGTCGAGCCAGGTGGCGGCAACAGCGCGATGTTCGCCCCGTTTGGGGAGACCGCCACGCCGGATCCCGCGCCGATCGCTGACTCCTGACCGCCGGAAGGCGAAACGCTGAAGATCTGCGCCGTGCCGTCGGGAGCGACGCGCATGAAGAGCACGGCCGAGGAGTCCGGCAGCCACACCGGCAGGACCGTCTCGGCGATTGCCGAGAACAGCAGCTTGCCGGTCGCCACCTCGTAGAGCGAGATGCTCCCGTTGCGGGCGAGCGCCAGCGTCAGACCGTCGGGCGACAGCGCGAACTGGCCGTCGGTCGCTTGGGTGACCGCGCTAGCCGATCCGCCGTCCTCGTCGGCGACGTAGACCGACGAGCCGAGACGAAACTCGATCTTGGCTGCGCGGACGATGCCGGGAGCGGCACCCTCCCCGCTCCCGGCTGCGGCTGCAGCGGCTGCAGCCGCAGTCGCGCTTGAGCTCTCCGCCGAGGCGGCCGGTGTCGCGAGTAGCGAGCTGGTCGCGGTGGTCACCGACGAAGAGGTCTCCTGCGCCGGCGTGTACGTACGCGGCGCGGCGGGTTTGGGATGTGGCCGGAAGACGGCCCAGGCGCCCATCGCCAGGATGGCGACACCGAGCACGCTGATCGCGACGATCAGCGCGACTCGGGTCCGCAAACTGTCATCCGGGATGGGCGACGTCATGCTTCCTGGCTCCTCGGCGCGGCTGCTCTGAGGCTTCTAGAACGTCGCGATGATGGCATCGGCGTATGCCTGTGTGCCGACGCAACCATCGGTGCTACCGGTGTTGGTGCGCTTGATGTCGTAGGTGACGTTGATGCCCTCAGCAAGAACCGAGCGAACTCCGGCCAGGACCTTGTCGGCAGCTTCACGCTCTCCGATGTGCTGAAGCATGAGCACCGCCGTGAGGATCTCGGCCGTGGGGTTGGCCATGTCTTTCCCGGTGTACTTGGGCGCCGAGCCGTGGACCGGCTCGAAGACGGCGCAGTCGGTGCCGATATTGGCTCCCGGCGCGATACCGAGCCCGCCGATGAGACCGGCGGCGAGGTCGGAGACGATGTCACCGTAGAGGTTCGGAAGCACCACGACGTCGAAGTTCTCGGGGTAGAGCACGAGGCCCATGCAGGTCATGTCGACGATCTTGTCCTCGAACTCGACGCGGCCCTCGTACTCGGCGGCGACCCTGCGCGCGACCTCAAGGTAGAGGCCGTCGGAGTACTTCAGGATGTTGGCCTTGTGGACGGCGGTGACCTTCTTGCGGTTGTTGGCCAGCGCGTACTCGAAGGCCCAACGAACGATGCGCTCGGAGCCGGTGATCGAGATCGGCTTGAGCGAGATTCCGGAGTCAAGACGGATGGTGCCGGCACCCTTGGCCTTGCAGAACTCGATGAGCTCAAGCGTCTCAGGCTTGCCCTCCTCGAACTCTATGCCGGCGTACAGGTCCTCGGTGTTCTCTCGGACGATGACGATGTCGATGTCCTCGTAGCGCGCGCCGGTGCCGGGCATGGAGTACGCAGGGCGCAGGTTGGTATAGAGGTCGAGCTCCTTGCGAAGCGCGACGTTGACGCTGCGAAAGCCCGTGCCGACCGGCGTGGTGATCGGGCCCTTGATCGCAACCCTGTTCTTGCGACAGGACTCGATGACGTGCTCGGGAAGCGGCGTGCCGTACTTGCCCATGACGTCGGATCCGGCTTCGACGATTTCCCACTCGATGTCGACCCCGGTCGCCTCGACCACGCGGCGCATAGCCGTGGTGATCTCAGGTCCGATGCCGTCGCCGGGAATAAGCGTAACCGTGTGCTTGGCCATCTTGTGGTGCCTCCTGGGTGTCGGGACGGGTCACAGCGCCCGCCTCGGCGAATGAGAACGCGCGCGCGATTTCGATGCTCGCCGCGCGAGTGTGATTGTACGCGATGGTGACGACAGAAGAGCGAGCGCCCCGAACCTACTCCGGCAGCGGCTTCTTGCGCTTGCGGTGCTTGGGAGCGGCCGCCACGATGCTCGATGCGCGACGCTTCAGGAGCCCCTTGGCGAAGTCGGCGTCGAACTCCATGCGGTCGGCCGCCGCGATCTTGACCTCGTCGGTCGCAGCGCCCTGCACCAGCGCGAGAACTGCCACCAGCATGGCGGGGAACTCGGCATCGCCGTGGTAGCAGCGAATGGCCTCGTCGATCCACGGCCAGACCTTCTCGGAGCGGCGAGCGGTGGTCGCGCCGTACGTGCAGAGCAACCGGAAGGCCGCCAGGCGGACGACGCCGGACTCCTCGTCGTGCAACGCCGTCTCGACCGCGGGCAGCGTCTTGTCGACGAGACGCGCATCGACCGGCACCAGGGCCTCGAACGTGCCGAGAACCTCCCAGCGAGTCTGCGACTCGGGGCGATGCAGTGCGTCAGCGAGCTGCGGCGCGTAATCCTTGAGCAACGCGGGCTGCTCGGCTGCGACGAGGTTCACGACGCTCGCGGCGACCTGCCGAGAACGTCGATCCTCGCCGGCGAGTGCATCGACGACCGAGGACAGCAGTTTGGGATCGGTGAGGGCGGCTTCGGCGGTGGTGGTCTTGTCGGCATCCGGTGAGAAGCCGGGAGGGGTCTTTACGGCCATGAGTCAGCTCCGAAGTCGTGGTGGCGGGTTCGCACAGAGTATTCCCACGCGGCGCAAGAAACGCGGCGCACGCGCCGAGGGATTATACCAGACGGTCTAGCTGGGGCTGATCGCGAGCGAAACGCGGCTGAAACCAAACCCCTGGTATACATACTGCATGGATATGCCCGCGGACATCCCGTTGGAGCGACAGAACGAGTACACCGCGCTCGTCCGGCTGCTCATGGAGTACGCCGCACCCGGGGACGCACAGTCGGCTCCGGTTGCCGACCGCATCACGCGCGCCGCTATGCAGCCGGGCCACCTCTGGCGAGCAATGGAACTGAATGATCGCGCCGAGCTCAGAGCGCTGTTCGAGACGCACTTCCCAACGCTGGCTGCTGGCAACACCAAGGACATGCGCTGGAAGAAGTACCTCTACAAGCTCATGTGCGGCTGGCCCGGTTTCGAGGGTTGAACGCGCCCCAGCTGCTCGGCGTGCCCGAGCTATGAGGAGTGCTTCGGCGCCGAGGACTAAGGTACGGCGGCCTTCTTCGACCCGACCCCCGAAACATCAGCGCAACAACGCGACATTTCTGTCGCACTCGCCTCCCAAAGTGTCGTAGCGCTCGCGGCTCGGTACGGTAAACCACCTGCTCAGAGCGCTATTCGGCTTGGCACGAACGTTGCGATTCTTCGGAGCCATCTCACCGGGTTTTCAGCCCATCAGACGGCTTCGAAGGAGGAACGATGATTCGACAGATCGCAATCTACGGCAAGGGTGGCATCGGTAAGTCGACCACCACGCAGAACACGGTGGCCGCGCTTGCGGAGGCCGGCAAGAAGGTCATGATCGTCGGCTGCGACCCCAAGGCAGACTCGACCCGACTCATTCTCAACAAGAAGATGCAGAACACCGTCATGGACATGGCGCGTGAGGCCGGCTCGGTCGAAGAGCTCGAGCTCGACGAGGTTCTGCAGGTCGGCTTCGGCGACATCAAGTGCGCCGAGTCCGGCGGTCCTGAGCCTGGCGTCGGCTGCGCGGGCCGCGGTGTCATCACCGCGATCAACTTCCTCGAGGAGGAAGGCGCCTACACCGACGACCTCGACTTCGTCTTCTACGACGTGCTCGGCGACGTGG
>CAZIPT010000073.1:0-11944 GCA_964541375.1 uncultured Eubacteriales bacterium
CCGAGATGGGGTTAAGGAGTGTGAGGGCGACCTTCGCGATCGGCCTGGCAACCGGGATGACGATTGAGTTCGCCTTCGGCACCAACTGGGCGACCTACTCGGGGTTCGTCGGCGACATCTTCGGCGCGCCGCTTGCGGCCGAGGGCCTCTTCGCGTTCTTCCTTGAGTCCACCTTCCTCGGCGTGCTCCTCTTTGGTCGCGGCAAGGTCTCAAAGCGGTTCTACTACGTCTCGGCATGGCTGGTGTGGCTCGGCTCGATGCTCTCCGCTCTGTGGATCATCATCGCCAACTCGTCGATGCAGACCCCGGCGGGCTACAAGATCGTCGAGACAGCGGCCGGTCCAAAGGCCGAGATGACCAACTTCTGGGCGGCGGCACTCAACCCGTCCACGCTCCCTCGCTACGCGCACACGGTGAACTCGCTGCTCATCACGGGTGGGTTCGTGGCTGCAGCGATCGGCGCGTACTACCTGCGCAAGGGCGTGTTCAAGGAGTTTGGCCGCAACGCGATTTCGATTGGTCTGGCGATCGCCGCGATCTTCTCGGTGCTGATGCTGTTCACGGGCCATCAGCAGGCGGTCGAGGTCTCGTACCAGCAGCCGACCAAGCTGGCGGCGATGGAAGGCCACTGGGATAAGGGCCCCGTGCCGCTCGGAGTTGTCGGGTGGGTGGATGTGGCCAACAAACGCACCGTCGCTCTCGAGGTGCCGGGTGGGACGAGCTTCCTCGCATCGGGTTCCTTCAAGACGCCGTTCCCTGGCCTCAACGACTTCCCGGCTGAGGACTTGCCCCCCATTCAGATCGTCTACCAGACCTATCACCTGATGGTCCTGATCTTTGGCGCGCTCCTGCTGGTCTCGTGCGGGTTTTGGTGGCTCAACCGCAAGGGGACCGTCGAGAAGACGCCCTGGATGCTCACGGTGCTTGTCTGGTTCTGGCTGATCCCCCAGCTTGGAATCCAGCTGGGATGGGCGACGGCCGAAGTCGGCCGGCAGCCTTGGATCGTGTGGCAGGAACTGCGCACCGTGGACGCCATCTCCAAGGTTGTCCCAGCGTGGCAGGTCGCGATGACGCTCGGTATCTTCGTGGTCATCTATGCGCTGCTGTTCGTCGGCTGGTGGCGTGTCGTATCCGGCCTGATCAAGAAGGGGCCGGTCCTTCCGGCCGACAAGACCGACAAGGGCGACAAGGCGGCACCCGCCGCCACGACGGCTTAGGGAGGGAGGCACGATGACGACTCTAGGTGTGATCTGGTTCGCATTGGTCGGCGTGCTCCTCGCGGGCTACGCATTGTTCGACGGCTTCGATCTTGGCCTGGGCACGCTCTATCCCTTCCTCGCCAAGGACGACGACGACAAAGAGGTCATGCGTGCGTCGATCGGTCCCGTCTGGGACGGCAACGAGGTGTGGCTGCTGACCGGCGGCGGCGCGATCTTCGCGGCGTTCCCGGCCGTGTACGCGACGGTCTTCTCGGGTTTCTATCTGGCGCTGATGCTGGTGCTTTTCGCGCTCATCTTCAGGGCCGTCTCGTTCGAGTTCTACGCACATGACCCCGCTTGGGCAAAGGTCTGGGACTGGTCGTTCTTCCTGGGAAGTGCGCTCCCGGCGCTGCTCTTCGGGGTCGCGGCGGGCAACATCGTGCGCGGGGTGCCGCTGGACAAGATGGGTGAATTCACGGGCAATTTCTTCACCCTCCTGAATCCGTACGCCCTGGTTCTCGGCATTCTCGGCCTGGTTATGTTCCTGTGGCAGGGCGCGGCGTGGCTTGCCGTGAAGTCCGAGAACGGTCTCTATGATCGCGCGGTCAGGACCCGCTCTCTCATGGCCTGGGTGTTCGTAGTCCTCGTGCTCGTCGCGACCGCTGCCACCTTCTTGTTGGTGCCGCGGGCCGCGAGCCAGGTCATGGCAAGTCCCTTTGGCTGGGTCTTCCTCGTGCTGCTGTTGGTCTCAATGGCATGGGCGCGTTTCGCTCATGGTGGCGAGGATCTGCACAGCTGGTATGCGGCTTCGCTCGCGCCGGTCGCCCTGATAGGGCTCTGGGCGGTCTCGATCTTTCCGAGGCTCGTCCCGGCCATCAACGATGACGCACTTTCGCTGACCATCGCGAACTCGGCGTCTTCGCAGCTCACGTTGACCGTAATGGCGATCATCGCCGCAATCGGCGTCCCACTTGTGCTGTTCTACTTCTATCTCATCTACCGGATCTTCGCCGGCAAGGTACGCGCAGGTGGCGAAGGCTACTAGATACGCTTCACTGCTCTTCGCTGGCGGCCCGGGTCAGGTTGACCGGGCCGCCTTCGTTTTGGGCGCTCGCCCGTCAGTTGTCGGCTTTCGCGTTTTCGTCGATACTGCCGATGCATGCAAACGGGTCCCGGAGGCCCGTTTTCTTTCGTCCACGCATAGCGGAGGTCCATTGATGGCGCACGGAAACACTCGTGGTTGGGTCGTTGCATTCGCCGGACTTGGAATCAACCTTGCCCTCGGCGTCCTGTACTCGTGGAGCGTGATCGCCAAGGTCCTCTCAAAGGCCGTCGCCCAGGGCGGTTGGGGATGGACCGCCGGTCAGGCGAGCCTTCCCTACGCGATCTGCGTCGGGGTCTTCGCTATTTCGATGGTCTTCGCGGGGCGCGCACAGGACCGACTCGGACCTCGATTGGTGGCCTCGGTGGGTGGCGCGCTTTGCGGCGCCGGGATGATCGTGGCGAGCTTTGGCACCCCCAGCAACATGCTTCCGATCACGGCCGGCTTTGGCGTGCTCACCGGAGTCGGCATCGGCCTCGGGTACGCCGCCGCGACACCCGCCGCCGTGAAGTGGTTCCCTCCGCAGCGCAAGGGTCTCGTCACGGGAATCGTGGTCGCAGGCTTTGCACTCGCCAGCGTGTACATCGCTCCTCTGACCAAGCTCCTTCTCCAGGCCTACGGCGTGTCGGGTTCCTTTCGGCTCCTGGGCATCGGGTTTCTGATTGTGACCGTCGGGTTGGCGCAATTGCTGGTCAACCCGCCTGCCGGATATGCAGTGGGCGGCTCGCGGCCTGCAGCCGTGACCGCAGGAAGGGCGCAGGCAGCGCCGACGGCGTCCGAGTACGACTGGCGCCAGATGCTGCGCACTCCGCAGTTCGCGCTTCTGTGGCTGATGTACGCGTGCTCGGCTTTTGCCGGGTTGATGATCATCGGGCACATGGCCAAGATAGCCGCGCTCCAGATGTCGGGGCTCGATCTCGGCTTCCTGCTGGTCGCCGTGCTGGCTGTGGGCAACGCACTTGGACGCGTGGTCGCGGGAATCGTGTCCGACAAGATCGGTGGAATTCGCACCATGCTCATCGTCTTCATTGCGCAGGCAGCGATGATGGGGGTGCTCGCGATCTCGCACACGGTTGCGGCGCTCGTGCCTGTCGCCGCCGCCGTAGGCTTCTGCTACGGGGCGAACCTCTCGCTGTTCCCGTCGACTACGGCCGGGTTCTTCGGCACGAGGAACCTGGGCGTCAACTACGGCCTCGTCTTCACCGCTTGGGGCGTCGGTGGCGTGTTCGGCTCGATGGTGGCGGGGTCGATCGTCGACTCGGCTGGCAGCTACGGGCTCGCATACGCCATAGCCGCGGGGCTCTGCGTGCTTGCGGCGGGCCTCACCTTCGCGACGAAGCCGCCTGCGCCGCTGGCGGCCGCCGGCGGCTCGGGCGCCGAGGACGTGCGCATAGCAGCATAGGAAGCGCTGCGCTCCACAGGCCGGGTGCGCGGTCGCGGACTACTCCACCTCGACCGTCGTGGCGCACGGAATCTCACGCGGGGGGAGCGGAGCGTCCGGTCGCCTGATGAGGCGCGCGTACCCGTAGGGAACCGCGGCGGCGGTCATGAGCCCCGCCACAACTCCGGGACCCCAACCGCCCGCCAGCTGCAGCAGTGCGCCGGCCACGAACGGCGCCGGAATCCGAGTGAGCGATCCGATGGCGGTCGAGAGGCCGACGATCCCTCCCACTTCATCGGCGTAGACGGCCTTGGTCAGGGCGCTGCCGAGAATGGTGTTCGTGACAGAGAGCTCGAGTGACAAGAACGGCATGATTGCGAGCAGGATCCAGATGGTGGGCGTGAAGCCCCAGATCACCAGGGATACGGCCGCGAGTGCTGTTGCGCCCACGATGAGCCGCGCGTCACTGAAGCGCTTGGTGAGCGGGCCGATCAGTGCGAGCTGGATGATGACTGACAGCACGCCGACGTAGCCCAGTACCAGTCCGTTCTGCGTGGGAGTCAGCCCTAAGGCGTTGGCAGCCCACAGGCTGAAGCCGCCTTCGAACACAGCGAACGTGAACCCCACCACGATGCGGATCCACAGCAGTGGGCCGACACGAGGCAGACGCAGTGTCGAGCCAAGCTCGTGCAATCCCCAGCCCTTGGCCGGCTCGGCCTTGACCTGTGCCCGGCGCTCGGCCGACAGCGATTCAGGCAGGATGAAGAAGACCAGCAGCAGGTTGATCGCGGCGAGACCCGCGGCGACGAACGCCGGCAGGTGTTGGTTGACCGCCGAGAGCAGCCCGCCGCTGACCGGGCCGAGGATGAAGCCGATGCCGAACGCCGCGCCGACGAGCCCGAAGGCCTTGCCGCGGTCCTTCTCGGAGGTGATGTCTGTCATGTACGCCTGCGCGACCGAGATGTTGCCGCCCGTGATGCCGTCGAGCATGCGGCTCGCGAACAGCATCCAGAGCGAATTGGCGAGGCCCAACATCACGAGAGCGCACGCCGTACCGGCGATGCTCAGGAGCAGTACCGGCTTGCGCCCCCAGACGTCGGACAGTCTGCCCAGGAAAGGCGCCGCGATCACTTGCATGAGCGGGTACGAGGAGAAGATCAGACCTGTGACCATGGGCGAGGCGCCGAACTCTGTTGCGTAATAGGGCAGCAGCGGCAACACCAGGGAGAAGCTGAGCATGTCGACCAGGACGATGCCGAAGATGATGAACAGGCGGCGATCCTTCACGATTCATCTGGCCGTTCTCTCGACGCGGCGGGCCGCGTGGCATGCTGGGTAAGAAGACCGAGAGTAGCACCGAACCGTTTCGTCGGGGTAACGAAAGGGAGTTGAGGATGGCCTTTCAGGGGTTTCCGAGCGGCGCCCGCACCTTCCTCGCCGAGCTCGCCGAGAACAACGATCGCGCCTGGTTCGCCGAGAACCGCTCAGCCTACGATCGCGATCTGCTCGGCCCGGAGCGTGAGTTCGTCGAGGCGATGAGCGTGGCGTTCTCGGCGTTCGACCCACGCGTCCACGCCGACTCGGCCGTGAACCGCTCGATCTTCCGCATCAACCGCGATACCCGGTTCGCCCGGGACAAATCCCCGTACAAGACGCACGCCGACATGTGGTTCTGGATCGGCGATGATCGCAAGGCCGCTGCGGCGGGCTACTTCGTCCGGATCATCCCGAATGCGGTGTGGGTCGGCGGGGGTGCGCACAAGTTGACCGATGGGCAGATCGTCACGCTCCGGTCTGCCATCGATGACGAGGAGAGTGGATCGAGGCTCGCAGCTCTTCTTGCGGATCTGGGTGCCGGCGGCTACGAGATAGGCGAGGCGACGCTGAAGCGCGTCCCGAGAGGCTTTGCTCCTGACCACCCGCGGGCAGATCTGCTGCGCTTCACGAGCGTCTTCGCGATGGCGAAGGTGTCGCCGTCGCCCAAGGAGCTTGAGTCGGCGAAGTTCGTGGACTGGTGCATGGCGCACTTCTCGGCCACGAGACCGCTCGTGGACTGGCTCGCCGAGGAGGTCGCCTGACCACGGGGCATCCGGCCTGGGTGCAGCCTAGGCGCGTAGTCGCTTCTCCAAGTAGAGGAGGTCGACTCCGGGAGCGATCGTCTCGGTGCGGACATAGCTGTAGCCGAGAGAATCGTAGAGCGCCAGTGCCGCGGTTGAGAGGCTGCCCGTGAAGATCTCGATCCGCGTCGCGTCGGGGTAGGACGCCTCCAAGGCTGTCATGAGCGCCCGAGCGATCCCGCGTCCGCGCCATTCCGTGCGGACACCGAGCCGGCGAGCCATGACGGCACCGTTCGCCAGCAGCTCCCCGCGCACCGTGCCGATGATCGTGCCGCCCGTCTCGGCGACCAGCGTCACGTCATCGGCGTCGAACGCAGCAAGCACGTCCTCGGCAGATTCGTGCAGAGGCGGCACATCGGCGCCGTACATTTCGGCTTCGGTCACGAACGCTTGGCGCACCGTGGCAGCGACATCTTCGGCCTCTTCACGGCGCGCGGTCCTGACGAGCACGCCCTCCGGCAGCCGGTTCATTCGCGATGCCTACGTCTTGTTTGCCGAGGGCTTGAGAGACTTGCCGACGCTGTAGGCGTCCTCCACCTTGGGGCCGACCGCACGGTACTCGCGCGCGCCCGCGATGTAGGAGAGCGGATCGAGCGCGTCCATCTCGATGATGTCGGTTCCCGCGCGTAGGATGCGTTCCTCGGCATGGGTCTCTAGGATCTCGCCGAGAACGAGAACGTAGTCACCCACCTCGGTTTCGGACGTCACTTTGCACTCAAGGTTGTAGGGGCACTCAGCGATGAGAGGAGAGGTGACCAGTGAGCTCGGAGTGAGTGTCAGGCCGGCGTCGGCGAACTTGTCGGACGCGCGTCCGCTGGTGATGCCGCAGTAGTCGACGGCAGCCACGAGGGCGGTGTCGGGGACGTTCACGGTGAAGTCCCCAGTCTCGCGGATAAGCTCGAGCGTCCTGCGGGTCTTGCGCAGGCCCATCGCGACCGTGGGGGGCGTGGATGCCACGACGTTGATCCATGCCACGGCGAGCGTGTCGGCGAGGTCCATGGTTCCGCCCACGACAAGGACGCACGGCATGGGGTAGAGCCGCTCGAGTGGTCCGAGACGCTTCTTCATCGGGGTCCCTTCGTATCGTCGGTGGAGCGATTCTCATGATAGCGCGAGCGCGGCCGGCGGACCGTACCAACTGCCGACGACCACAACGCACCTGCGTTGTGCGGATTACGCCCTTGACCCGACCTCATTTCGCCGCCACTATGTGCGGAACGCGATGGGCGTCCTTCGAGGCCCATCACCGGCGGCCGATCCAGTCGGCCATGAGTCAGGTGCGAGGAGGTGTGATCGAGGAACCATGGTTCGCCCGTCTGAGTTCGTGACGATGATGGACATGATGATGACCCAGCCCGGGTCTTACGGCGTATGCGCCGGATCCGGGCGGCCTTCGGCCGACCTGCGCGCCTAGCGCAAAGTCGGGTATCGTCCCCATCAGACACGAACACAGAAGTGAGGCTTGATTACCATGAGCGACTCGACCACCCCGCGTTTCGACACCATCGCCGTCCACGGCGGCGCCGCACCTGATCCCACCACCGGCTCGCGTGCTGTCCCGATCTACCAGACCGTGGCTTACAACTTCAAGGACACCGACCACGCGGCCGATCTGTTCGGCCTGCGAGCCTTCGGCAACATCTACTCGCGCATCATGAATCCCACCAACGACGTGCTCGAGCAGCGCGTTGCCGGACTGCACGGCGGTAGCGCCGCGCTTGCGGTCTCCTCTGGCCACGCGGCCGAGGTGCTCAGCCTGCTCAACGTCACGGACTCCGGCGGTAGCATCGTCGCCTCGACGTCACTCTACGGCGGTACCTGGAACATCTTCCTCCACACGTTTCGGCGCCTCGGGATCACGGTGCGCTTCGTCGAGCCGACGGATGTCGCCGGATTCGTGGCAGCCAGCGATGACACAACCACCGCATGGTTCGTCGAGACGATCGGCAACCCGCGCCTTGATGTGCCGGACTTCGCAGCACTGTCGGCCGCCGGTCGCGAGATCGGGGTCCCGCTCTTCGTGGACAACACCTTCGCTACTCCGTATCTCGCGCGTCCGTTCGAGCACGGAGCCGCGGTCGTCATCGAGTCGCTCACCAAGTGGCTCGGCGGTCACGGAACGTCGATCGGCGGCATCGTGGTTGACGGAGGGAACTTCGACTGGAGCCAGGGCCGGCATCCTGGATTCACCGATCCGGATCCCAGCTACCACGGCCTGAAGTTCTGGGACGTTTTCGGCGACTTCCCGGGTCTGGGCAACGTCGCTTTCGGCATCCGCGCACGGGTGAACCTGCTCCGCGATCTCGGCAGCTCGCTTTCGCCCTTCAACGCTCAGCAGTTCCTTCTCGGCGTGGAGACACTGTCGCTCCGGGTGCAGCGTCACTCCGACAATGCGCTTGCGGTGGCTCGCTACCTTGAGAACCACCCCAAGGTCGAGTGGGTCGCGTATCCCGGACTCGAGAGCCATCCCACGCACGCGAACGCGAAGAAGTACCTGAGCAACGGATTCGGTGGAGTCGTGGTGTTTGGTGTGAAGGGCGGCCTTGCGGCCGGCAAGACGCTGATCGAGGGTGTCGAGCTGTTCTCGCACCTCGCCAACGTCGGTGATGCGAAATCGCTTATCATTCATCCCGCGTCGACGACGCACAGCCAGCTGTCCGCCGAGGAGCTCGTGAAGGCGGGTATCGGCGAGGACTTCGTCCGCCTGTCGATCGGCATCGAGAGCATCGAGGACATCCTCGCCGACCTCGAGCAGGCGCTGGAGAAGGTGTAACGCGTGTCCGAAGCGGCACAAGACGACGCGGCGGCGCCCCTGCCGCCGGCGTCGGGACCACAGGTGTGCTCACTGCCGGACGGCCTCGACCTCGTGTCGGGCCGCCGGCTTGAGCACGTCGACATCACCTACGAGACGTTCGGGACGCTCGATGACGACCGCGCAAACGCGCTCCTGATCTGCCACGCGCTATCCGGTGACTCACACGTGGCTGCCGGCCCCGACAAGCGGGGTGTCGACAGGCCCGGCTGGTGGGAGGTCATGGTCGGCCCCGGCGAGGCGATCGACACGAACCGCTACTTCGTCATCTGCGCCAACGTTCTCGGCGGCTGTTCGGGAACCACGGGACCCGGTTCGCTCGATCCAACCACCGACACGCCTTACGGCACGCGGTTTCCGCTGGTTACGATCGAGGACATGGTCGCGGCGCAGGCGGCGCTTCTCGACCGCCTCGGCATCGACAAGCTGCTGGCGGTGATCGGCGGCTCGATGGGCGGGATGCAGGCGCTCGCGTGGGCGAAGCTCCACCCCGAGCGGGTCGGATCATGCATCGGCGTTGCGACGACGCCGAGGCTCGCAGCGCAGGCGATCGCGTTCAATGAGGTGGGACGAACGGCCATTCTCGGCGACCCGAACTTCGCGGGAGGCGACTACTACGGTGGCGCTCAGCCCGAGCAGGGACTTGGCATCGCGCGGATGGTCGGGCACATCACCTATCTCTCCGACGAGTCCATGCGGGCGAAGTTCGGGCGGCGGCTGCAGAACCGTGGCGACCACGCCTTCGACTTCGTCACTGAGTTCGAGGTCGAGAGCTACCTCGCATACCAGGGCCGCAAGTTCGTCGAGCGCTTCGACGCTAATACGTACCTCTACATGACCAAAGCGATGGACTACTTCGACCTTGCCAGTGGCTTCGACTCCGTTCACGATGCGCTGGCGGACACGCCGGTGCGCTTCCTCCTGCTCACCTTCACCAGCGATTGGCTGTTCCCGACATACCAGACGCGAGGGCTCGTCGACGCCATCAGAGTCGCGCGTGGTGAGGTCAGCTTCGCCGAGATCGAGAGCCCCTACGGTCACGACGCCTTTCTGCTCGAGCCGGAAGAGCAGCGTCGCTACATCGAGCCGTTCCTCGGCCGAGCGCTCGCCGAGGCGCGCGGGTCGCATGCCGAGGACCGCGCTGGGGGTGACGCGCGATGACCTCGGCCGATCTGCTGCGCGCTGACCTTCAGCTCGTCATCTCACTCGTCGAGCCCGGCAGCCGGGTCCTCGATCTCGGTTGCGGCGATGGATCGCTCATTGCGCACCTTCGCGACGAGCGCGGCTGCGATGTGCGCGGAATCGAGCTGCTGCCCGAGGAGATTGCCGCCGCGATCTCGCAGGGCCTTTCGGTGGTACAGTCCGACCTCGACGAGGGACTCGCCGGCTATCCCGACGGCGCGTTTGACTACGTGATCCTGTCGCAGACGCTCCAGGTGGTCCGCAATCCCTCGCTCGTCCTGCGAGAGATGCTGCGGGTCGGCACGCACTCGATCGTCACATTCCCCAACTTCGGCTACTGGAAGGTGCGGGGCTACCTCGCGCTGAAGGGCCGCATGCCCGTGAGCGACTCGATTCCGTTCTCGTGGTACGACACGCCCAACATCCACCACACCACGCTCAAGGACTTCCGCGACTTCGTCGCTGCCAACGGCGGCGTCATCGAGCAGGAGATTCCGCTGATCGCGGGGGAGTGGCGCCAACGTGTGCGACGCGTCAGCTTCGCACCCAACCTGTTTGCGGACACCGCAGTCGCGGTCGTGCGCGCGCGGGGGTAGTCGTCGCGCTATCCTGTGGTCATGCCGTCTGAGCCTCACAGCACCGTCCCGACACTCGCCGAGCTTGGCTGGACCGAGCGCGAACAGACCCTCTTCGCGCCACTCGCAGAGAATGGCTTCTACCCCGGGCGCGTGTCGCGCGTCGACCGGGAGTTTCCGCTCGTAGCAACCGCTGCGGGAGCGGTCCGGGCGGAGCCGGCGGTGCACCTCGTCAAGACCCGCGGCACCGGCAGCCGAGCTGTTGTGGGCGACTGGGTCGCGCTGTCGCATCCCGACGGTCATGACCTCGCCATCATCGAGGCCATCCTGCCGCGCGCTACCGCCTTTGCGCGCAAGGACCCCGCCGAGGGAACTGTCGAGCAGGTGCTCATCGCCAATGTCGACGTGGTCTTCGTCGTCCAGTCCCTGTCGGGCCGCGGACTCAACGTCCGGCGGCTGGAGCGTGAACTCGTGCTCGCGTGGGAAAGCGGGGCGACCCCGATCGTCATCCTCACGAAGGCCGACATCGCCGAGGACGTCGACTATCAGCGGGGGCTGGCAACCGGCGCTGCGCCGAACGTGGAGGTCATCGTCGAGAGCGCCGTAAGCGGGCTCGGGCTGGACGAGATTCGCGACCGCATCGGTCCGGGCGTGACCGCGGCGCTCCTCGGCGGGTCCGGCGTGGGCAAGTCGACACTGGTGAACCGACTTCTCGGGGAAGAGGCACAGGAGACGGCGGCGGTCCGCAAGAGCGACGACAAAGGCCGGCACACCACGGTAGCGCGCGAGATGATCCTGATGCCGAGCGGCGGAGTGCTCATCGACACGCCCGGCATGCGCGGAATCGCGCTCTGGGACGCGACTGACGGAATAGCGAGCGCGTTCCCGGATATCGACGTGCTCTCGGAACGGTGCCGTTTCCGTGACTGCACCCACACCTCCGAGCCGGGGTGCGCCGTCATCGCGGCAGTCGAGGCAGGTTCGCTGCCTCAGCGGCGGCTCGACAGCTATCGGATGCTCCAAGCCGAGCTCGTCTCCCTCGCTCACCGCCAGGACCAGAAGGCGTGGGCCGCCAAGGAGCAGGCCGGCAAGACGATCGCCAAGGCATCGAAGCGGTACTTCAAGGACCACCCCGGGAAGAAATAGTGGTGGGAGGTCATCATGGATCCGAGCACCTCAACTGATGCTGCGGCAGCCGCCGCAACCGCTCTCTGGGCGCTGATGTCCACGATGTGCTGCTTCGCCTATCTCATTCCGATCGGTATTGGCGTGGCCGGAATGGTGCTGTGGATCATCACGATCATCGACGTCGCGCAGCGCAATGTGAATGAGTTTCCCAGCGCTCAGAATGGCGTCGAGAGTCCAAACGAGCAGATTGTTTGGGTGCTCGTGGTGGTGCTCACCGGCCTCATCGGCGCGCTCATCTACTGGGTCGTGGTCATGCGGCCGTACCCACGAACCAAGCACTCGACGCTGACGGTCGAGCCGCCCGCGTCCGCGACTCCGGCTCCGCCGACCGTTCCCGCGGCGCCCGCGTCACCTGCGACGCCGTCCCCGCCCGCGCCGACGGCGCCCG
>CAZIPT010000074.1:0-11281 GCA_964541375.1 uncultured Eubacteriales bacterium
GGTAGTCGGTCGGCGTTCGCCGCAAGCGGGTGGTTGTGGGTAACGAGGACCACCGCGGCCCCGGCCTCCTTGTGGACCTCGCGGAGCACCTTGAGCACGAGTTTGCCCGTGCGAAAGTCCAGGTTGCCCGTGGGCTCGTCGCCCAGAATCATCTCGGGCGCCTTTGCGAGCGCGCGTGCAACCGCCACACGCTGCTGCTCGCCGCCGGAAAGCTGAGCGGGGAAGTGGCGGGTTCTCTCGGCGAGTCCGACCTTGGCTAGAAGTTGCGCGGGGTCGACATCCGGGCCGTCGCCATCGCGTTCAGCGAGTTCGAGGGCGAAGCGGACGTTCTCCTCGGCGGTCAGGGTGGGAATGAGGTTGAAGAACTGGAAGACGAAGCCGATGTGTTCGCGGCGGAACAGCGTCATTTCTCGGCGGCTGAGGCGCGAGATGTCGTGCTCGCCGAAGGTGATGGACCCGCTGGTAGGCGCGTCGATGCCGCCGAGCAGGTTCAGGAGCGTCGTCTTGCCTGAGCCGGAGGGACCCAGAATCGCCACGAATTCGCCGCGCTTGATGACCAGCTCGTCGACGTGCAGCGCCTCGACCTCGACTTCGCCCATCTTGTAGATGCGGCGCACGTCGCGCATGACGATGAGATCGTCGGCCATGTTGCCCACAAGGCTCACTCCCGCTTCATCTTCCCCGTCATGCCCCACCAGGCCATCTTCGCACCGCCTCGTGCGACCTTGCCCGGCGAGAGCATCGCGTAGATTCTTCCCGTGGTCACACCGGGGCTCTCGGAAATGAGAGAGACAGCGCGGCGTGCGACCTCGTCGATGGGCGTGCCGAAGGCGTCGAGTGCGAGGCGAACGTTGCCGGCGGTGGAGGCGAGCCGAGGGCTCACGACCATGTCGTCGGAGTAGAAGTCGGTGTCGACCATGCCCGGCGTGAAGGCGTTGATCGAGACGTTCTTGCAGTCACGGTTCTCCTCGGCCAGCGAGCGCGTGAGCGAGGCGATTGCCGCCTTCGAGGCCGCGTAGGCCGCGGTGTACGGAGTCGCCGAGCCCTTCCAGCCTCGGCCGCACATGTTCATGAGGTAACCGCCGTGCTCGCGGAAGTGCGGAATCATCGCCTTGGCGCCATAGATGTGCCCGAGCACGTTGATGGTGATGAGGTCGTGCAGCGCCTCGTTTTCTTCCTCGTCGAGCGGCTGGTAGCCGTCGGCGACACCAGCGTTGCTGAACCACACGTCTATGCGCCCGTGTGTCTCGAGCGCGTGTGCCTTGAGCGCGTCGATCTCCTCCCAGTGCCCCACGTTCGCCGAGAACCCCGAGACCGCGGTCCCGGCGGCCGAGAGCGCGGCGACCGTCTCGGCGACCGCGTCCGCCGTGCGTGACGACACCACCACGATCGCGCCCGCGCGTCCGGCCTCCTCGGCGATTGCCCGACCGATACCTCTTGTCGAGCCGGTTACGACCACTACTTTGCCGTCGAGCCCCACAGGCATCCCCTCCTCACCCGTGATGGTACGCCAGCGAAGCCGCAGTTGGCTCGATGCTGATACGGGTAGTGACTCGATACTGCATCTGCAGTGGTTCGACACGTCGAAGGAGGACTCCCATGCGCCTAGAAGGCAAGGTCGTGGTCATCACCGGTGCGGCTTCGGGAATGGGTCGCTCGATGGCGAATCTCTTCGCCGCAGAGGGCGCAAAGGTGGTTGCGGCCGACTGGCACCCCGAGTCGCTCGACGAGGCGGTCGCCGAGGTCAAGGCAGCCGGCGGCGAGGTTATCGGCGTGCAGGGCGATGTCTCAGTCAAGGCGGATTGCGAGCGGCTGATTGACGAGGCTGTGGACGCGTTTGGCGGCGTCGATGTGCTCTGCAACAACGCGGGCGTCATGGACCTCTTCCAGGGAGTCGCCGAGCTCGATGACGACGTCTGGAAGCGCGTCATGGCAATCAACATCGACGGCCCGATGTTCCTGAGTCGCAAGGTGATCCCGATAATGGTCGCCCGCGGTGGAGGCTCGATCGTCAACACCGCATCGGCAGCCGGAATCGGCGGCGGCGCTTCGGGCGCGGCTTACACCGTCTCGAAGCACGGGCTCATCGGCCTCACCCGGTCCACAGCATTCCGCTACGCACTCGATGGCATCCGCTGCAACGCGATGGCGTGCGGCGGCGTCGAGACGAACATCATGCAGAGCGTCGACCCTACCAAGTTGGACGGCGCGGGTGCAGCGCGCTATGGCGCGTACCAGGCCCTCATTCCGGCCATGCTGAAGCCCAGGGAGATCGCCGACCTCGCGCTCTTCCTGGCCTCCGACGAGTCCCGGCACGTGAATGGCGCGATCATCCCGATCGACGGCGGTTGGACGGTCGCCTAGGGGCCGCGTGTCCGTCCGCGATTGAAGGGCGATGGGCTGATTCACGGCGCTCAAAGACTGCTCACCGAGGCAGCTGATGCGCGTGTCAAGCACGAGCCCAGCTCGTCACCGAGCTAGTCCCACCCGTCAGACGGTCACCTCAGCGAAGACCGCTTCTCCCATGATGCTCGTCCGCTTCAAGTCGCCGGCGCCGATTGAGGCCTCCGTCAACGCGAGCCGCTTGGGAGTGAGGTCGTCGTACGTCCGGAAGCAGTAGGCGGGGGCCTTGCCCAACTCCGAGACGGTGACAAAGGACGTGTAGTCACCCAGGCCTGCCGCAGCGGCCTCGGCGCCGGTGAAGCCTTCCGGGGTCTTGTCTCGGACCACCCCTCGGGGAATGTCGAAGCTCCCCAGAATGTGCATCGCGGTGCGCGCTGCGCCGGCGGAATCGATGTCGTCGTAGGCAGTTCCGGAGAGCGCGGCTGCGCGCACAAACCTCGACGGCGGGGTGAAGTCGCCCGGCAGACCCAGCCAGCCGGAGCCTGCGCCAACTGCCTGGAGCTTCTGCCCCTTTAGCGCGATCGGCTCCACGTCCAGCACGCTAAGGTTTACGTAGTTGCTCAGGTTGGTCATATGCCACGGGAACGGTGGAGCGTTCGTCGCCACCCCGAGCGGACTGTCGTTGACCTGCATCTGGCCGCCAATCCATTCGATGACCGCCGAGGCGCCTGAGCTGTCGTGGAGAACCATGTGAAGCGGGATGACGCCGATCGGGTCAATGGCCTGCGCCCATACCGCGACTTTGCGCATCGCCGCGATCGCCTCGGCGACTGATGCGCACGTCGCGAGCACGTAGCTGCCGCTGTCGAGCGGTGCGAGGAGCTTCTCGGCAGGCGCGCCCTCGGGCGAGGGATACTGCGTGAAGCCCGGAAGGTAGAGGCTGCCCGAGTACAGTCCCGCTTCATTGACGCCGTCCGAGACACCCATCTGGGCGCCGATACTGGCGCCGAAGGTGGTGGTTTCGCCGAGGGCGATGCCGGCGTAGCCGTACTTGGTGACCCACTGAACACCCGGGCCGTCAGGGCCGGTGCTGCCACCTTGAGTGCCGCGAGGCACGATGAGGAGGTCCCAGTTCACGGGCAGCGCGTACTCCATGCTTCTGCCTACCACGACGCTGCCGTCTTTTGCCGTCAGTCGGAAACTCGTGCACATGGCGGTATCCCCTCGGTTTCGGTCTTGGCATGTTCCTCGGCGGCACGGTGCGCCCGTGGTAGTTCCTACCCGAGCACGGAGATTCAGCCGAGAACATGACGCGCGCACCCGCCACGCGGTATCTTCTACCTTCCTATGCAGCTCTATCGGGGCGGGGGGCAATTGAAGACCGGCGTGTTCGCGCCCTTGCGCATAGTCGACTATCGCTGGCTATGGATTGGGCAGTTCGTCTCCATGATCGGCGACAAGATCCACCAGATCGCGATGGCGATGCTGGTCTATTCGGTGACGGGATCCATGCTCCAGATGGGGCTGATGTTGGGAATCACCCTGCTGCCGGCTGCACTCTTCGGCCTTCTCGCCGGGGTCTATGTCGACCGCTGGGACCGCCGAATCACGATGATCGTCGCCGACCTGGGGCGGGCGGCGCTCGTCGCCAGCATCCCATTCGTGGCGCCCTACGGCATCGGCTGGGTCTACGCGATCGCCTTCATCGTCTCAAGCGTCTCGCTCTTCTTCATCCCGGCCAAGCGCGCCAGCATCCCCGATCTGGTACCCGCCGACGAACTCATGGCCGCCAACTCACTCGATGACACCTCCGAAGCGGTCGCCGAATTCGCAGGGCTGGCCTTTGGCGCCGCAATCGTGGCGACTCTGGGCAGTTCCGCTGCGTTCGGGATCGATGCGGTGTCGTTCGTCTTCTCGGCGGTCATGATCTCGCGGATCTCGCTGCACGCGATCGCATCTGCAGAGGTCGCGACCACCACCGTCTGGACCGAGGCGGTCGAAGGGCTGCGCCACATCTGGAGCAGCAGCGTATTACGCGACCTCATCGGCGTGTACGCTCTCGCGGCGGTGTTCGCTGCCGGTGCGCTCGCGGTGACGTACGCGCTCGCGCTCCAACGCTACAACGCGGGGGCACCGGGAGTCGCCCTGCTCGACGCGGCCGTGACCGCCGGAACCATCGTCGGCGCACTGGCGGTCGGGAGAAGCGGAGCGGGGCAGCCGGGCCGCAAGTTTCTGCTCGGCATCGCTGGCTTCGGCCTCTCACTGGCCGCCCTGGCCCTCGCCGAGACGATCTGGGTGGCCGTGCCGCTGCTCGCGCTCGTTGGCGTGGCCAACATGTGGTTCGTCGTCCCCGCCACGACGATCCTGCAGACGCGCTCGGCCGTACCGATGCGCGGACGTGTGATGGCAGCCTCGACGAGCGTCAACCGGATCGCTATGGTTGCCGGCGTCGTTGCGGTCGGTGCGCTGTCGGAGTCGGTGCCGCTCGCATGGGTGACCGGCGGTGTCGGTGCCGGTGCCCTTCTCGCGGCGCTCGCGGGTGCGCTGCAGCGTTCGCTGCGCGAGGCCTAGCGCCTGGCGTGCGCTGCGCTTGCGCGTTCCCGCCGCCGTGCCTCGTGTCTCAGACGTAGGCGACAACCAACGTCCGCCTGAACGGGAGCAGCACGCGCCCGTCGGCGCGCCTGGGTAACGTCGACCGACTCAAAGCGTCTCGCGGACAGCTGTTGTCATGGCGGCCTTGGAGACTCACACTCATCGCAACAGCAGAGATCTCAATGGCCCCCTCGTGCGAGGGGGCCATTGGTGCTTTCTTGGGAGATTCGCTGCTACGAACTGGGTGTCTGAGTGGGCGGTCAGCGTCACCGGAGGAGGAGCGCATGCGGGTCGAGGACAGGGACATTCGCACACTCGAAGGTCTCACCGCGCAGGAGGCGGCGCGACGGCTTGAGAGCGAGGGGCCCAATGAGTTGCCGGGCGCCAAGCCGCGAACGTGGCTGGCGATCGCGCTTGATGTTGTCAGAGAGCCGATGCTGCTTCTGCTCGTGGCGGCCGGTTCCGTCAACTTCATCCTCGGCGAGCCGCGCGACGGGATGATCCTGCTGTCATTCGTCGTGGTCGTCATGGCGATTACCTTCTACCAGGAGCGCAAGACCGAGCGTGCGCTTGAGGCCTTGCGCGATCTCTCAAGTCCGCGCGCGCTGGTCGTGCGTGACTCGGCCCAACTGCGCATTGCAGGCCGAGACGTTGTGAGAGGTGACACCGTCTTGCTCGCCGAGGGAGACCGTGTTCCGGCGGACGGCGTGCTGCTCGAGTCCAGCAACCTCTCAGTTGACGAGTCGCTGCTCACTGGTGAGTCTGTGCCGGTCAGGAAGTCCTCGTGCGGAGACAGTTTCGAGATGGGGGCGCCGGGCGGAGACGGCACTGCGTTCGTCTTTTCGGGGACGCTTGTGGTCAAGGGGCAAGCGGTCTGCCTGGTGCGCGGCACCGGCGGCGCCACCGAACTCGGCAAGATCGGGACCGCGCTTTCGTCACTGAAGCCCGAGCGGACGCGCCTCCAGCGCGAGGTGGACCGGTTTGGCCGAAACGTGCTCTTCATCGGAATGGCGCTCTGCGTGGTGGTCGTTGTCGTCTACGGGCTTACGCGCCACGACTGGCTGCGCGGCACTCTGGCGGGCATAACTCTGGCCATGGCGATGCTGCCAGAAGAGTTGCCGCTGGTTCTCACGGTGTTCCTTGCTCTCGGCGCCTGGCGGCTCTCTCAGCGCCACGTGCTCGTCCGACGGATGCCGGCGGTCGAAACGCTCGGCTCATGCACCGTACTCTGCGTGGACAAGACCGGCACCCTGACCCAGAACCGCATGACCGCGCGCGATCTCATGGTCGGCGACACATCACACGAGATCACGGACGAACCGCTCGCCGAGGAGTTCCACGAGATCGTCGAATACGCCGTGCTCGCAAGCCCGGTCGATCCCTTCGACCCGATGGACACCGCGTTCAAGGAGCTTGGCCTTCGGTATCTGGCGGACACCGAGCATCTCCATGTCGACTGGGTCCTCGTTCGCGAATACCCGCTGTCCGAGCACTTGCTCGCTCTGAGCCACGTGTGGCGTTCCCCCGACGGGAGCGAGTTCGTGATCGCGGCGAAGGGAGCTCCCGAGGCGATCGCCGACCTTTGCCATTTCAGCGTCGAGCAATGCGCCGAATTGGATGCCCGCGTCGGCACGATGGCCGACCGAGGCCGCCGAGGCCTGGGCGTCGCTCATGCCACGTTTCCCGGCTCGGACGGCCTCCCGGCGGAGCAACACGACTTCGACTTCTCGTTCATCGGACTCATCGGGTTGCAGGATCCCATTCGCCCAGCCGTGCCGGCCGCGCTTAGTGAGGCGTACGCCGCCGGAATTCGAGTGGTCATGATCACCGGCGACTACCCTGGCACCGCGACCAGCATCGCGCGCGAAATCGGCCTCCGACCGGCCGACGCATACATCACAGGCCCGGAACTGGCCGAGATGACCGACGAGCAGCTCGCCGGTCGCGTCGGTGAGGTGTGCATCTTCGCGCGCATGGTTCCGGAGCAGAAACTTCGCATCGTGCGGGCGCTTAAAGCGCGCGGCGAAGTAGTGGCGATGACTGGCGACGGCGTCAACGATGCGCCTGCTCTCAAGGCCGCCGACATCGGCATTGCCATGGGACAACGCGGAACCGACGTCGCGCGTGAAGCCGCGTCGATCGTGTTGACCGACGACGACTTCTCTTCAATCGTGGGCGCGGTCCGCCAGGGTCGGCGGGCCTATGACAACCTGCGAAAGGCGATGGCGTACCTGATCGCCGTCCACGTCCCGATCCTGGGAATGTCGCTCATACCTGTGCTCGCGGGCAAAGGGTGGCCGCTCGTCCTGCTGCCGATGCACATCGCCTTCCTCGAGTTGATCATCGATCCGGCCTGCTCGATCGTGTTCGAAGCCGAGAATGAGGAGCCGGGAATCATGGAACGCCCCCCTCGGCCAGTGGACGAGGCGCTGTTCACCCGTCGAGTGCTCTCAGTGAGCCTTCTCCAGGGCGCGGCGGTACTTGGAGCAGCCTTCGCCGTCTACTACTCAGGGTTGTCGGCCGGATATGCCGAGACCGACATCCGTGCTCTGACGTTCGCGACCTTGGTGATCGGCAACCTGGGCCTGATACTCGTGAACCGCTCGTGGACCCAGACAGCCGTCGCGGGACTGCTGAAAGACCGCAACCCGGCGTTGGGCTGGGTGATAGGTGCGGCACTGCTCTTCCTCGGCCTGCTGCTCGTCGTGCCGGTCGCCCGGGAGCTGTTCCAGTTCGCGCCGATGCACGCGACGGACATCGTTTGGGTGCTCATCGCAGGGGTGGCGAGCGTGCTGTGGTTCGAACTCTACAAGTTCATCCGTTCGATGATTACCGGGCTGAGGAACGCGGACGGGTGAGTTCGCGAGCGGTCGCTACTTGCCGAGCGCCGCGAAAATGAACAGGGCGATAGCACAGCTGCCCATGAGCACCGTCACGATCCAGCCCCAGAGAGCCGCGCGGCGTTGAGCACATGGGTGCCCGGCAGGTAGTCGACGCTGCTACCAGGGTACGTATGCTAGGGGATGTCTCGGTGTCTAGGGAGTCCGCCGTTCTGCTGGAGTCACACCAAGTGACTACCTGCCCTCACAGCGATAGGAGCCGTCGATGAGCCTGTTCCACCATGACCACGAGGTTGAGCCCGCCGAGTTCATGGGTCTCGTTCTGGACGCCGACGGTGTGCACACGCCGTCAGGCCTGATGCCACTTGCCGAGATAACCCGCGCGGAGTTTCTGCGCACCCTGGTGAGCGACGGCTACGGGCCCGAGGAGACCTCAGATGCCGCCGTGGTCGGCGGTGCAGTCGTCGGCGGGGCAGTGTTCGGGGTCGCGGGCGCCGTTGTAGGCGGCCTTGCCGGCTCGACCGTCAAGGAAGAGGGCCAAGAGAAGCTGAAGACCGCTTCTGTCCAGCTCATCTTCGAGACCGCCAGCCTCAACTACGTGATGGACATCTCGCGCGAAGACGAAGGCGCGGCCTACAAGTTCTCGGAAGCCGTGAAGAAGGCGATGAAGCACCACAAGGCGTAGTGCACCGGTCTCTTCACATGCCTGCACGTGTGTAGCCGCGGCACTGGTCGCGTACCAGGCCCGCGTTCGAACGCAGGGCGGCTGGTATCGTTGCTCGGGTGCCCTTCGTCTGGTGATTCTGAGACACTGTGGTCAGCCTGACTGAATCACCCTGGTCCAAGCGGAAGAGGAGAGTCCGATGAGACGCTGGAAAGTCGCCGCGCTCGTGCTGGTGTTGGCGCTGATTCTGGCGGCGGCTGCCGCCGGATGCGCACGCTCGAAGAAGGTGCCAAACGTCGTCGGAATGCCCTACGACCAGGCGGTCAAGACACTGCAGGATGAGGGCTTCAAGCTCGGTGAAACCAAGTACGGGTTCTCCAACAACGCCACTGCGGGCATCGTCGCCAGGCAGTCGCCGACGGCGGGCAACGAAATCGAGCGCAACGGCGTGGTGGTTCTGACCGTGGTCCAGCCGCTCGGCTCGGTGACGACTCCCAACGTAGTCGGTCAGACCCGGGAGCAGGCCGAGAGCTCTCTCGCGACGCTCTCGCTCCAGCCCGAGGTGAGCGAGGACTACAGCACGCAGGTACCCGCGGGTATCGTGATCGTGCAGGCGCCTTTGGCAGGAGTGCCTATCAACCCGGGCGACACCGTAGGGTTGGTCGTCTCGAAGGGCCCCGCTCCCGCCCAGGCTGTAGTTCCCGCCATCAACGGCAAGAAGCAGGCCGACGCCGAGGCGGCCCTCAAGGCCGTTGGGTTGGTGCCGGCACCCTATCAGGCCTACAACGACAAGGTCGCGAAGGGCATCGTCGCTGACCAGAACCCGGTGAGCGGCGCTTCCATGGCCCCCGGCTCCAAGGTGACGTTCGTGGTTTCTCTCGGCCCACCCGCACCGACGACGGTCAGCGTCCCCAACGTCGTGGGCAAGAGCCAGGCCGAGGCCGAGACCGCCCTCAAGAACGCGGGTTTCGTCCCGAATGCGGTCTTCAACGTCAACCCGACCGTCGCCAAGGGCCTCGTCGCTGGCCAGAGCCCGGCAGCCGGATCCAAGAGCGCGCCCGGCGCCACGATCGGCATCTTGGTTTCGCTGGGGGCCGACACCTCGGTGACAGTCCCCAACATCGTTGGCAAGACCGCCGAGGAGGCCAAGACGGCAATCACCGCAGCGGGTTTGGTGCCTCAGGTAGCCGAGCAGCCCGATGCCGAAGTGCCTGCAGGCACGGTAATCAGCCAAGGGCCGCAAGCCGGAGTGAAGGCTGAAGCCGGAACGACGGTGCTCTACACGGTGTCGACCGGCACCCCCAAAGAGCCCAAGTAGCGTTGGCTGCCTGAAGCAGGCGGTCAAGCACACCATAGGACGTATGGCGGGAACCCTCAGCGGGGGGCGCCACCGCACGCTGGAGGCCGCACCTCTTTAGGGTGTTGCCTCCGGGTCGGCGTCGCTGGTCTGGGAGTGAGAACGGGAGTTCTTTTCGGCGTACATCGCGTGGTCGGCCGCCGTAAGGACCTGCTCGAACTCACATCCCTCGGCCACTTGCGCGATCCCGACGCTCAAGTCCAGATCGACGTCCAGTGTCTTCTGGAGGGACTGGACCCGTCTTCGCATGCGCTGGCCGACAATGCGGGCGCCGTTCTCATCAGTGCCTTCGAGCAGCGCCGCGAATTCGTCTCCGCCCACACGAGCGACAACATCCTCGACGCGCACCTCGACCGCGATCTCGTCTGCTACGGCATGGAGCACGACGTCACCGAACGCGTGCCCACGGGTGTCGTTGCAGGACTTGAAGTGATCGACGTCCATGAACAGCAGCGCCGAGGGAGTTCCGCGGCCGGCCCGCGCGATGCTGCGAACGAGGGCATTCTCGAAGGAGCGCCGATTAGGAAGACCCGTGAGTGGGTCGTGAGTCGCGAAGAACTCCTGCTGCTTTTGCTCTGCCCGCAGTCGCTTCTCGAGCTCTTTGCGCGACTTGACCTCGGCCTCGAGGCGCTCGCAGGTGGCCTGCAGTTCGAACGCTTGTGATCTCAGTCTCGTGCGAAGCTGGTAGAGCTCAACGTGGTTGCGCGTTCGAGCAAGCAGCTCCTGACGCTTGAACGGCTTGTAGATGTAATCGACTGCACCCATGTTCAGGCCCTGCACGATGAGCTCCACTTCGCGCGAGGCGCTCACGAAGATGACCGGAATCTCCTTGGTGGACTCATCGGCCTGCAGGCGCCTGAGGACTTCGAATCCGTCGATGCCGCCCATCTGGATGTCGAGCAGAATCAGCTCGGGCGGGTCATTCGCGACGGCATCCAAAGCCATCTCACCGCTCTCGGCGGCCTGCACGCAGAAGCCGTCTGCCGTGAGCGTGCGGGTTATGAGGCGCAGAGTATCTGCCGTGTCGTCTACGGCGAGAATCACACCTTTACCGCGAGCGTCCATACCGGCTCCGACCCAGAAGAAGTACGCCAGTGAACACGGCTGCGAAACCTGTATACCCAATGCTCAGCGTCGAGAGGGGATCGCTGCTGCTGAGGAATGCCCCCGCTTCACCTTGCCCTCAAAGCAAGACGACCTCCCTGTTGGGAGGTCGTCGTCTGTGCTGTGGTGCGGATGGCAGGACTCGAACCTGCAACCTTCTGATTCGTAGTCAGATACTCTATCCATTGAGCTACATCCGCGAAGCGCCCCGAAGGGCTTAGGTATCCTGCCACCGTCGTTGTGCGCTGTCAATCTCGCAACTTCGGGTGGCACGAGCGATGTCAAATGGCGGAGAGCGAGGGATTCGAACCCTCGAAGGGAGCTTTACCCCCTTACTCGCTTAGCAGGCGAGCGCCTTCGACCGACTCGGCCAGCTCTCCG
>CAZIPT010000075.1:0-10971 GCA_964541375.1 uncultured Eubacteriales bacterium
TCATGGACTTCCTGGTCGACGGGAATCCAAACGAGCACCGACGATTCACGCCGCCGCGCGTCTGTTCTGATCCGGGGGCTCTCAGTTGAAAGTCATCTTGTTTTGCGGCGGCTTGGGCATCCGCATTCGTGAGTATTCCGAAAGCATTCCGAAGCCCATGGTGCCTGTGGGCCAGCACCCGATCATCTGGCACGTGATGCAATATTATCGTTATTACGGGCATCGTGACTTCGTGCTCTGCCTTGGCTACAAGGCCAATGTCATCAAGGACTACTTCCTCAATTATCGGCCGACCGCCGATCGCGATTTTGTAATCTCAGAGCGCGGTAACAAGGTCGAGGTGCTGGGGCAAGATCCCGGCGATTGGCAGGTGGCGCTCATCGACACCGGCATCAAGGAGTTCGACTTCCCACTGGGCGAGAGGAACGCCTACTACGAGTACAAGGGCTCGAGCGGCGTCGCCATCGGCTCCTTGCCGAGACGGCTCGCTTGGGCGCTGAATCTCGGATCGAGTCAGGTGCTGTTCTCGGAGTATGTGAAGCCCGAGAGCCGCGTGCTCATCCGTCGCGACCTGACCAGCCGGCTCGAGGCGCTCGCGCCGTGGCTCCAGTATGAGAAGGATCCCTACCCGGTCTTGGTCGACGGACGCATCAAGTGGATCATTGACGCGTATACCAGCTCAGAGTGGTTCCCTTACTCAGAGGGGATTCCCGGCGCCTCCCAGACCAAGTACCTGCGCAACTCGGTCAAGGTGGTCGTTGATGCGTTCGACGGCACGACCACGTTCTACGCGTTCGACCCGACGGATCCGGTGCTGCAGGCGTGGCGGAAGGTGTTTCCCTCACTCGTCGTCGACGCATCGAAGATCCCGGCCGGAATTCGAGAGCACTTCCGCTATCCGCAGGGGCTTTTCATGGCACAGGCCGAGGTCTATCGGACCTATCACATGACCGATCCACGCGTGTTCTACAACAAGGAAGACCAGTGGGAGATCCCGGGCGAGCGCCAGGGCAAGACGATGGAGCCGTTCTTCGTGCTCATGAAGCTACCCGGACAGGCCAAAGAAGCCTTCTACATCATGTCCGCCTACACTCCGCGCAACCGAGACAACATGATCGGGTGGGTGGCGGCTAACTCCGACCCCGAGAAGTACGGTGAGCGCACCGTCTACCTCTTCCCCAAAGAGCGCGTCGTCTTGGGACCTGAACAGATCAGCGCCCAGATCAACCAGGACGCACTCATTTCGCCTCAACTCTCGCTCTGGAACCAGAGGGGGAGCGTAGCTATCTTCGGCAACATGCTGGTCATCCCGATCAAGGACTCCATCGTCTACATCCAGCCGCTGTACCTCCAAGCCGAGCAGACCGCGATCCCTGAGCTCACGCGCGTGATCGTCGTGTACGCCGACCGCGTGGAGATGGAGAACACCCTCGAGGCGGCGCTGCTAAAGGTGTTCGGGCAGCAGACCAGCGGCAACACGAGTAGCGTGGGCGGTGTTTCGGGCGAGACCACCGGCGGCGCACTGGGCACCGGTGGAGCAGGACAAGGCTCAACGCAGGACGTCGCCGCAGCCCAGCAGCTCTACCTCGACGCCATAGCGGCGCAACGTAAGGGTGACTGGGCGACCTATGGAACCAAGGTAGAGCAGCTCGGCAAGATACTGAGTAAGCTCGCGGCGGCCGAGAGCACGGCGACGCCCAAGAAGTAGCGTGATAGCTCGGCGAATTGCATAATGCGGCGGTCGGAATGGATAGTCGTCCGGCCGCCGCAGTTGTCAGGATGGCAACGGCTTTGCTATGGTACGTCGCTGTACGACAAGTGGCACCGTAGCGTTCGGCCGGAAGACGACCGGGACGGCCGAGGGACCTGCGCAGCGGATGTCGGCAATCAAGACCGGCCGGATCGGCCCGAACGGTTCGCAATCCAGCGGACTCCACAGACCGAACAACACGCGATAGGTCCGAACACCAAAGAGCATAGCGCTTCTCTGGTATGAGACGACGGCAACGCCGCCCGTCGGTACCGGATGCGAGGCAGCTAGCACGCCACCCCCTTTTCAAGCTGTCCGGGCTGAACCTTGGTCCTTGTCGCCTCCGTGTCGTCGTCTGTCCTGTAGTCCGACATCGGAGGTACGGTTTGAGTTTCACCACACGTGCACGTCTCGCAGGCTTCATCGCTCCGCTCGCCATAGCGATGATGCTCACCGGAGTCATGGCTTCGCCTGCCGCGGCAATGAACCGCCAGGCCAAGAACGCGGCCGTGATAAAGAAGGTCGCCGCGAAGCATGGCTTCAAGGGTGCCGACACCAAGGCCCTCATCACGCTCGCGAAGCGTGAGAGCGGTCTGTCCAGCACCCCGAGAACCGGTCACTACGTTGGTCTGTTCCAGGTCCCGTGTGAGGGATGGGTCGCCAAGAAGGGCCGCTGGAAGAATCCCGAGATCAACACGCAGATTGCGCTTCAGTACATCAAGAAGCGGTACAAGACACCTCGTCGCGCACTGGCCCACAGCTACAGCCACGGTTGGTACTAGGCCGTACGCAGGCTCTGCGCGTCATACGGAAGTTGTTCAGCGGCGTCGGGTGTTCCCGGCGCCGCTGCCTATTTGGGGTATCTTCCTGAATGAAGGCTCAAGTACTTGCCGAGGAGGCACGAGAATGTCAGATGTTGACGGCAGCCCAGCTGACCCGTATGTAGCTCCGCCGGAGCCACCGGTTCCTGAAGAGCCGGTCGTCGAGCGCGAGAACATAGTCGATGCGGTGGCCGATCTGCTCCAGATGATCGTGAACTACCTACGCCAGGAGACCGCCGGCATCATGCGCGATAAGGTGGTGCTTCCCGGGCAGCAGCTGGGAATGCTCATCGCGTTCGCCATGGCCGCCGCGGCGCTGCTGGTCATCGGCCTCTGCTTCCTGTTCGTCGCGTTCTTGATGGTTCTCGCCGGTTTTGTCGGCTGGCCTGCGGCGCTCGCCATCGTGGGGGCGGCGATTCTCATCGGCGCCGGAGTACTTACCTACCTGAAGATGAGGAGCATCCAGACATGACGCCTGATCCCACCACTCAGCCGCTCTACATCCCGCCCGAGGAGCGCGTATCGCTCGACGAGCTCAAGCAGCGCGCCACCACCATCCAGAACCTCGCGGTCGTCCAGGCTAAAGAGGTCGTGGATGAGGTGTACACCCAGAACGTCACCCGCGCAGCGCTTGTCGCGCTCGGCGTGGTTGTCGTCGCGGCATCGCTCGCATACTTCATCGGCAGGCAGGCTGCTCGGCAGGTCGTCCAAGTCGACATCGACTAGCTGAACCAGCCCATGGCCGTCCTGCTGATCGAGCGCGTCGACGTGAGTTCCGAGCGCGTCGAGGCGCTCGTCCGCGTTCCGGAGGGCGCGCCGATGCGGACGTGCATCGTGCCCGGCCTCGCCGAGAAGGCGCTCGCGCTCCTGCCTGGACTCATGCGCCACACCTGCGACAACGGGTCGGCGCACGGCATCGCCGCCGAGCTCGCCGACACCGAGACTCCGCACCTGCTCGAGCACGTCGCCTTCGAGCTGATGGCGCTGTCGGGCTCGCCGCGCACGCTGCGCGGAGAGACCGAGTGGGACTTCTCGACGGACGGGCGCGGGGTCTTCCGCGTGCGGCTCGGCTACGACGACGATCTGGTCGCGCTCGGGGCGCTACGGGCAGCGGTCGGCGTGTGCGAGTGGCTGCTGGACCCGAGCATCGCCGAGCAGCCCGACGTCGAGGTCCTCGTCGCGCGGCTGCGTGAGCTGCGGGCGGCCGATACGAGCGGGCGGCCATGAGCCGCCGCTGACGGCGTCGGGCCACCGTACGTACAAGCGCCCGTGGCGTTCTCGGAGGACTTCTCGGCGGGGCTGGAGATTGAAGGCGTGCGCTTCGCTGGAGCGCTGAGGAGCCGCACCCCCGTTGACCTGCTCCGCTCCACGATGCTAGAGTGCTCGCCACACCTTGGGCCGCGCGAGCCGGGGGCTGGATAGCACACAGCGGACGTGAGGGAAGAGGGCGGTTCGGTCGCCCAGCCACCCCTCCGATGTCCTCCGCCAGGGCTGCCGAGAGGTACGCTGGAAGCGGGTCGGCCCCGGACCGGTATCCCGGGAATGAGGTTTCGCTTCTCGGCTCACCGGCTGAGACTGCGAAACGAAGATTGGTGGTACCGCGAATGCCCCCTCGCCCAATCAGGCGGAGGGGGTTTTGTTGTTTCCGGTGAGGTGAACGACATGGGTACCGCACGAATCGTGTTCGACCGGTGGCATGACCGATATGCAGACTGCATATCAGGAGTACGCAGCAGCGCGGTACGCGACCTCTTCGCGGCTGCATCGCGCCCCGACATGATCTCGCTGTCCGGCGGCATGCCCGCTGTCGACCGAGTGCCTTCCGAGGCGGTCGCGGCCGCAGCGCGCGAGGCCGTGATCCACGAGGGCGCGGCTGCGCTCCAGTACGGCGGAAGCGACGGCCGACTGCAGATACGCACGCTGGTGGCCGACCTCATGGCCGAGATCGGCGTGCGTCTCAAGCCGAGTGACCTGCTCATCACAGCCGGAGCTCAGCAGGCGCTGGATCTGCTGGCCAAGACGTTCCTGAACCCCGGCGACGTCGTCATCACCGAGGGACCGACGTACGTGGGCGCGCTTCAGGCCTTCTCGGCGTACCAGCCGGAGATCCGCTGCGTGATGATGGACGACGACGGCATGCGTATGGATCTGCTCGAGGAAGAGCTGAAGCGCGTCGGTGTGCGCGGAGCAAAGTTCATCTACACGATCCCCAACTTCCAGAATCCCGGCGGCGTCACCATGTCGCCGGAGCGCCGCCGCCGGCTGCTCGAGCTGGCGCGCGAGTACGACGTCCCCGTGGTCGAGGACGACCCGTATGGCCGGCTGCGATTCGACGGCGGGCACATGAAGCCGCTGCGCTCCCTGGACGACGAGGTCATCTATCTGGGCACGTTCTCCAAGATCTTCGCGCCGGGGCTGCGGCTGGGCTGGATCGCCGCGCCCAAGCCGATCCTCGCCAAGGTGCTGCTGGTCAAGCAGGCGGCCGACCTGTGCGGCTCCAACTTCGCGCAGGTGACCGCCGAGCGGTACTTCCAGGGCACGCGGTGGCGTCGCACGCTCGCTGAGCTCACCCGCACATACGCCGAGCGCCGAGACGCGATGCTCGCCGCGCTCGATGAGTACTTCCCGCCCGAGGCGCGCTGGTCGAAGCCGGACGGTGGTTTCTTCGTCTGGGTCGAGCTGCCGACGTATGTCGACTGCTCCACGATGCTTGCCGAGGCGGTCGAGTTCGGCGTCACCTATGCACCGGGCGACGGGTTCTTCCCCGACGGCCGGGGCAAGAACTGCATGCGCCTCGCGTTTTGCTACGCTGAACCCGAGGCCATCGCCGAGGGGATTCGTCGGCTTTCTGAGGTTATTGAGGACCGGCTTGAGCTCTATCGCGCGTTCATCGCCGCGGGAGCTTTGCCCGGCAGAAGAGAAGGGGCGGCATGAAGCAGAAGATCGCGGTCCTGATGGGCGGGCGTTCGCTCGAGCGCGAGGTCTCGCTCGCGAGCGGCCGTCGGGTCTCCGACGCGCTCACTGCGGCCGGCTACTATGTGCTCTCGCTCGATGTGACCGCCGACCTGGTCGCCACGCTCAGGAGCGAACGGCCCGACGCCGCCTACATTGCGCTCCACGGCAAGTACGGTGAGGACGGCACCATCCAGGAGCTGCTGGAGTTCCTCGGCATCCCGTATACGGGGCCGGGCGTCGTGTCGTGCGCGTTGTCGTGGGACAAGTCGGTCACCAAGCACCTGCTCGCCACCCAGGGCATCCCGACGCCTGCGTGGGTCACGCTGACCGCCGACGCGTTCAAGGAGATGGGCGCAGCCACCGCGCTTGATCTGGTGGGCGACGCCGTCGGCGGATTCCCGGTCGCTGTCAAGCCGGGCCGGCAGGGCTCGGCGCTGGGCCTGACCCGCGTTGACGACCCGGCCGATCTCGCCGACGCCCTGTTGTCGGCGCTTTCGTTCGACACCTCGGCGCTCGTCGAGAAGTGGGTCGAGGGCGTCGAGCTCGCGGTCTCGGTGCTGGGCGAGGGAGTAGACGCGCTGGTGCTGCCGGCCGTCGAGATCGTCCCGCCGGACTCCGGACTCTACGACTTTTCAGCGCGTACCACGCCCGGTGACGCCGACTTCTTCGCGCCCGCGCGCATCTCGCCGGAGGTTGCCGAGGAGGTCGCGCGCGTTGCCCGCGAGGTGCACGTCGCTCTCGGGTGTCGCGACGTGAGTCGAGTCGACCTGGTGCTCGACGAGGCGGGGCGGCCCCTCGTCTTGGAGTGCAACACCTCGCCGGGCATGACCGAGACCTCGCTCCTCCCGATGGCCGCCGAGGCCGCTGACATGACTTTCCAAGATGTGGTATCAAGGTTGATTGAGGCCGCGCTGTCTCGGCGGTAATCGGGTACATACTGGCGTAAGCCCGGGAGACGACCTGCCCGGGTCTGACTATCGAGCGGTAACGCATCGACGACGGAGGTGCTCTGGAATGTACGACGACAGGCGTGGTGGATCGGTATTTGGGGCCTTCTTGCTGGGCGGCCTGATCGGCGCCGTGTTGGGGCTGCTCTTCGCGCCGCGCTCCGGTAAGGAGACGCGTGAGATGATCGCCGACAAGAGCGGCGAGTACTGGGGCCAGGCCGGCGAGGTCTACAACACTGGCAAAGAGAAGGTGACAGGGGCCGTGGCCGCCGGTCAGCAGACCGCCGCTGAGAAGGGCGAGCAGCTCCGCAGCAAGATCGATGAAGCGCGCAGCAGGCTGCAGGACCAGGTCGCCAAGTCCGCGGCCGGGGCCAAGGACAAGATCGCCGAGACGACACCTGCGGTTCACGACGCGGTCGACAAGGCTGCGGGCGCGACCAAGTCCGGCGTCGAGGCTGCATCCGGAAAGGCGCAGGACACGCTCGACTTCGTCGCCAAGAAGGCGGCAGTCGCCACCGACGCCGCTGCGGATGCCGCCGACTCCGCCGGCGCCGCGGTCGCAGACGCGATCCCGGAGGCCTAGAGCAGGCTCTGCCCGTGGTACGCTCTTAAACCGGCTTCCCGGCACGCTGGGGGGCCGGTTCTTTCGCCGAGAGGATACACGTGCATTCGCTTCGCGAGGTCGACAGGCTCACCGTCTATGGCGAGAAGCACAAGAAGAGCGGCGTCCGGAAACGCGTCGGGCGACTGATCGACGTACTCTTCCACCCCAGCGAGCCGCGCGTCGTCGGTTTCACCGTCGAGCAGCCCGACTTTCTGCTGATGGTGCGCAGGAGCGACCGATTCGTGGCCCTCGATCGGACCGAGATCCTCAATGACCGGGTGGTCGTCGACGGTTCCGACGCCTGGGGTCGCTCGGCGGCCAAACGCCTCGACGTCTTCTGGGAGCGCACTGTCGTCTGGCTCGGCATGCCGGTGCGGACCGAGTCCGGCACGGCGGTCGGGCAGGTGCGCGACGCCACGTTCGATGAGAATGGCGGGCAGCTGGCGACGCTCGAACTGACGGAGGGGATCACCGCGGACACCGCGTTGGGCACCCGCGAAATCCCGGCGGACATGGTGCACGGCTTCGAGGGCGATGCCGTCGTTGTGAGCGACGACGTGCTGGCGGTCGCCACCGACGGCGGGGCGGCGGCCGCGGCGGGCAAAGGCGCGGCCCAGGTCAAGGTCGGCGCCGAGCAAGCTGCGGTGGCGGCCGGCAAGGCCGCAGCTGTTGCGGCGGCGTACGGCAAGACGGCCGTGAAAGCGGCGGCCAAGAACCCCACCACCAAGAAGGCGTACGGCTTCCTCAAGTCGATGACCGACAAGGTCATCGATGCCGCGCGCCTTCCCGACGATGACGACGAGTAGCTGAGAATGACCCGCAGACTCAAACCGCTGAATTTCACAGGAGCCCATCAACTTCCGATGGCCTGCTCTACGTGCGCGTTCTGGGAGAGCGCCGGGGAGCGCGAGCGTCGCTGCGGGACGGTGTGCGACGCCGAGCTTCAGGGTGCATGGTATCGGCGGGTGACGGACGAATGGGGCGACTGCGGACGAGTCGCCTTCGACGGCGACGAGGTTCTCGGCTTCGTCAAGTACGCGCCGAGTGGCTTCTTTCCGCAAGCCTCCACGTTCGCGGTGGCGCCTGAGGACCCCTCGACCCCGCTGATCGCGTGCCTGCACATCTCGGCGGATGCCAGACACCGCGGGCTGGGGGCGGTCCTCTTACGGGCTGCGTTGCGTGACCTTGCCGGTCGCGGGGAGCGGAGGGTCGAGGCGTTCGGCTACATGGACGCGGCCGGGCAACGCGAGGATATGCCCATGCTCGGCCATAGGTTCTTGACTCGAAACGGCTTCACCGTCGTACGGCCCGACCCGCTTTACCCGCTGTTGAGGCTCGACCTGAAGTCGCTGGCCCTATGGCAGGACAACCTCGAGGCGGTTCTCGAATCACTCAGATTCCCGCGGCGGGTCCCCGATCGCGCACCGGCTTCTTGGACGAAGGGATCGTAGACACCATGTCGGAGCCCACCAAGAAGGGCGGTTCGTTGCAGCGGGTCCGGGCCTACCTGACCGCGCACCTGCTCGACGACCAGATCATCGAGTTCGCGACGCCCACCAAGACGGCGCAGCAGGCCGCCGACGCCGCCGGCTGCGAGTTGGGGCAGATCGTGAAGTCCCTCGTCTTCGTTGTTGATGACCGCCCGGTGCTGGTTCTTGTCGCAGGCGACCGCCGTGGCGACGCGCCGGCGATCGCGGAGCTCATGGGCGGCAGCGAGGCGCACTTCGCCGACGCCGAGACGGTCAGAGCCGCGACCGGTTTCGCGATAGGGGGCGTCTCACCGTTCGCACTACCTGAGGGGCTGCCGGTCCTGGTCGACGACTCGCTCATGCGTTTCGAGACCCTGTATCCGGCGGCCGGTACTCCCGCTTCGATGGTCAAGATCCGCCGCACCGATCTCATCGACCTGGCGGGCGGTCGCGTGGCACGCGTATCGCTCTGAGCTGGGAGTATGCCGCCGCAACCAAGGGAGCTCGGTTCAAGCAGTGAGAGCGACCAAATCAACACCGCACCGAGGCACCCGACGGCACTGGCCGTGGATCGTCGGGGGGCTGGTCGCTCTCAGCGTCATCGGAGTGTTCCTTCTCTGGGGGTTCACTCGGCCCCTGCGCGTCACCGTCGACGGCACCATTCGCACGGTCCCGGCGGGCTCCACACTTTCCGACCTTCAGGATCAGGGCATGCTCCACGCCGAGAGAGGCGCCCTTCTCTCCGTCGAGGGCAAGGTTCTCCGCCGCTTCGGCGGGGCCTCGGGGATCGTGACGCGAAACGGGAGACCGGTGTCGCTTGAGGAGCGACTCTTCGACGGAGACGTCGTGGCGAGTCGCAGGGGCGCCAACACAAGAGAGGCCAAAGTCACGCGGCGCGAGTCGCTGCCCATCGCGATTGTTCAGGAAGGGACGGGCCCGGTCATCGCGCTGAGGCGCCTGGGGACTCCCGGTGTCGTCGTGGTGACCACGGGCAGGATCTCAGGAATCGAATCGACCCGAAGCGTGATCGCGTCGGGCGATCCGATGGTCGTCGTCCGTCGTCCGGCGTCTAGCTCGGACAAGCTCGTCGCACTCACCTTTGATGACGGACCGTGGCCGGGGCAGACCGACAAGATCCTGGACATCCTCAAGAAGAACAACATTCATGCGACGTTCTTCATGCTCGGCAGACAGGCGCGAAAGTCGCCCCAACTGGTGCGCAGGGCCGCCGCCGAGGGCAACGCCGTCGGAAGCCATTCGCAGAGCCACGCGCAGCTGACCAAGCTCAAGCCCCCGGCTATCCGCAAGGAGATAGCAGGGGGTGTCTCGGCGGTCGGCGCTGCGACAGGAGTTCGACCGGTGTGGTTCCGACCGCCCTATGGGGCAACCAACGCTGCGGTGCGTAAGGCTGCGCGCGCCGTCAAGGTCAACATCGCTCTGTGGGAGATCGACACGCTGGACTGGACTCGGCCTGGCGCGCACACGATCTATCGCAACGCCGTCCGGTCGACCAAGCCGGGTCAGATCGTCCTGATGCACGATGGGGGCGGCGACCGAGCCCAGACGATCAAGGCGCTGCCGACCATCATCGATGACCTGCGCTCAAAAGGGTTCACGTTCGTCACACTCGACGAGCTGACGGCCGCGCGCTAGGTGTTCTCTGCTCGTCCCTGCGCGACGCTTTGGCGGCCGCGAGCGCTCACTCGGCTCGCAGACCCGATGCGCGTATCACCCGCGTTTGGGTTACGACCAGGTCCATCGCCACGTCATGCGACTCGGCAGGGACCAGGGCGAGGAGCTGCTCGTCGAAGGCTAGCCCGATGCGAGCGCAGTCGGGCCTGAGTCGAGGCAACAGTCGGTCGTAGTAGCCCCCGCCGTACCCCAGCCGCCCCCCTCGCTGGTCGAAGGCGACTCCCGGAACTATCACCGCGTCAATCAGTGTCGGATCGAGGATGCGGGCGGTATCGGCGGGTTCCGACAGGCCGAAGGGTCCCTGAACGAGCCCGCTTTCGTCCTCGACCGCGTATACGCCCAGCACCCCCGGCGACTCGACCCGCGGGTAGGAGATGGTGACTCGGCGGCTTCGAAGCGCTATGGCCGCCGAGAGCGGATCGATCTCCGTCGGCAGCGCAAAGTAGACCATCACGAACTCCGCGGCTGCAATCTCGGGGAGTCTGAGCAGCCGGGCAGCCGCTGAGTCGGAAGCGCCATTGCGCGCGGCCCGGTCGAGACGGTCACGGGCCGACACAGCGGCGATTCGGGCTGAGCGTTTGGCCTCGTCGATGGGCGTGCTGTCGGCGGGCGCTCGGCCTGTGGGCAGGTCGGCGGACATCAGCCTACCGCCTTGGGAAAGAGCCTGCTGAACACCCTTAACAGAGAGCCCGCGGCGCCGCCCCCAACACACAGCCACGCAAGGACGTTGTAC
>CAZIPT010000076.1:0-10962 GCA_964541375.1 uncultured Eubacteriales bacterium
TCGAGCTGCGATTCCCGGGTGGCCACGTCGCGACGCTGACTCGGAACTACCGTTCGACTGCGCCGATCCTCTCGGCGACCAACGCCATCATCTCCGAGGCCACCGAGCGGCGTGAGAAGAGTCTGTGGACGGCGCGTGAGGGTGGTGGGCGTCCCTCGCTCGTCACCTGCCGAGACGAGGCCGAGCAGACCGACTGGGTGTGCGACCGGATCCTCGACCACCGCGAGCAGGGCACCTCCCTCAAGGACCAGAGCGTGCTCTTCCGCGCTCAGCATCATTCAATGGCGCTTGAAATGGAGCTCTCTCGGCGCAACATCCCGTTCCGCAAGTACGGCGGACTTCGGTTCGTGGAGACCGCGCACGTGAAGGATCTGGTGTCGTTCCTGCGGCTCGCCGAGAATCCCAAGGATGCGATGGCGGGAATGCGGGTGCTTGGGCTCGTCCCCGGAGTCGGTCCCAAGACGGCGGCGACGCTGTGGGAGGCGCTTTCGAGCGCAGGGGGCGACTTCGAGAGTTGGGCCGGCGCTCGCGTGCCCGAGAGCGCGGCGGTCGTCTGGCCCGACGTAGTCTCACTGCTCCGGGCGCTCTCCGGCGGCGGCGTGATGGAGGTGCCTGCCCAGGTGCACGCGGTACGCACCGTCTACGCTCCCCTGCTTGAGCGCCGCTACGACAACGTCGCCGCCCGTCTGCGCGACCTCGAACAGATCGAGTCGATTGCTTCGGGCGCCAGAGACCGATCGCAGTTCCTTACCGACCTGGCGCTCGATCCGCCCTCCTACACGCAGGACTTCGCCGGACCACCGCACTTGGACGAAGATTATGTGATTCTCTCGACCATGCACTCGGCCAAAGGCCTGGAGTTCGACGTGGTCTACGTCATCCACGCGGCGGATGGCAACATCCCCAGCGACATGTCGACGGGATCCGCCGAGGGGATCGAGGAGGAACGTCGACTCTTCTACGTGGCGTGCACGCGGGCGCGCAATCAGCTCTACGTCGCCCAGCCCCTGCGCTACTACACCCAGCCGCACGGGCGCTCGGATCGCCACGGCTACGCGCAGCGCACGCGGTTCCTGAGCGATGCCGTGCTGCCCCACTTCGTCGAAACGCTCGCCAGCCCCCAGTCGGCCGCCGAAGAGACCGCGTCAAGTGCGCACGCGACCACTTCGCACATCCGTAACGGCGTCAGGGCGTTGTGGGGGTAGGAGCCACGTCAGGGCTGCAGTACAACCTTGACGCTCTCCCCCGCATTCGCCACCAGAGCGAACCCTTCTTGCGCCCGCCCCAGCGGTAGCCGGTGGGTGATCAGGTCGTCGACGTGCACCCGACCGGTCGCGATCAGGTCCATCGCCATGGCCAGGTCAGCGGGCGCGGCGCCGTAGGCGGTGCGCACGATGACTTCTCGGCGCCAGAGCTCGTTCAGGGGCATCGGGTGGTTCTCGCCGGGAGCCGGCACCGCGAACACGACGAAGGTCGCACCGCTCTCAAGACAGGCGAGTCCTTGGTCGATCGCGCTTGGAGCGCCGGTGCCCAGGATCACGAGGTCGGCCAGCGCGCCATCGTTGGCGGCGCGCAAGAGGTCTGGCAGCTGGTCGCCGGCGGCGATCGCATCGAAGGCCTGTGTCGCGCCGCTCTTGCGCGCCCAGTCGAGCCGATACTCGCTCACGTCGGTCGCGAACACGCGGCCAGCCCCGAGCGCCAGCGCGAGGCGGATGTGGAGCAAGCCGGAGATGCCGCTGCCAACCACAAGAACCGTCGAGCCGGGGCGAACGCCGGCGCGCACCTGCGCGCGCACCACGCATCCCAGCGGCTCGACGAAGGTGCCCTGCTCGTAGCTCATCGAGTCGGGCATCACGAGGATGCCGCGGTCTGTCTGCAGAGCGGGTACGCGCACGTACTCGGCGAACCCGCCGGGATCGAAGTTCGTGGTGTGCAGCGTGTGGCACGCCGTGTGGTTATCCGACAGGCAGTGTCGGCACGTGCTGCAAGGAACGTGGTGCGAGATCACAACGCGATCGTCAACTGCCACGTTCGTCACGCCTGCGCCTACGGCGACCACGTCACCCGCGACCTCGTGACCCAGCACGATCGGCGCCTTGGGCACGCGATACCACTCGAGTACGTCAGATCCGCAAATGCCGCTGGCACGGATGCGCACGAGCGTCTCGCCCGGGCCAATCTGCGGGATCGGCATTTCCTCGACGCGGACGTCGGAGTTGTTGTAGTAGACGGCGCCACGCATGGACTCGGACATCGGCATCTCCGCTAGATCTTGCGTGTATCGTCGGCGTCCATCGTCAGTGCGCCGACACCGGTGCCAGCCGACTTCTCATCCTGGTAGACCGCGTAGGCGTCATCGACGCTCGCGTTGCCGTGCACGACGGCGTTGACCGCCTTGACCATGCCGAGCGGACAGTCGCTCTGAAAGATGTTGCGGCCCATGTCCACACCGGACGCGCCGCGTGCGATCGCGTTGTACGTCATCTGGAGCGCATCACGCTCGGGCAGCTTCTTCCCGCCCGCCATGACCACGGGCACTCCGCATGTCGACGTGATGCGCTCGAAGTCGTCTTCCACGTAGTACGTCTTGACGATGTGCGCGCCCATCTCGGCGGCGATGCGCGTGGCGAGCGCGAGGTAGCGCGCGTCGCGCACCATCTCCTTGCCCACCGCCGTCACGGCAATGACCGGAATGCCGTAGCGCTCGCCGGCGTCGATGAGCTTGGCGAGGTTGGCGATCGTCTGATGCTGGTAGCCCGAGCCGACGAAGATCGACAGCGCCATTCCTGCCGCGTTGAGGCGGATGACGTCCTCGATGTCGGTGATGATCGTCTCGTTTGACAGGTCGTCGTCAAGCACGCTGTTGCCGCCGGAGACGCGCAGCACCACCGGCGTGTCGATCGTGCTCGGCACGTCGGAGCGAAGGATGCCCCGGGTCAGCATGAGCGTGTCGGCGTAGGGCGCGAGCGGCACGATGGACTGACGGATGCACTCCAGGCCGCTTGTGGGGCCGAGGAAGTAGCCGTGGTCCACAGCGAGCATCACGGTGCGCCCGTCGGATGGCTGGATGATGCGGGAAAGGCGGTTTTCTAGGCCCCAAGACATGGCGGACGACCTCCTGGCGTGGTTCGTGGTTTCCGAGGCAAGGCACGCGCGGCTGCGCGCGGGCGCCGACACATCATGCTACCAGAAGCCACGAACGCGGAACGCCGAGCGCTAAGCCGGGAGACGTCGGGGCGACAGCCGCGCTAGCGAGCGAGGATGCCCGCGAGCTGGTACATCTCCTGACGCAGAAGGTGCTGCTGGCCGTAGGCCTCCTTGAGCGGATACGTCACCGTGTGCGACCCCTTCAGCCCAACCGCGACTCCCGCTTCGCCGAGAAGCAGCGCGTCGACCGCGCGCGCACCCATCCTGCTCGCGAGTATCCGGTCGAACGCCGACGGCGAGCCTCCGCGCTGCACGTGCCCGAGAACCACAGAGCGCGCCTCGTGGTCGTAGCGCTCCTCGAGCTCGGCGGCGAGGCTGAACGCGTGCCCCGCACCCTCGGCTATCACGATGATCGAGTGCTGCTTGCCACGGCTGACGCCTTGCTCGATGCACGCCCAGACGTCCTCATGACGCCAGGGGACCTCGGGCACGAGGATGCAGTCACCACCACACGCCAGTCCCGCGTAGGTAGCGAGAATCCCGCAGCTGCGCCCCATGACTTCGATGACGAACGTTCGCTCGTGACTCGACGCGGTATCGCGCACCTTGCCTACCGCGTCGCAGATGGTGTTGAGCGCCGTGTCGAAACCGATCGACGTGTCGGTACCGGCGACGTCGTTGTCGATGGTCCCTGGGACGCCCACCGCGCAGACACCGAGCGCGTGGAGCGCCTCGGCACCGCGATACGATCCATCCCCACCGATGACCACCAGGCCGGTGATGCCCTGCTCGGCGAGTCGGGCCGCGGCCTCGTTCAGCCCCTCAGTCGTCTCGAACCGGGCGGAGCGTGAGGTCCCGAGAAACGTACCTCCGCGATCCAGGATCCCGCCCACCTCAGAGAGCCCGAGCGGTCGGAAACAGCCATTGAGCAGACCCTCGTAGCCGTGTTCGATGCCAGCGACCTCACAGCCGCGAGCAATGGCGGATCGCACGACCGACCTTATTGCAGCGTTCATTCCGGGCGCGTCACCGCCGCTGGTCAGCACCGCAAGCTTGGGTCGCTCACTCATCCCGAATCACCTCTCGTCGAGCGTGCAGAACTCGCCTATCGCCCGAAGCCGCTCGTAGCGCCGACCGACCAGCTCGTCCGTGTCAGCACGCGCAAGCTCATCGAGGGACCGCACAACCGCCTCCCGCACGATCGCGAACACGGCATCTCGGTCGCGGTGCGCTCCGCCGAGCGGCTCCGGCAACACCTCGTCGACGATGCCAAGCCCTACCAAGTCGTTCGCGGTCATGCGCAGGCATGCGGACGCGGCCTCGGCCTGCTTGGAGTCCCGGTAGAGGATCTGCGCGCACATCTCGGGGCTGATCACGGAGTAGTAGGCGTTCTCAAGCATGAGAAGCCGGTCCCCAAACCCGATTGCGAGTGCGCCCCCGCTACCGCCCTCGCCGATCCCCACGACGACGACCGGAACGCGCAGCGCCGAGAGCTTCGCTAGTGACTCGGCGATCGCCCATGCCTGCCCTCGCTCCTCATCCTCAATACCTGGAGAGGCCCCCGCCGTATCGAGGAAGCTGACCACGGGAAGGCCGAACTTCTCGGCGAGGTCGAACGCACGCATGGCTTTGCGGAATCCCTCCGGGTGGGGGCTTCCGAAGTTGCGCCGGATGTTCTCCTTGGTGTCGGTCCCCTTGCTGTGCCCCAGGACCACGACCCGCCGGTCGTCCAACGTAGCGAGTGCCGCAACGATCGCCTCGTCGTCTCCGAAGTGCCGGTCGCCGCGCAACTCGACGATGTCCGAAAACAGCGCCTCCAGGTAGTGCTGGGTCTTGGGTCTCTCGGGATGGCGGGATATCTGGACCCGGTCCCATGCCGAGAGATGCCGATAGGTCTCAACGCGAAGTAGCTCGATCTGGGAGCCAAGGTCGTCGATCTCCTCGGCGAGGTCGGAGTCGGCGGCCAGATCGAGGCGGCGCAGTTCATCGAGCTTGGCCTCGAGATCCATCAAGGGGCGTTCGAACTCCATCACGAATCGCGGCTTGCTCATGAGGCCGCACCCGCCTTCCCACTCGGCTGCAAATAGCCGAGGACGAGGGCGATGCGGTCCTTCAGCTCACCGCGGGCGACGATCTCGTCGATCATTCCGTGGCGCATGAGTGACTCGCTGGTCTGAAAGTCTCTGGGCAGCTTCTGCCGGGTGGTCTGTTCCACGAGCGCCGGGCCGGCAAAGCCTATCAGCGCGCCCGGCTCCGCGATGATCACATCGCCCAGTACAGCAAACGACGCCGTCACACCGCCGAAGGTCGGGTTGGTGAGCACGGAAACGTACGCCAGGCCCGCGTCCGCATGCCTGCGAGCCGCGGCGCTCGTCTTGGCCATCTGCAAGAGCGACAGCATGCCTTCTTGCATGCGCGCGCCGCCGGATGCGGTCACGAGAACGATCGGGCTTCGTTTCTCGGTGGCAAGCTCGAAAGCGCGCGTGATCTTCTCCCCGACCACCGAGCCCATGGAAGCGCCAATGAACCTGAAGTCCATCACGCCGAGGACGGTTGCCCGCGAGCCGATGGTCGCCGTACCGGTGATCACAGCCTCAGGTAGGCCGCTCTTCTCGGCCGCCGCGGTGAGTTGGACACCATAGGGTTTGGCTGCGACGAACTCGAGCGGGTCGCACGGCGCCAGGTTGGCGTCTGTCTCGGCGAACGATCCCTCATCCGCGAGCATCTCGATGCGCTGAGGCCCAGTGAGATCGAAGTGGAAGCCGCAGGTGGGGCATACGCGCAGCGACTGGACGAGCTCTCCCTCGTAGATCGTGCGTTTGCAGCCTTCGCACTTGACCCAGACGCCATCGGGCACGTCAGAGCCGGCAACTGCGCCCTGCTCATTGACCTTGGTATAGCGTTTGGTCTCGCGTGCGGAGAACCAATCTGAAATCGGCATGCGTTTGCGCCGTCCTGACTCATAGACTGACTGGTCTACTATTCCCCACAATGCCACTGCGGCACCGCCTGGCTGAGAGCCACACGGTGCCGCCAGTTACGACTCCCGACGATTCCGGGAGACCCGATCTACGCCGAGAAGTCCTCAGTGCCGTTGAATACCGCGAGAGCGCGAGCGACATCGTAGTCGCCGATGGTGATCGCGCTGATCGCCTTGGTCAAGCGAACCGCCTCGTCGAGCGGGCGCTGGTGCAGGTTGCGACCGGTCGCGTTGCCGACGGCGCCGCCAACGTGGATCTGGTCGTGCAGCTGGGTGAGAAAGGTGGTCGCGTCCACCGTCGAGCCGCCAGCGCAGACCAGCCCCGTGCGGCCGGAAGCCTTGGACGCCTCGACGAGCTTCTGGGCCGAAGTCGCTGCGTCGTCGCCCTTGGGCGGGTTGCACTTGACGAAGTCGGCGCCCAGGCAGGCAGCGGTGCCGGCGGCACCGGCGATGAGGTGGGCGTCCTTCTCGTCGGCGACGGCCTTGCCGCGCGGGTAGATCCAGAGCACGACCAGCAGGCCGTTGGCGTGAGCGTCGGCGATGAGCTGACCGGCCTCGGTCATCATCGTCGACTCGTACTCCGACCCGAGATAGATCGTGTAGCCGATACCGACCACATTGACGCCGTTGTCGCGCAGGTCGAGCACGGCCTGGATGTCGTAGAGCTGCGGCGAATAGGGATCGTCCTGGCTGGTGGTCACCAGGTGCGTCTTGCTGTTCATCTTCACCAGATAGTTGATGTCGGGATAGTCTGCAGCGAACTGCGCCACAAGGCCGCGCTGGCCCGCGAGCACACCCACGACACCCTGCGAGCCGATGCGGAACAAGTGCTCGGGCTCCGCGTCATCGGCCGAGATGCCCTCGCCAAAGAAGTCGTCGTTGAGGTGCTCGATCTTCTGATCGCATGCGAAGAGCATGAGGCGCCCGGAGTTGTGAGTGGCCGCAAGGAAGTTCTCGATGTACGTATCGCGGAACTCTGCTGGTACGTCGGCCGGTACGCGAACAAGATCACGGTTGATGGTCGGCATGAAGCCCCCTCCTCGGTGTACAGGGTTCTGTGACGGGAACAGCGACTGCGGAAGGTTCGCCCGCGAACGCTGGAAACCATCGATTAGGTTACGCGAATGGTGCGCCTCGCGCCAACGCCGAGAAGCAGAATCACTCTGATGTGGTCGTGAAGGTGGCTGTCTGGTGGGCCTCTTCGTTGCCGACTGTGTCCACACTCCAGAACTCCAGCGTATGAGTGATCGGCTCCGAGCCCTCATGGGACACCGACACGAGCGTTCCCTGGGCCACATCGGCGCCGTCAAGGATGAAGTGCGTAGACGCGATTCCCGAGCCTCCGGCATCAGTAGCCGTCAGCGAGACAATCTCAGTTTGGCCGGGCGCAAGTACGTAGTCGGTCCGGGCATCGGACGTTGTAGTTGGAGGCACCACGTCGACGCCCACAAGCGAATCGGCATAGGTCCCAGTCAACTCAAGAGTCTGACTCGGGGTTATGTTCACGCCGTTCCACGTGTACACCTGGTCCCCGTTGTTCTTGGTATGCAGCGTCAACTTGACCTGATAGGGCCCATCTGGGAATTCGAGGGCCCACAGAGTCATGGCCGTCTCGACGGGCAGTCCATCCGCGTCCTGTGTGGAAGAACTCATGTCGTCGTAGGAATCACCGTTGGCGGTGAACACCTCGACATCGTAGGCGTAGTCGTAGGCCTTCCAGTCAGTACCGCTGTACATGGTGTTCACCATGCTGAAGTTCAGCGTGACCGGTCGAATGATCTCGAACGAGAAGTCCTGCGCCGTCTCGACGACTCCCGCGTTGTCCACCGCGTAGCAGCTCACGGTGTGTGTGCCGTAGCCGGTCGCCGTAAACGCGGCCCCTGACCCTGAGACCGTCTCCCAGCCGCCACCGTCGACCTGGTAGTGCACCGTCGCGACGCCGGAAAGCGCGTCCCAGGAGCTAATCGACAGCTGGGCATTCCCGTCGGCCGAAGGCACCAGCCCGTTGGGCTCGACGCTGAACCACGTTATCGGGGGATCAGTGTCCGCCTGGCCGGCGATCGGCACCTCGAGGGTGACCCAAGCGCTCTGATGATTCACTTGGTCGACTGCGAATGCGCGCACCGTGGCGGTGGCGTCTCCCCATGACCCCGAGGGCAGAGTGAGGGTGATTGGTCCACCACCGGAGTAGGTGTTGCTCGAAGTGGCACCAGAGACGTCAGCTCGCCATATCGTCAGGTAGTTCACGCCCCAGCCAGCATCGGTTGCGGACACCTGCACAACGACCGAGCCATCCGGATTCGCCGACTGGCGCGCAATGGTGACCACTGGCGGGCTGGTATCGATGCAGAACCCCAGGGACTGCGTGACGCTCGAATTGCCAGCATTGTCTACAGCGTAGTACTCAACCGTCCAACGGCCCTCGGTGAGGTTGAGGTCCGCGGTCGCGGCGGCTGCCGGGTCGCCGCCGGTGCTGAAGGTTGCCGCCACCCAGCTCCCGCCGTTGACGCGGTAGCGGATTTCCTTGATCCCGCTCAGCGTCGTACCCGGATCCTGAGCGGTCAACGACGCAGATGCGTAGTGCGGCCCGGGAAGCGCGTAGCCCGACGTGACGAGGGAGACCGTCGGCTTTGTCGTGTCCGTGACCGTGAAGACATCACTCTTGGGTATGGCCTCCACGTGACCGAGCTTGTCGACCGAATACGCTGACAGCGTATGAGTGCCGTACCTCGTGCGGAGTTCCATTGGGGTGGTCAAGGGACCCGTCATGAGCGCGAAGGGAGCTCCGTCGAAGCTGTAGTACGTGGCGGCGACCCCCGAGCCGTAGACTCCGTCACTGCCGACGACCTGCCACGTGTGGTCCCACTGCCAATGCACCAGTGTGGTCGGCGCGGTGCTATCCACCCTGAAGTACTGCTCGCCGTACCACGGTGACGCGTTGCCAGCCCAGTCGTAGACGGTATAGATCACGTAATACTGACCGTCAGACGGGGGCGTCACGGCGACGGTCTTCGTTGTGACATCGCCCGCCGGGAACGTTGCGTTGATGGACTTGACCAGACCGCCGCCACTATTGCACAGGGAGCCGGTGATCGACTTGATGCCGCTCCGCGGCTGCGGGCCTTCGGGGTCCCAGGCGACTATGGACACCGATGCCGTCGTCATTGTGTCGCTGAGAGAGGCCTGCGGGGGTGTTGTCTCGACGATGCTGTAGTTGTGCGTCTTGGCGACCTCCATGTTGCCGAGCGCGTCAACCGAGTAGTAAGCCAGAGAGTGATTGCCAAGCGCATCGCCGTTCGGATTCGTATTGACGATGCCGACAGATGCGTCGGCCGAGGAATACGTGGCGAATGGTGCGCCGTCGAAGCTGTAGTAGGTCGTTGAAGTAGTCGAGTCGCTCGCACTGAGCCTCCAGCGGAAGACCCCTGCGGTGACCGTCGTGGGCGTGGTGACCGGAGCGTCGTTGTCGATGAGGACGGTATAGGACGTCGGCGGGGTCTGGTTCCCGGCGAAGTCGGCCGCCGTGTACTTGAAGATGAACTTGCCGCTGTTCGTGCCGAACGACTTGTATGTCGGGAACCGCCAGTAGCTCTTGGCCTTGGCGTACTCCTCGACACTGGCGATCGTCCTCGTGGAGTCCGACGTCGCGTCTCGGGGATAAGCGAACGCGGCCATCGGCTGATAGAACGGAGCGGGATACGGATATCCCCACACCGTGTCATAGGTCATGACCTCTGTGTTGATGGAGGCGACCCCTGTGCCAAAGCCGTTGTCCTTAGGATCGGATACGACCATTTCCAGCGATTTCGCGACAAGCGTTCCACCCGACACGACCGCGCCCGGGAAGGTGACTTCGGGTGGGGCGAAGTCGCCGGTCGTGTAGTTCTGCGTCACGACCGCCTCAACGTTCCCGGCAGCGTCGACAGAGTAGAACCGCAGAACGTGCGAGCCGGGGTTCGTGCCGTCAGCGGGATTTGAAATGCCCGCGGCCTCCTGCGCGGCTCCGTAGGGCGTAAACGCGCCTTCGTCAAAGCGATAGTAGGTGGCGGTTACGCCGTCGCCCCTATCAACAGCGGCGAGTCTCCACGTCACGGGGGCGGTGCTCACGAGAGACGCGGTCGTCGTGGGGGCGGTGTAGTCGACCGACGTCGCCTTGGGTGGAACCGAAGCCGCGTGACACCCGTAGGCCGAACCGCAGGCGGCCTTCGGTGTGTTGTGGCACTGGTTGCAGTACGGCGGCGCCTGGTAGCCGCTGGCGACTACCATGTGGTTCATCAAGCGAAGCGAGGGTGCGGGGTGCGGCGCCACGGGAAGCCCGCCCTCAGATGCCGTGACCGGATGGCATGCGCCTGTTTGACAGCTCTTGTCCCACGAGGCGAAGCTCGAACGTGGGCCGCCGGCGGCGTGGCACATGGCGCAATTCGTGTAGTCGTTGCCGTGGTTGGCGAGCAAGTTCGTCCGGTGGCAGCTGGTGCAAGCCAGCGCCGCAAAGCTCGTCCCTCCTGAGTACGAGGTTCTGTATTCGATGGCCCCCTCGTAGTTTGAGCTTGCATTGTGGACCGCACCGTGAACCGCCATGGCGTTGTGACACGAGGTGCACTTCTTGTCATGACCGGCGATTGCCGAGACCACGTCGCTTCTCGTGCTGGTGTGGCAGCCTTCACAGCCAATGACCGAGTGAACGGCAGTCAGATCGGTGCCATTGTGGCAGCCACTGCCCGCGCACGCGTTGGATGTGTTGCCGTGCAGCGCGGCATGCCCGGCCCCAGAGGCATGACAAGCCGAGCAGGAGGAGTTGCCCACGTGCACGCCGGCGGTGTTGGTGGCGGTGATGG
>CAZIPT010000077.1:0-10573 GCA_964541375.1 uncultured Eubacteriales bacterium
AACTCCCTGCTCTCGCACGACCTTGTCGAAGGCTCGTTCCTCCGGACCGGGCTTGCGAGCGATATCGAGGTCCTCGACGACTACCCGGCCAACTACCTTGCGGCCTCTTCGCGGTTGCATCGCTGGGTACGCGGTGATTGGCAGACACTGCCGTGGTTGGGTCGGCGCGTCCCCAATGCGGTCGGGGTGGAACAACTCAACCCGCTGGCGAGCCTCAGCCGCTGGAAGATCTTCGACAACCTGCGGCGCTCCCTGGTCGCGCCGACGACGCTCGCACTCTTCGTCTTCGGCTGGCTGCTGCTGCCATCGGCGGCAATCTCCTGGCCACTCATCATGACGCTGATCGTGTTCTTCCCTGCGTACTTCTCGCTTGCCGACTCGCTGGTGTTCCGGCCCAGCTCGGTGACCTACTCGGCGAAAGCGCCTTCGGTGCTGGGCGACTTCTTCACGGACGCGCAGCGCGGGCTGCTGTCGCTGACCACACTCCCCTACCAAGCATGGCTGATGGCCGACGCGATCGTGCGGGCGCTCTGGCGTATGCGGGTTTCTCGGCGGCACCTCCTCGAGTGGGAGACCGCCGCCGATGCTGAGAAGCGCGCCGGTACCACCCGCGCCGCGTTCTGGCGTGCGATGGGCCCGGCCGCCGCCTTGGCGGTCGCGCTGCTGCTGCTGGGGTCGCTCAGCTCGCTGCTGCACTTCGCGATCGCCATTCCGCTTGCGGTGCTCTGGATAGCCGGTCCGATAGTCGCCCACTGGTACTCGATCCCGACGCCGCTGCGCGTGGAAGAGCCGCTCACCGTCGCCCAGGAGCGAGTTCTCCGGCGAACAGCTCGCAAGACCTGGCGGTTCTTCGAGACCTTCGTGGTCGAGCACGGCCATCACCTTGCACCGGACAACTTCCAGGAGGCCCCGGGTGGCGTGGTTGCCTGGCGCACGTCACCTACCAACATCGGCCTCCAGCTGCTCTCGTACGTCACGGGCTACGACCTGGGCTACACCACCGTCGACGGCCTGACCGAGCGGACCGCACGGACCCTCTCGGCGATGACCGGTCTCGAGCGCTACCGGGGGCACTACTACAACTGGTACGACATCGCGACCCTCGAGCCCATGCGCCCCGCCTACGTCTCGACGGTCGACTCGGGCAACCTCGCCGGGCACCTGCTGGTGCTACGAGTGGCGCTGCTGGAAGCATCGGAGTCGCCGCTGCTTGGATCCCAGGTCAGGCAAGGAGCGCTGGACAGCGTACAGCTCGCGCTTGAGGACCTGGTCGCCGGACAGGCTGGTTTCGGCCCGACCGAGACCGTCCGCGACCTGCGCGAGGCGCTCGACGGTCTGATGCGAGCGATCGACCTCGCCGACGATGCCGAGAGCCTGGGCGGATGGCACTCGCAGCTCGCCCACTTCGACGACCTCGCCAAGAAGACCGTGGGACTGCTGGCCGATGTGATGGCGGTCGCCCCCGACGGCGGTGCGGTGATGGTGCCCGTGCCTGTCGAGAACGTCGACGTGCCGTCGACTCCGCTCCAGGCGCTCGAAGCCTCTCTGGGCGACGTACGCCGGGCCATCGCCGAGCCGCTCGAGCTCCTCGAGTCGCTCGCCCCGTGGGCGGCCGCCGTCGACGAGATACCGGTGTCGGTCCAGGGCGACGACGCGCTGGCTCCCCTGTTCTCGATGGTGCCGAGCCTCACCGGGCTCGCCGAGGGCCTCGGATCCGCGCTCATGCGACTCGACGAACTGGCCCGCGAGGCCGAGGATCCTTCCATCCGAGAGTGGGCGGCCGGCATCGCCGGCAGCATTCTCGAGGCGCGGCCGCGCTGCGTCGAACTCCTCGCCCGGCTGCGGCTCAACGCCAACGTCGCCCGCGAGATGTGGGAGCATACCGACTTCTCGATCCTCTATGACTCACACCGGCAGCTGTTCTCCATCGGCTACAACCTGAGCGAGGGCCGGCTCGACCCCAGCTACTACGACCTGCTTGCCAGCGAGTGCCGACTCGCGAGCTTCCTGTCCATCGCCAAGGGAGACGTGCCGCAAGAGCACTGGTTCCGACTGGGCCGCGCGCTCACGCAGACGCCGGAAGGCCGTGCGCTGGTGAGCTGGAGCGCGTCGATGTTCGAGTACATGATGCCGCTGTTGGTCATGCGGGACTGGCCCAGCACGCTCCTGTCCGAGACGTACGACACCGTGGTCCGCGCTCAGATCGACTATGGCCAGACGCGCGGAATCCCCTGGGGCGTCAGCGAGTCGGCGTTCAACGCCAAGGACTCGGCGCTCACCTACCAATATCAGGCGTTCGGCGTTCCCGGCCTCGGCCTGAAGCGCGGCCTCTCGGACGACGTGGTGGTCGCACCGTACGCGGCGATCATCGCGCTGCCGGTCGACGTGGGAGCCGTGGTCGCCAACCTCGCGGCCTTCTCGGCGGAGGGGGCCGAGGGACGCTTCGGCTTCTATGAGGCGCTCGACTACACGCCGGGTCGCGTGCCCGCGGGCACCTCACGAGCGGTGGTCAAGGCGTACTTCGCGCACCACCAGGGTATGGCGTTCGTGGCGCTGGGCAACGCGATCTACGGCGAGCGGATGCGCGACCGGTTCCACTCCGACCCGATGGTGGGCTCGTCGGAGCTGCTGCTGCAGGAGCGCGTACCGCGCGCGGTCGAAGTGGTCTCGCCCCATGTCGAAGAGGTAGAGAACGTACGCTCCGTCCGCGACCTGCCGCCTCCCGTCACGCGCAGTTACGCCACCGCCGAGACCCCCGTGCCGGCGACGCACTTCCTGTCCAACGGCCGCTACTCGGTCATGGTCACCAACGGTGGTGGTGGCTACTCGCGCTGCAACGATGTCGCCATCACACGCTACCGGGAAGACCTCACCCGTGACTGTTGGGGGACGTTCTTCTACGTGCGCGACACCGAGACCGGCAGGGTGTTCTCGGCGCCGTACAACCCGCACCCCTCGCGCCCCGATGACTATCACGTGGTTTTCGCGCCGGACAAGGCGGAGTTCCGCCGTACCGATGGCGAGCTGGAGACGCACGTCGAGATCGCGGTCTCGCCGGAAGACGACGTCGAGGTGCGCCGCCTCACGCTGACCAACCGCGGCTTCCAGCCGCGCCATCTCGACGTCACTTCGTATTTCGAGGTCGCGCTTGCGGCCCAGGGAGCCGACCAGGCGCACAAGTCGTTCTCCAACCTGTTCATCGAGACACAGTGGATCGCCGAGACCGGCGCCGTGCTCTTCTCCCGCCGGCCGCGCAGCTCCGGCGAGCCGACCCTGTGGGGTCTGCACCAAGTCGCCTGCGAGAACGAGCCTTGCGATACCTCCTTTGAGACCGACCGCGCCGAGTTCCTGGGCCGGCTGCGAGGAGCAGACGATCCGGTCGCGCTCGAAAACCCCGGAGCCCTCGGCGGGTCGCTCGGACCCGTGCTGGATCCGTGCTGCTCGCTGCGACGCAGCGTCGTGGTTCCCCCCGGCGAGAGCGTGCGGCTGGTCTACTCGACAGGGCTGACCGAAAGCCGGGACCTGGCGCTTCGCTTGACCGAGAAGTACTCCGACGTCCGAAGCGCCCAGCGCGCGATCGACCTGGCCTGGACGGCCGCACAGCTCGAGCTTCGCGACCTGGGGATCAGTCCGCAGGAGGCGATCACGCTCGAGCGGCTGGCTTCTAGGCTGGTGCTCACCGACCCGTACTCGCCGCTGAAGGCGAAGACGCCGGTCGAAAACGGCCTGCAGATGTCGGGCCTGTGGTCGATCGGGATCTCGGGCGACCTGCCGATCCTGCTGGTGCGCGTGGAAGATCTCGAGCACGCACCGCTGGTCCGCCAGGCGCTGCTGGCCCACCAGTACTGGCGCCACAAGGGGTTGGTGGCCGACCTGGTCGTGCTCAACACGCGGCCCACAGGCTACGCGGACGACCTTGACGATCGCCTGCGCCTGCTGGTTCGCACGGGCCACGCCCTGCAGCTGCTCGACAAACCCGGTGGTGTCTTCCTTCGCCGAGCGGACCAGATGCATCCCGACGTGCTCAACCTGCTTCGCTCGGTCGCGCGCGCGACGCTCGAGGGCGACGCCGGCAGCCTGGAGCTCCAGCTCAACCGCCGAGGCAAGCGGCCGGAGCCTCCCGCCGCGCTCGTGCCCGCTCGTGCCGTTGCCGCCGGCGAGTATCCGCAGCCCGCGTTCGACCACCCGAGGCTGCGCTTCTACAACGGTCTGGGCGGCTTCGACGCCGAGACCGGCGACTACGTGATCGTGCTCGACGGCGACGACACCACCCCCGCGCCGTGGATCGATGTGCTCGCGTCGCCCGGCTTCGGCTGCACCGTCTCGGAGGCGGGCGTCGGCTGTACGTGGGCGCTCAACAGCCACGAGAACCGAATCACCACCTGGAACAACGACCCCGTGTCTGACGGCAGCGGCGAAGCGATCTACATCCGCGACGAGGAGACCGGCGAGTTCTGGAGCCCCACTCCTCTGCCGGTGCGCACCCCCGAGCCGTACCTGATCCGCCACGGCAAAGGCCGTGTGCACTTCGAGCACGAGACGCACGGCATCGCCCACGAGCTCGACTGGTTCATCCCTGCCGAGGATCCGGTGCGGGTGTGCCGTCTGCGGCTGACCAACACCAGCGACCGGCCCCGTTCGCTCTCGGCGACCCACTTCGTCGAGTGGGTTCTCGGCGATTCGCGCTCGCGCGCGCAGCAGCTGGTGGTGACGTGGTTCGATGCCGAGACCCAGATGCTGACCGCACACAACCACCTCAACCTCGACTTCCCCGGCCGCGCGGCGTTCCTCGCGTGCGACCGCCCGCTGCACTCGTGGACCGCGAGCCGGACGGAGTTCGTCGGCCGCAACAGGCGTCCGTGCGACCCGGCGGCGATGGGCCGCAAGGGGCTCGGCGAGATCTCCGGGCGCTATCACGACAACTGCGGCGCGATGATGGCGTCGATCGAGCTCGCAGTGGGCGAGTCCGCCGAGGTGAGCTTCCTGCTGGGGCAGGCCGGCACGCTCGAGGAAGCCCGGGCGCTGGTCGCGAACTACCGCGACACCGAGTGCGGCACCGACGCACTGGCGGGCTGTGTCGACTTCTGGCGCGACCTTCTCGGCACGGTGCAGGTCAGCACGCCGGACGAACAGCTGGACTTGATGGTCAACGGCTCCGCGCTCTATCAGGCGACCGCCTGCCGGCTGTGGGGACGGACGGCGACGTACCAGTCGTCGGGCGCGTACGGATTCCGAGACCAGCTTCAGGACTGCCTGGCGCTCATGATCGCCCGGCCGGACCTCGTGCGAGACCAGATCGTCGAGGCGTCCCGGCACCAATTCCCCGAAGGCGACGTGCTCCATTGGTGGCAGCCGTTCTCCGGCCGTGGCGTCCGGACCCACATCTCCGACGACCGCCACTGGCTGCCGCTTGCCGTCGCCGAGTACCTCTCGGCGACTGGCGACAGCGCCGTGCTCGACGAAGTGACCGCCTTTATCGATGGCCCGCTTCTGCCCGTCGAAGCCGAGGACGCCTACCTGCAGCCCGCCATCTCCGAGCAGGCTGCCACCGTCTACGAGCACTGCATCCGCGCGCTGGAGTCCGGCCGTCCGGTTGGAGTGCACGGCCTGCCGCTGATGGGCGGCGCCGACTGGTGCGACGGCATGAACCGAGTGGGCCGCGAGGGCAAAGGCGAGAGCGTGTGGCTCGCGTGGTTCCTGATCTACGTGCTCGAGCGGTTCGCGCCCGTCTGCGAATCGCGCGGCGATCACGAGCTGGCGCTCGACTACCGCGACTGGGCTGCTCGGCTCGCGGCGGCCGTAGAGGAGACGTCGTGGGACGGCGCCTGGTACCGCCGCGCGTACTTCGACGACGGCACCCCGCTCGGCACGCACGAGGCCGAGGAATGCCGCATCGACGCGATCGCGCAGGCGTGGGCGACCATCTCGGGAGGCGGACTGCCCAAGCGCGCCGAGACCGCGCTCGACTCGGTGGAGGAGAAGCTCGTCCGCCGAGAAGACGGGCTCATCGCGCTGCTCGCTCCCCCGTTCGACAAGATGGCCGAGGACCCCGGCTACATCAAGGGCTACGTCCCCGGCGTGCGCGAGAACGGCGGCCAATACACGCACGCCGCACTCTGGGTCGTGCTCGCGCACCTCATGCGCGGGGACGGCGACGAGGCCGCGGCGCTGCTTGACCTCATCAATCCGATCAACCACTCGCTGACGAGGGAGGCCGCCGAGCACTACGTGGTCGAGCCGTACGTGATCGCGGCCGATGTATACGCCGCCGCCCCCCACACCGGCCGAGGCGGCTGGACCTGGTACACCGGCTCGGCATCGTGGTTCTATCGTGTGGCGCTCCAGTGGATGCTCGGCCTGCGCGTGATGGCCACGCGGTCCGGTCCGTCGCTGATGATCGAGCCGTGTATCCCCAAGCGCTGGCCCAGCTACGAGATGACCTACCGACACGGCGACGCGGTGTATCGGATCCGCGTCGATAACCCTCGCGGAGTCAACGGCGGCGTGGATCACATGACGCTCGACGGCGTGTTGGTCGACGGAGTCTCCGTGCCGCTGGTCGATGACGGCGCCGAGCATCATGTGGTGGTGACGCTGCTAGGCGGTTAGCACGCCGGGCGACACGATTGACGTCCGGCGCTGAGAAGGACCCACTGGAACAGAACGGAGCCAACATGAGCACCCTCCCAATGCCCTCGTCCAAGCTCTCCGGGCTGGCGCTTTCAGTCCTCGGGGGCGTCGTGGCTGCTTCCATCGTTAGCCTCACGCTCGTCTTTCTTCTCCCCGGTGGATCCGGAAGCATCGACCAGACCCTGCCCACGACCGGCCCGCTCGGCGCGCTCATCTCCAACATCGTGCCGTTTGTCTGGGTCGGCCTCTTTGCCGGGCTTGGCGCCGCCTTCTGGCTGGTCGCCGGTGGGCATGCCGCCCCCGGCCGTGCGGGCTGGGCCGTTCTAGGACTGCTCGGCCTCTGCGTGATCTATCCGGTGCTGTCGAGTGGTGGGGGCGTCGGCGCGCCCGTCGTCATCGTGGGAAACGTCGTGACGATTCTCGCTGCTCTCGTGACAGCGTGGTTCTGCTGGCCTGAGTCGCGCTTGGCTGCCGTGTTCCCCGCGCTGGTGGCCGTGTGGGTCAGCCTCGCAACGGCCGGAGTCACGGCGCTGATGCTGGGACTCCCCTTCTGAGCCGACCTGCTGACAGCAACTGCATCCTGGACCGCGTCGCTCGAGGCGTTCCAGCGTCGAGCGCCCGCGAAGTCGCTGAGCTCTTCTACGTCTCCTTCGGCCTCAAGCTCGCGGGTCTGGTGCTGCCTCGCGACAGGGAGGCTGGGATCGAACTGCTCACGTCTCTCTTCTGTCTCGACGAGGTCTACGCAGCGCTCGATAGTTCGGGTCGGGTTCTCGGCGTGGCGTTTGTCACCGGACACGACCGGGTGCTTTGTCTGAGTCGTGACGCGCTGACCGTCGCCTACGGTCCCCTAGGAGGCGCATGGCGCTACGCCGCCTATCGCACGCTGACCGCCCGACGCCGCGCGTACCCGCGAGACACCCGCGGGCTTGAGGGTTTCTCGGTAGATCCGGCGTGCCGCGGGAAGGGTATCGGTGCGGCGATGATCGAGCAGATCGCCGCCGATGCCCGCCGAGAAGGCGCCCGCGCCATCGAGCTCAACGTCGGCGACACCAACCCTGCGCGGCACCTCTACGAACGTGCCGGCTTCCGAGTGACACGCACCGGCAGCGTCTGGCCGTTCGCTCGGCGGCTTGGGTTCAAGCGCTTCGTCTACTACGAGCTGGATCTCAGACCGACAGCCAACCGCCCAACAGGGGAATCAACCTGACAGATTGTTCTAACTGAGGCGAAAAGGAGCAGACCGTTGAGAATCGCAGTTATCGGCGCCGGAATCGCAGGTATCGGCTCGGCGTGGCTTCTCTCGCCGCAGAACACAGTGGACGTCTATGAGGCAGAAGATCGCCTCGGCGGCCACGCATACACCGTGGATCTGACCGTGGAAGGCACGACCTTCCCCGCCGACTCCGGCTTCCAGGTGTTCAACAATCGCACCTACCCCAACCTCATCCGCTTCTTCGACATCCTGGGCATCGAGTGGACTGAGACCGACATGTCCTTCTCGGTCCAGGTCGGTACCGAGCACATCGAGTGGTCTGGCACCAACCTGAACACGGTCTTCGCGCAGCGTTCCAACATCGTGAATCCTAAGTTCCTCTCCATGCTCGCCGGCGTGCTCAAGTTCAGCCGCGATGCCGACCGCCTGCTCGCCGACCCGGAGATCGACACGATCACACTGGGGCAGCTCATCGAACGCGAGGGCTACTCGGCGGCATTCATCGACTGGTACCTGCTACCTATGGGCGATGCCATCTGGTCGACGCCTCCGGGGCTGCTACTCCAGTATCCTGCCGGCACCTTCCTCCGCTTCTGCGACAACCACGGCTTGCTGCACGTGACCGGCAAGCCGATGTGGCGCAGCGTGCTCGGCGGAAGTCGCACCTACGTCGAGCGCGCCGCCGAGAACATCTCCGGCCGGATCTTCGAAGGCGAGCCGGTAGAACGCGTCGAGCGCAGCGGCGAAGGCGTCACCATCGTCACCGCCAAGCGAACCGAACGCTACGACGCGGTGGTCATTGCGACCCATCCGCCCGAGACACTCTCGATGCTCGCCGAGCCAACCGAAGCCGAGCGCGAGGTTCTCGGCGCCTTCGCGTACCAGCCCAACGGCGTGACGCTGCACACGGATGCGAGCTTCATGCCCGACAGCCGGCGCGCGTGGGCGGCGTGGAATTGGTACGCCGAGACCGGCGACGCGACCAAGGACATGCTGACTCTGACGTACTGGCTCAACGACCTGCAGGAGATGCCCGATGGCGTGCCGCCGGTCTTCGAGACGCTCAACGAGAACCGCCCGTTCGCCGATGGATCGATTCTCCAGCCGATGACGTTCATGCATCCGCTCTTCACCGCCGAGGCTATCGCCGCGCAGAAGCGTGTGCCTGAAATCCAGGGCGAAGGCGGTATCTGGTACGCCGGCGCCTGGCAGCGCTACGGCTTCCACGAGGACGGCCTGCTCTCAGCGGTGCGCGTGGCGGAATCACTGGGCGCGCTTGTTCCTTGGGGCGACCAGCTCGATGAGAGCCGCACGCAGGTTCTCAACCCCGTCGCCGAGAAGTCCGGCTCGCCGCAAGCCCGCATGCCTCTGCGCGATCCTGCCCCCGAGACCTCCTCGTGAACAGCCGGCTCTACACCGGCACGGTCGCCCATAAGAGGACGCGCCCCAAGGAGAACTCCTTCCGCTACCGGGTTTACTTCCTCTACCTCGACCTCGCCGAGCTCGACGACCTTGACGCTCAGCTGAAACGCTTCTCGCATAATGGCCGCGCGCTGGCTCAGCTCCGCGACCGCGACCACGGGCCTCGCGACGGCTCACCGCTGCGACCATGGATCGATGCGCTGCTGGAGCGCGCCAACATCGACCTGGAAGGCGGCCGGGTGTGTCTGCTGACGTTCCCGCGCGTGCTCGGCTTCGGGTTCTACCCCGTCTCGATGTGGTACTGCTTCCACTCAGACGGGACCCCGCGCGCCGTTCTCGCCGAGGTCCACAACACCTTCGGCGGCCGCCACAACTACCTGTTGCACAACAACGGTGACGTGTTCGACCTCGGCTCGAAACCTACGGTCGATAAGGTGTTCTCGGTATCGCCGTTCATCCCGATGGACGCCCGATACGAATTTCGGCTGACGGCGCCTGCCGACAAGCTCCATGTGGGTATCTATGACTACGTCGAAGGACCGCTGTTGCTCGTTGCCGGGCTCGATCTCGAGGCACAGGAACTCACCGACGCGACAATCGCGGCCGCGGTCCGCCGATACGGTCCGATGTCGCTTAGGGCGTGGCTGCTGATCCACCTCCAGGCGATTCGCATCGTAGGCAAAGGCATCCGATACATACCGCCACAACCGCCTCCCAAGGAGGAAACCTCTCTGTGAGCACCGCTACCCACAACGGATTCCCCTCACTCTCTGAGCAGATCGTTGCGCTCGTGATGGGCCGAATGCGCCGCGGCGAGCTCGACTTGGTCCTTCACAACGGCGCCGAGAAGCACTTCGTCGGCAACGAGCCGGGGCCAAAGGCACGCGTCGAGATCCTGAACCCTCGCGGCGCGACCCAGCTCCTCGCATCGACCAACATCGGCCTCGCCGAGGGGTACATGGACGGCAACTGGGACACCCCGGACCTCGACGCGGTTCTCGCGCTCGGCCTCGCGAACCTCGTGGACCGGCCTGCGGCCCTTACGCCGCCCACCACTCCGATCCAGCGTGCGTGGCACAAGCTGCGCGACAACTCCCCGCGCGGCAGCAAGCGCAACATCTCCGAGCACTACGACTTGGGCAACGACTTCTACCGCCTGTGGCTCGACGACACCATGGCGTACTCCTCGGCGATGTTTGGCGAGAGCGACGACCTGCGCTCGGCCCAGCTGCGCAAGTGGGACCACCTGCTCGCCCTGCCCCAACCCGGCCCCAAGGACCCCGTTCCCGAAGCCGGGTTCGGCCTGGG
>CAZIPT010000078.1:0-10546 GCA_964541375.1 uncultured Eubacteriales bacterium
ACGCCTACTTCTCCGGTGAGACCGCCGAGAGCCCGCGCGACCGCTTCTTCTACGTCAACGACGATGCCGAACTCGTCGCTCTGCGTGTCGGCGACTGGAAGTTCGTCTTCAAGGAGCAGCGCGGCCACCAGCTCAAGCTTTGGCTCGAGCCCTTCATCGACCTTCGGGCACCGATCATCTTCAACCTCCGGCGTGACCCGTTCGAGCGCGCGCCCGAGAACTCCAACACCTACTGGGACTGGTTCCTCGACCACTTGTTCCTCGCCGTCTGGGCGCAAGCCGTGGTTGCCGAGGCGCTCCAGGACTTCGTGGAGTTCCCGCCGCGCCAGAAGCCGGCAAGCTTTAACCTCGACACCGTCTTGGCAAAGCTCCAGGAGTCCAGCGGGTCGGCCTGATTCTTTCCACCGTATTCCGAGGAGCCAGCGTGACCAGTCTCATCAGCTACGGCCTGCCGCTTTGGGCAACCGTTCCGCTCGTCGCCTACTGGCTCCTCGTCGTGATAATCATCATTGCCGAGGACCGCGAGCCCACAACGACGCTCGCGTGGATCCTGATCCTGATCGCGTTTCCTCTTGTCGGCCTGGTGGTGTACTTCTTCGCCGGGCGCGACTGGAAGCACACGGTTCCCAAGCGCGCGATCACGAGAATGTCCAAAGCCCGGATGATGGAGTTCATGTCGGGCGTCTACGAACCGTATCGCGGCGTTCAAGAGAGCTTCCTGGCCGAACACGAGGGAACGCTCACCGAACGCATCAGCAAGAGCATCACATCCGAGAACCAGGCCAAGCCTCTCCCTGTTCGCAGCCTGGAACTCTACCCTGACGGACAGGAGTTCTTCGACCATCTGAAGGTCGACCTCGCTGCGGCCCAGCGCTTTATCCATCTGCAGTACTTCATCTGGGAGCAAGATGAGCTGACCGCCGACATCGTGGCGATCCTCATAGACCGCGTGAAGGCGGGAGTCGAGGTGCGCCTCACCTATGACTGGATGGGCAGCCTCCCCTACAAGAAGGACGAGCTCAAGTCGCTCAAGGCCGCAGGCGCGCACGTCAGCCCCGACGTGATAGAACTCGGCAGCCTCAACTATCGCAACCACCGCAAGATCGCCGTCATCGATGGCGAGATAGGCTATACAGGCGGGCACAACATCGGCCAGGAGTACATCGACGGTGGCAAGGCCTACCCGTCGTGGCGCGACACCTCGCTTCGCATCGCCGGTCCTGGCGTCGCCGCGCTCCAGAAGTGGTTTGCCTACCGCTGGATGACCGCCCACAAGGGCGATGACTCCCAGTTTGCCGAGAAGTACTTCCCAGCCGTCGACGAGTCGCTCAGCACTGGCGCTCCTCTGATGGTCCAGGTCGTCGCCCAGGGCGTCGACGACCCATACGAGTCTGCTCGGCGAACCCACATGGTCGCCATCTCGGGCGCCAAGCGAATCGTTCGCATCCAGTCGCCGTACTTCGTGCCCGGCGAAGGCATCTACGACGCGATGCTCAACGCCGCTCTCTCGGGCGTCGAAGTCCACTTCATGATGACCGGCTGGCCGGACCACAAGTCGGCCTTCTGGGCCGCTCAGTCGTACTGGGGCAAGCTCATCTCCGCGGGTGGGCACGTGTACACGTACGAGGCGGGATTCTTCCATGCCAAGACCATCTCGGTGGACTCTGAGGCGTGCGCTGCGGGCACGCTCAATATGGATCTGCGTAGCCTCCGACTGCAGCGCGAGCTGATGCTGTGGTGCTTCGACCCTCAGAAGACCAAGGAGCAGGAAGCGACGTTCGAGCGCGACAAGGAGAAGTGCACCGAGATCACGCTCGAGATGCTCGCGCTGGAGGGGCCTTGGGTGCATTTCCGCAACTCGGCCGCGCGCCTGGGGGCGAATCTGCTCTAGGCTTGCTGGCCCACCGTGACGCGTGCAGCGGCCGGAGAGGACCGATAACGGATGACGAAACTGACGGGCGATTCGAAAGCAGCTACCGAGAGCGGACCCGGAGCGGCGCCCGGCCAACAATTGGCTCGTAGCGGTCTCGTGTTGACGACACTCATCCTCGCCGCCAGCGTCGCGAACCTCAATCTCTCCGTCGCAAACGTCGCAATCCCGTCAATCGCCACCGCGTTTGACGCCTCGCAGACTGCGCTCAACCTCGTGGCCGTCGGCTACTCGCTGGGTCTCGCCTCGTCTGTGCTCTACTTCGGAGCCATCGGCGACCGCTATGGGCGCAAGCTCATGCTTGTCCTGGGAACCGCACTCGCCATTCCCGCCTCGTTGCTGGCCGGCTTCGCACCCACGATCGGCGTACTCTTCATCGCGCGGCTGCTGGGCGGACTCGCGGCGGGTATGGCGTTTCCGACCACGCTGGCGCTCATAACGGCACTGTGGTCGGGCGCCCAGCGGACCAAGTCGATCGCGCTTTGGTCCGGCATCGGCGGCAGCATGGCGGCCGTCGGTCAGCTGCTCGCCGGGCTGCTGCTGGTCTACTTCCCCTGGGGCTCGGTCTTCCTTGTCACCGTGCCGCTGGCTGCAGTTGCTGCGCTCGCCGCCTGGAAACTCATCCCCAGTCACGTCAACGAGACCACGGAGCCGGTGGACAATCTGGGCGGCGTGCTCTCGGTGCTGTTTGTCGCTGCACTGGTGTTGTCGATCAACTTCGTCTCGATTCCCAGCGCACAGATGGCGGCACTCGGGCTCGCTGGGGTTGCTCTGGCATCGGTCATCGCATTCGTCATTCGACAGCGCAGGGCCGCATCGCCGCTCTTCGACCTTCGGGTCGCAGGGCGTCGCATCTTCTGGGTCGCCGCCTGCGCGGGCATCATCGTGTTCGGCACGCTCATGGCTGCGATGTTCGTCGGCCAGCAGTACCTGCAGGACGTCCTGGGATACCCGACGCTCCAGGCCGGACTCTCGATACTGCCCGCTGCAGTGCTGCTGATAGTCGCCGCGCCCATCTCGGCCCGCTTGATCGAGTCCCGCGGCTCGCGATTCACCCTTCTCGCAGGCTATCTGTTCTGCCTTCTCGGCTTCATCGTGATGTTGACGATGTGGAGGGAAGGCGCCTCGTACCTGCCGATCGGGCTGGCATACGGACTTGTCGGCATTGGGGTCGGGCTGGCGGGAACACCGGCTTCGCATTCGCTCACCGGGTCGGTCCCGGTGCGCAAGGCGGGAATGGCGTCGGGGACCTCCGACCTCCAGCGCGACTTGGGTGGCGCCATCATGCAGTCGCTGTTGGGCGCACTCCTCGCCGTGGGATACACCAAGTCGATGACTTCGGCGGTCGCGACCGCACCAAGCGCATTCGCGAGCGTTGACACGACCAGCGTCCAGCAGGAGCTGGAGAAGTCATTCGCCGGCGCCACGCAGGCCGCCCAACAGTATCCGCAGTACGCGACTCAGATAACAGCAGCTGCCAAGACGGCGTTTCTTGCAGGAGCCGACATGGCGTATGTCGCAGGCATCGTCGCCGTCATCGGTGGTGCTGCGCTCGTGTATTTCGCGTACCCGAAGAAGGACCGCGAAGCAGAGCTGCTGGCCGAGTACCACGAGGCGGACTTGAAGTAGTCCGCCCCGCTCGAGTGCTCAGGTTGCCGTACTAGGAAGCGTAGCGATCCCGGCCGCTCTTGCCGCCGCCGAAGTACGTGCCCATATCGATGGCGAATGCCAGCCCAAGGAAGATCCAGTTCACGATGCTGATTCCGCCCGGATAGACCATCACCCACATGAGCGTGGTCCACGGCAGGAACAGGAAGCCTAGAAGCGCCCAGATGAGGTTGTTGAAGGCTGCGCTGACGTACTTCGTCTGGAAGAGATACCAGATGACCAGGGCGAAGCGCGGTGCACCGGCGAGAATGATGGCGAACAGACAGCAACCCATTGATGGCACTCCTTCTCCGACGACTCCAGTTCACGCAACGACCGACGTGGCCCGCTATGTGAACTCTTACCCCTTCAGCTGCCCTGTTAGGGCACGATGGTTCAATTCGTTCGTTTCTGCACCGCGTCCATTGCGGACGCCACGTCCTCGAAGATGTTCTCGGCGCCGACGAGCTTGGTCAGTCCCGATTTCTCCATCTCGGCGGCCACGGGCGGGGTCACGTCCATCAGTATCACGTCGACCTTCTTGGCCTGCAGGATGCCGACGAGGTTGCACAGCATGAACGCCGCCGAGAAGTCGACGTCTCCCACTGCCGAGAAGTCGATCACCAGCACCTCGACCGGCGGGGTCGCCTCGGCCACGATCTTGAGTACCTCTTGGGAGAAGGTCTCGGCGTTGGCGAAGTAGAGGCTCGCGCCAAAGTGGTACGCCACGACGCCGGGCTTGATCTGCCTGCCGCTCTCCAGTGGGGCAAACCGGAGCCGATCGCCCTCGTCGGGCACCAACACGAGATCTGTCGGGCGGTACGAGTGCCGCAGGTGCAGCAGGACGGACAACACCATCGCCAGAATGATCCCCTGCTCGACGCCCACACCCACCACGATCGCGGCGGTGAACGCAGCCAGCCAGAACTCGTCGCGACGCTGCGCGAAGATCGAGCGCATCCCTTTGAGGTCAACGAGCTTGACGCCAATGATGAACACCACTGTCGAGAGCACGGCGCTCGGCATGAACGACAGTGCGCGGGTGAAGAAGAGCAACACAAGCAGGACGATCACCGACGTCGTGAGCTGCGATATCTGGCTGCGCCCACCGGCTTCGTCGACCATCTCTGTCTTGGTTGGGCTCCCGTTGACCACAAAGGTGCCCGAAAGCCCTGCGGCCACGTTGGAGAGCGATAGCCCCACCAGATCGACGTTCTCGTCGAACTGGTCGCCGTACTTGGTGGCGTAGGCGCGGGACGTTGCCGCACTCTGGGCCAGGATCACCAAGAAGAGCGAGCCCGCCGTCGCGACCAAAGACGCCCATTGCGACGTCGTTGGCATCGTGGGAAGCCCGAAGGCAGGAAGCCCGCTAGGGACCGTGCCTAGAGTCGCCACACCCATCGACGCCAGGCCCAACCAGGCGCTCGCGGCGATTGAGCCGACGACAGCAATGAGCGCGGAGGGGATCTTCTTGCTGATCATGCCTCCACCCACGATGACGATCAGAACTGCCGCCGAGACGGCAACGGTCGGGAGGCTCGCCTGCGGAATCGCTTTGATGGCGTTGAAGGCCTGCATGATGGGACCTTTGCCGGCCTTCTCGACGCCCAGCATCCCTGCAATCTGACCGCAGGACACCTGAATACCGACGCCTGTGAGGAACCCGATGAGCACCGACCGCGAAAGAAAGTCGGCGAGGAAGCCGAGCTTGAGTAGCCGCGCCAAGATCAGGAAGGCGGCGGTCAGAATCGCAAGCCAGCCGGCCAGTGACACCCACTGCGGCGAATCGGGCGCCACCGAGAGGCCGGCAAGACCAGCAAAGAGAATCGCTGCTGTGGCCGAGTCAGCACCTACGACCAGATGCCTTGACGAGCCCAGCAACGCGAAGATCGCGATCGGGATCAGAATCGTGTAGAGCCCGGTGATCACCGGCATGCCGGCGATCTTGGTGTATCCCATGACCTCGGGAATCGCGAGCGCGGCCAGCGTAGCGCCCGCGATGAGATCAGCCGGAATGCGAGCCCGGTCGACGGGCAGCACGCCCTGCAGGATAGGAACCCGCCACTTCTTTGCGGCCTTGGCGTCGGCAGCTGCCCCCATGCTGGCTCCTCCTCATCGTCTCGCAGCTAGCGTCTGTATACCCGACAACGCAAAAGGGCGACGCCCCTGTCGGACGCCGCCCCTTATCACCTTCAGCCAGCTCACTTGCGCGTGACTGACCGATCGCTGTTCCGCTGAAGACTACGCCCCTTCGCCGTGCAGCGCGCTCTGGAACTTCTTCTCGTCCTCGTCGGTCAGTGACGTCTGGAGGACGGTTCCGCCGTATGGCTCGATGGTGGCCATGAACTTGTCCTGAGTCGCGCTGTGCAGAACCATGAACAGCGCCGAGGTGCCGGGCTTTACCTGGTCGCGGACCTTGTCGGTGAACTGCTTGTCGATACTCGACTTCTCGATGGCTCCCATGATGGCGCCCATTCCCGCGCCGATCGCCATGCCGAAGATCGGCACGAAGAACAGCAAGCCGAACAGCGCGCCCCAGAAGAACCCCCAGGTCGTCTGCGTACCGACGACGTGGTACCCAGTGTGGACGTCGAACTTGCCGTCCTCGTGATGGATGATCACAGCGGCGTTGTCGAGGTCGACGATGTAGTCGGACTCGGCCTTCTTGAGATCGACCCACACCTTGTCGGCGGTTGTCTCGTCGGGATAGCCAATCACGATGAGCGTGCTCATAGCGCCCTCCTTGGTGAAGTGGTGAGGGTTCGCCAGCGCGCGTTCGCGGTGGCGACGGTACGTGAGGTTCGTACCCAATCGTCTGAACGGCTGGGGCACGGGGCACAAGACGACAATGAAGCTGAAGATGGGTACCGTTCTGCGCCTTGCGGGCGTCGCAATCGCGGTCGCTCTGTTGGCGCTCGCCGTCTACCGCAGCGGGGCCTACGGGTACTACCTGGACGAGACCGGGTCTGGCCCCGTCTCGCCGTACAACGAACTCCTCTGGCTCAACTTCTTCCTGTCGTTCGCGCTGGTGGGCGCGATGGCCGCGATGGTCGTGGAACGCAATCGCGTCATGCTGGTGATCGGATCCGCCATGCTCGCGACCACGATCATGCTCCAGCTCGTCGTGACGATGATGACGCCGTAGCGCCGATCGGCCTCCGCCACACGAGTGCAGCTGGGCCAAAGGGGAATATGCCGCATATAGCCCTCGACACCACGGAGGTCCCCATGTCATTCGGCAAGCTCGCGGCGCTCTACGGAATCTGTACTGCCGCCTTCTTCGCGATGGACTTCATCTGGCTCTCGACCGCGGTGCCGCGCATCTACCAGCCGGCGATGGGCGTGTACGGCAAGCGCGCGCCATACCTGCTGCTGGAGAAGCCAAACATCCCGGTTGCGGCGGCGTTCTACCTGGTCTACATCGTTGGAGTGGTAGCGCTGGTGGTGATTCCGGCACTCCAGGCTGGCAACGTCGGGGCGGCCCTGTGGCGCGGCGCGCTGTTCGGCTTCGTCGCCTACGCGACCTATGACCTGACCAACCTCTCCACGATGGCCAACTTCCCAGCCAACGTAGCGGTCATCGATATGATCTGGGGCACGGTGCTCAACAGCGTGGTCGCCGTTGCCGGCTTCTACGGCGGTATGTGGCTCAACGTGATTCCCCGCCCGTAGGTTCTCCCCCACCGACTCTCACTCGAAGAAGGAACCTCGTCATGGCGCACGCGATCTGGAAAGGCACGATCTCCTTTGGGCTGGTCACGATACCCGTCGGTCTCTTCAGCGCGGTCGCCCAGCGCGATGTGAGCTTCCATCTCCTCGACAGCCGGGACTTCTCGGCGGTCAAGAACCGGCGGGTCAACGAGACCACCGGCGAGGAAGTGCCATGGGAGTCGGTGGTCAAGGGCTTCAAGCTGCCCGACGGCCGTTGGGTGACCGTGACCGACGAGGACTTCTCGGCGGCCAATGTGCGCGCGACGCGCACCATCGACGTGCTGGGCGCGGTCTGCGCCGACGAGGTCCCCGCGACCTACTGGGACACGCCGTACTTCCTCGCGCCCGAGCCGCAGGGCGCCAAGGCGTACGCGCTGCTTCGCGAGGCGCTTCGCCGAGCAGGCCGGGTCGCCATCGCGCAGATCGTCATCCGCTCGCGGCAACGGCTCTGTGCGCTCGTCCCCGAGGGCGATGCGCTGCTGCTCGAGGTGCTGCGCTACCCGTACGAGCTGCGCGCGGCCGAGGACCTCGACCTGCCCGGCCGCGACCTTGACGCGCTTGGGGTGACCGACGCCGAGCTCGCGCTGGCCGCCCAGCTCGTCGCCACGATCGAGGGCACCTGGGATCCGGACGCCTATCACGACACCTACCGAGACGACCTGCTCGCACTCATCGACCGCAAGGCCGCCGGCGAGACCATCACCGTGGCCGAGGAACCTGCCGAGCCGACCGAGCAGGTGGTCGACATCGTCGAGCTGCTGAAGAAGAGTGTCGAGGACGCCCGTGCCGCGCGCGCGGCCGGCGCGTAAGGGTCGCCCGCTGTGACGCCGCTCGAGGAGTACCGCGCCAAGCGCGACTTCACGCACACGCCGGAGCCGGGCGGAGAGGCTGAGGCTGAGCCGGGAGCCGTAGCGGACGGCGCGGCGTCGCCGACCGCAGCGGACGACACGACAAGGCCGGAGGCATCGCGGCGCTATGTCATCCAGAAGCACGCGGCCACCGCGCTGCACTACGACTTCCGCCTCGAACTCGACGGCGTGCTGCTGAGCTGGGCTATCCCCAAGGGGCCCTCGCTCGACACCCACGACAAGCGCCTCGCCGTCCACGTGGAGGATCACCCGGTCCCTTACGCCGACTTCGAGGGCACGATCCCCAAAGGTGAGTATGGCGGCGGCACGGTGATCGTCTGGGACACCGGCACGTGGACGCCGGTCAACGACCCGCACACGGGCCTCGCGAAGGGCGACCTCAAGTTCAACCTCCACGGCGCCAAGCTCAAGGGCCTCTACGTGCTCGTCCACATGAAGCCGCGCCCAGGCGAGAAGCGAGAGATGTGGCTGCTCATAAAGGAGCGCGACGAGTTCGTGCGCCCGCGCGAGGAGTTCGACGTCATCGCCGAGCAGCCCGACAGCGCGGTCACCGGCCGCTCGATCGAGGAGGTCGCGAGCGAGGAGGCGCAGCCCACCGACGAGCCCGACCCCGCGCAACCTGGGTCGGCTGCGACCGCCGCCCCGCGCGCAGCGCCGACAGCCCCCGAAGCCCCGATCGAACCCGAGATCGGCTTGGAGCTCGCGACCCTCGTACTGCGGCCGCCGGACTCCGTGGGCTGGCTCGCCGAGGTCAAGTACGACGGCTATCGCGCTGCGTTCACGCTCTCCGACCGCCACGCGCGGGCCTTCACGCGCAGCCACGCCGACTGGACCGACCGCTTCGCGCCGCTCGCACGAGCGGTCGAAGCGCTTCCGGTCGCCTCGGCGGTGCTCGACGGCGAGGTGGTCGTGTTCGACGACAAGGGCGTCTCGGGATTCGGGCTGCTGCAGACGGCGCTTGGCTCGGCGCCGGAGAAGCTCTCGTTCGCGGTGTTCGACCTGCTCCACCTCAACGGCCGAGACCTGCGCGAGCTGCCGCTCACTACACGCAAGGAGCTTCTCGCGACGGTGCTGGGAGACCTGCCGCCCGGTTCTCCGCTACGCTACGCCGACCACGTCGTCGACGCCTCAGACGAGTTCTACCGCCAGGCATGCCTCGCCGGGCTGGAAGGCGTCGTCTGTAAACGCGCCGAGAGCCCCTATCGGCCGGGTCGCGGACGCGACTGGCAGAAGGTGAAGTGCCGGCTCACGCAGGAACTCGTGGTAGGCGGATTCACCGAGGGCGCCGGCTCACGCGAGGGGTTCGGCTCGCTGATGGTCGGTGCGTACGAGCAGGATCGGCTGGTGTACGCCGGTCGCGTCGGGACCGGCTTCGACGACGCGACGCTGTCGGCGCTTCGCCAGCGTCTCGACGCGCTCGAGCGCGCAGAGTCGCCGTTCGACGCGCTCCCCCACGTCACCGGCCACGTGCTCCACTGGATCGAGCCCACGCTGGTCATCGAGGTCGCCTTCCGAGAATGGACCGCGGAGGGTCACCTGCGACAGCCGGTCTTCTTGGGTGTTCGCGAGGACAAGGCGCCGCGCGAGATCGTCCGCGAGATCGCCGAGTCCAGCGGCGTTCCGGGCGTCGACTCCCGTGATGGCCTCGCGGCAGAGGCCGACGTCGCCGCCGAGCCGCCGCCCGCCGGCACCGCCGCGAGCTCCGGTCCGACCGCCGTTCTGGGCGTGCGGATCACCAACCCTGACAAGCGGCTCTTCCCCGACTCGACGTTCACCAAGGCCGACTTCGCCGAGTACTACGCGGCCGTCGCGCCGCTCATGCTCGCCGAGACTGCCAACCGTCCGCTCACCCTCGTACGCTGCCCCGTCGGTCACGGACGCGACTGCTTCTACCAGCGCCACCCGGACAAGGGGCTGAGCGAGCACGTTCGAACGCTCGATCACGTGCTCAAGGGCGAGACCGTCAAGCTGCTGGCGATCGACTCGGCTGAAGGGCTCGTTGCACTCGCGCAGATGGGCGCGGTCGAGGTCCACACCTGGCTCTCGCGTACCGACGCACCGACCCGCCCCGACCGCATCGTCTTCGACCTCGACCCCGGCGAGGACGTGGGTTGGCCGCAGATCCGGGCGACCGCACTGCTCGTCGCCGAGGAGTGCCGCGCGCTCGGCTTCGAGCCCTACCTGAAGTCGACCGGCAGCAAGGGTCTGCACGTGGTCCTGCCCATCGAGCCCGTCTGGGAGTTCGTGCGCGTCCGTGCCCTGGCCAAGGCACTCGCCGAGAGAATCGCAGCGCGCCATCCCGAGGCTCTGACAACGCTGATGGCCAAGTCCAAGCGCGGTGGCCGCGTCTTCTTCGACTACCTACGCAATGTCGAGGGGGCAAGCGCGG
>CAZIPT010000079.1:0-10291 GCA_964541375.1 uncultured Eubacteriales bacterium
GGTCGCGGGTGGGGCCGAGGTGGAGGTGCGGGGCGAGGTCTACATGCCGAAGCTCGGATTCGATCGGCTCAACTCGGAGCAGGAGCTGGCGGGCAACGCGCAGTTCGCCAACCCGCGAAACGCGGCGGCTGGAGCGGTGCGGCAGAAGGACCCCGCGATCACCGCGTCGCGGGACCTGGCGACGTTCGTCTATGCCATCGAAGGACCGCAGCTTCTGGGAATCGATCGGCAGAGTGGGGTTCTGGCCTGGCTGCGCGATGCGGGGTTCCGAGTCAATCCGGACGTGGAAGTGTGCAGCGACGAGTCGGCGGTCCGCGCTTTCTGTGAGCGGGCGCTGGCCAGCCGAGACAGACTGCCGTACGAGATCGACGGGGTAGTGGTCAAGGTGGACTCCCTCGCTTTGCAGGACGAGCTGGGATTCACGAGCAAAGCGCCTCGATGGGCCATCGCGTACAAGTTCCCGCCCGAGGAGAAGACGACCGTCCTCACTGACATCCGCGTGCAGGTAGGAAGAACCGGCGTGCTCACGCCACTTGCGGAGTTCGCGCCCGTGAAGGTCGCGGGCTCCACCATTGCCCGCGCCACACTCCATAACGAAGACGAGATTCGTCGCAAGGACGTGCGTGTGGGGGACACCGTCGTCGTGCGCAAGGCGGGCGACGTGATTCCCGAGGTGGTCGGCCCGGTGCCGGGGATGCGTCCTGCAGATGCACGCCCCTGGTCGATGCCGGACGCCTGCCCGAGCTGCGGCGGACCGGTGTGGCGAGAGGCCGGCGAAGTCGCGGTGCGGTGCACGAACGTAGCTTGTCCTGCCCAGCAGCTTGAGCGTCTGGCCCACTGGGCGAGCCGCGGAGCCGCTGATATCGACGGGATGGGTCCGGAGATCGTCGCGCGATTGGTCGACTCCGCACTACTGTGCGACGTCGCTGACTACTACTCGCTGACGGTGGCGCAGCTGGCCGAGCTGGACATGGGACGCCTCAGGCAGGACGGCACCGCCGTGGTTCTGGGACGCACCATGGCCGAGAAGTTGGTCTCGGCGATTGAGAGTTCGAAGCGCAGACCGTTCTCGCGCCTGCTATTCGGCCTGGGCATCCGGCACGTGGGAAGCACCGTGGGCGAGGCCCTTGCGTCGGAGTTTCGAAGCATCGAAGCGCTGCAAGTTGCCGCGACTGCTGAGACTCGAGAGGCAAGCGAGACCGTCTCGGCGGCCGTGGCTCTGGCGGCCGATCCGCTTGCCCGGGTGGACGGCGTCGGGCTCAAGATCGCTTCGAGCGTGCGTGCCTTCTTCGGAAACCCGGTGAATCTTGAGGTGATCGCGCGTCTTCGGGCTGCGGGCGTCGTCATGGAAGACGCGACGACCGGCCCCCAGCGTCCCCAGACGCTTTCAGGACGAACCTTCGTGTTGACCGGTGCACTTTCACGGTTCACGCGCGACCAGGCCACAGCCGCGCTCAAGGAGTTGGGCGCCAAGGTGTCAGGAAGCGTCAGCAAGAAGACGTCGTTTGTCGTCGCAGGTGAGGACGCCGGAAGCAAGTATGAAAAGGCGGTGGAGTTGGGCGTGCCCGTGCTCAGCGAGGAGGATCTGGTCGGCATCCTTGAGTCGGGTCAGCCCCCGTTGGAAGAGCGTGGACAGTGAGCACATCGCGGCGTGTCCGCGGGGACCTGAGGTTGCTCAGAATCTACGCGCTCACGATTCCCACTGTGATGCGCTATCGGCCGGATGCAGCATGGGCCCTGTTGAGTCCTGAGCCCGCGGAGCTGCTAGCCCGGCTCGAGGATGAGCTCACGGGCGAGGCGTCCCGTTACCGCGCGCTGTTGGCGGCTTGTGTGGCCGTGCTCCTGATGCCGGGGCTTCTCGCCGGGTTCTTGTGGTCGGGACTGTACTGGCTTCCTGTGCGTATCGTGTGGGTTCCGTTCTATCGCGGCGAGTATGGCCTGCCGTGGCTCTCGCTGTTCGAGTGGCTCGCCTTTGTGTGCCTGGCAGTGTTTCTTGCATTCGGGTGGCGGCTTCTTCGCATCAGTCATGCCGAGACAAGACGCATGTCAGCCGATCTCGCGGTAATCGGCGCCGCCGCTCCGACGGAGCGCGACGCGATCGCGCGTGTGGCGCTTGAGGGTGACTACCCGCGCGCGGCTTTGCTCCTCAGGAAGGCCTCGCCGCTCAGCGCTTATCGCGAGCTGCTCGGCGAGGGACGGCCAGCGTGAGCGATGTGATTCCCGATCGCGATCTTGATCCACGGCCGTTCGGGGCGGCTGGCTCGGACAGCGGCCTGGTCGTGGCGCCTTGGAGCGTGCGGTCTGCAATCGGGCTCGTGCTGGTGGCGCTGACACTAACGCTTCTGGCCGGCGCGATCGTGTCGCAGATGGGCACGACGACCTGGGGCGCTGCGCAGCATACCATCGCCGCCGGCTGCGTCCTGCTGGGACTGTACGCAGCGCTCGTCGGTATCGTATGGGGGATGTCGACCACCTCAGGACTCCGCCTGAGTGAGGCTGTCGGTCTCTCCCGCACGGCCAGCTCGCGCTGGTACGCGGCCGCGGTGGGCTCGGCGGTCGTGGGCTGGGTGTTCTCGGCGGGGTACGTGATGGTGCTGACCGCTCTCGGAGTCAGGATGCCGGCAGAGAATGTCGCCGTCTATACGCTGTTGGCGCGAGGGCCGGTAGGGGTCGCCGTCACGGTAGTGCTGCTTGTAGTGGCCGCGCCCGTTGCCGAGGAGATCGTCTACCGCGGCGTTCTGTTGCCGTCGCTGGGCGAGCGGTGGGGTATCACGGTGGGGCTGGTCGCCTCGGCGGCGATCTTCTCGGCCGTGCATCTGAGCGTAGTGGGCCTCGTGCCGCTTATGGTAGTCGGGCTGCTCTTCGGGTGGCTGTTCATGAAGTCGCGTTCGCTACGGGTGGCGATGGTTGCACACGCTGCCTTCAACGCAATCGGCCTGGTGGCGATCCTCGCATCCAAGTCGTCAGGTGTCTGGTGAGTAGCGTCGGCGCGCACCTGGCGCTGAATCCGGACCGGTGCGACCACTGCGGACGGTGTGTCCCCGCGTGTCGGGAAGACGCCCTGAGGATCGGACCTTCCTATATCGGGGTCGACTGGAGCCGATGCACGCACTGTTTCGCGTGCGTTGACGCGTGCGGACGACAGGCGATCCAGCGCACCGTTGTACCCGCACGCGGCGAGGCGCTCGGTGTGTCGGTCAGCGACACCAGCAAGGTGGTCGTGGGATCGCGCGCTGAAGCGAAGGCGGTGCGCAAGGCGGCCCTGCAGGCCACGAAGGCGCGCGGGAAGTCGGTTGCGTACGCGGGCAAGCCGGCGTTTCCCGGCGGGCGCGCTGCCGAGTCCGCGCCGGCCACCGCGGCCGGGGCGGCGGTGGCCGTGAGTGCTGCTGGCGCGGAATCGGCGGTCTCGCCTGCCGCTCCGTCCGGCAGCCCTGTGGCCTCTAGGGCGACACCCTTTGCTTTTCGGCGTGATAAGGCCCCTCGTGTCACCGCTATCGACCCGCCGTTCGAGCCGGGCTCAGTGAGCTGGGGCCTTGCGGACCTCGTCTTGGTGCTGGTGATGCTGCTCCTGACGGTGCTGGCCAAGGACGCGGCACTCGGGCTGCACGCGGTCGGGCTCATGCCTGCCGCCGGGCGCACCCTAGTTCGAGCTGCAGTGCTGGGCGTCTACTACAGCGTCCAGATCGCCGCCTTCGCCTGGCTCGCTGCACGACATGGCGCGACCCTATCGGCTGCATTTGGCCTCGCGGGCGGAGCGCCCTCCGCCGACAAGACCGCCCCCGCACCTTCCGCGGCCGGGTCGCTCGGCCTGGTGGTGGCGCTGCTCGCGGGCACCGAGGTCTTCGCGATCGCGTACGGTCTCGCCATGCAGTCCGTAGGGCTCACACAGCCCGCCCGACTTTCCAGCGACCTCTCGGCGGTCTTCGGTACCGGAGGAGTGGGACTGGCTCTCTCGATCCTGCTGGTCGCGCTCGTGGCGCCGCTCGTCGAGGAGCTTGCGTTTCGCGGGGTCGTGCTGCCGGTCTTCGGCGCTCGGTGGGGGATGTGGCCGGCCGTCGCGGGATCGGCGATGATCTACGCCGCATACCACTTCAGCCTGTGGCTGTTCCCTCCCACCTTCGTGCTGGGAATCGCACTCGGCTGGCTTGCATGGACGCGGAGGTCCTTGTGGCCGGCCATCCTGCTGCACGTTCTCTACAATGCGGCCGCGGTCGGTGCCGGATTCTTCGTCGCGCGCTGAGCGTCTCCGCGCGCCGCCTGACACGGGAGCGACCGTACCGCCGCTCGGGTATCATGGGTCGCATCCGACTCACCAGAACCCAGCTGCGGCCGCTGTACGGAAGTGGCGGTGCTGGCCAGCGCGAAAGGATTCCCGCATGTCCCTCTCGGAGCACGACGTTCGACACGTCGCGATGCTCGCGCGTCTCGCCTTGACGGACCCCGAGGTGGAAGAGATGCGATCCGACCTCAACTCGATACTCGGCCATATCGACGAAATCCAGCGACTCGACCTAGGTGATGTCGCGCCAATGGCCCACGCGATCAAGGTGCTCAACGTGACTCGGCCGGACCTGGTCGTTCCGTCTTTCCCTCAAGAGGTAGCGGTCATGAACGCCCCCCAGTCGGAAGCTGGCGCTTTCGTCATCCCACAGATCGTTGGCGGCGGTGATGAGGCGTGAGCGACCTGCATCTTGCCTCGGCCGATGCGAAGCAGATCCGCGGGGCCATCGCGAACAAGGAGATCTCGGCGGTCGAGGTCGCCACTACGATGCTCGCCCGAATCGAGGCCATCGAGCCGTCGGTGCACGCGTTCAACCAGGTGACGCCGGAACTCGCACTTTCCGCTGCAACGAGAATCGACGCTCTGGTCGCTGCGGGCGGCGAGCTGCCGCCGCTCGCCGGCGTGCCTGCGGCGTTCAAAGACAACATGAACCTGGTGGGCACTCGCACGACGTGTTCCAGCCGCATTCTGGCGGGGTTCGAGAGTCCGTACGACTGCACCGCGGTCGCGCGTTTGGTTCAGGCGGGCGTGATCCCGCTCGGAAAATGCAACATGGACGAGTTCGCGTTTGGAAGCTCCGGCGAAACCAGCGCGACGGGTCCCGCGAGGAATCCCTGGGACACGGGTCGTGTGCCCGGGGGATCGAGCGCCGGGAGTGCCGCGGCGGTCGCGGCTGGACTGGCGACAGTGACGTTGGGATCAGACACGGGCGGGTCGATACGCCAGCCCGGCTCACTGACCGGGACTGTGGCTCTCAAGCCCACGTATGGCCGTGTGAGTCGCTACGGTTGTGTCGCTTTCGCTTCGAGCCTGGATCAAATCGGTCCCTTCTCTCGGACGGTGGAGGACAGCGCGCGCGTTCTCTCGGCGATCTGCGGCAAGGATCCACACGATGCGACGTCGGCCGATCGACCGACCGAGGAGTTCGTCAGTGCCGCTCAAGGCGCCGACGTCGTGGGCATGAGGATAGGCATAGTCCGCGACCTGCTCGACCTTGAAGGTGTGACGCCCGAGGTGCGACAGAGCGTTCTTGACGCCGCGGCGCGCTACGCGGCGATGGGCGCCTCCGTCGATGAGGTCGATCTTCCCACCAGCAAGCATGGGCTGTCCGCGTACTACATCGTTGGCCCCGCCGAGGCGTCCTCGAACCTCGCTCGTTTCGACGGCATTCGCTACGGGCACCGAGCCGAGAACACGACCGACGTGCTCGACCTCTATATGCGCTCACGCGCCGAAGGGTTCGGACCTGAGGCCAAGCGCCGGATAATGCTCGGCACCTATGCGCTCTCGGCCGGCTACTACGACGCCTACTACGGCCAGGCGCAGAAGGCGCGTACGGTGATCGCGAGTGAGTTCTCGGCGGCGTTCGAGCGCTTCGACGTGCTGCTCACGCCCACAAGCCCCCAGGTAGCGTGGACATTCGGTGAGAAGGCCGACCCGCTGTCGATGTACCTCGCCGACATCTACACGATCCCGGTGAACCTTGCGGGCAACTGCGCGATCAGCGTCCCCTGCGGCTTTCATGAGGTTGGTGGGTCGCGCATGCCGATCGGCTTGCAGATCATCGGAGACTACTTCGCCGAGGCGAAGGTGTTTAGCGCCGCGGCAGCGATAGAGGGGGACCTGGCGCTCGATCTGAAGAGCCCGTTGGTCGCGGTATAGCTCACGGCGTTTCCGGGGGGACACCCCGCGCACCCTATCCGTCCACAGAAGGAGCAGCGCATGGCAACGAAGTCAGACTTCACCGACGAGCAGTGGCAGGAACTCCGGTTCGCCGTCCAGGACACGATGGCGTTCGTCGCCTTCTCCAATGGGGCGCACTTCTGGGAGACCATGAAAGAGGCGACCGCGACCGCCAAGTACATCGCCGCACAGGTGAAGGAAAGCCCGAGCACGCTCGTGCGCGATCTGGCGGCTGCCGGGGGGACCAAGCACGAGAAGCTGAACCCGAGCGACGCTGCCGCCTTCGAGAACGCGGTGCTTGAGACGGTCGCCGATGCGTCGCGGATCGTCGCCGACACGGCGGCCGATGAGCTCGATGCGTTCAAGGGCTTTGTTTTGGGTGTCGCTCAGGCCGCAGCTGAGTCATCGGGCGCCGTCGATGATCAGGAGCAGTCGGCGATCGAGAAGATCAGGGGCGCGCTCGTCTAGATGCCGCAGGATCCAACAGAATCGATGGAGGCGGCCCCCCGGGGGGCCGCCTCCATCGTCTTCTCGGCAGTTGTGTGGGTCTACTTACGGCCCCAGCGGGCGAGAAGGCTTGAGATGAAGAACCACGAGCCCACCCCTACAGCCGCGGCCCACGCGAGGCGAGCGACCCAGACGAATCCGTCCGGCAGCGGAGTGCGCGAGAGCAAGACCGAGAGTCCGATGACGAACGCCGAGACAACCAGCGCGAACGAGACGCGGTTGGTCGCCTCTTCGAGTCGCTTCATGATCGGGTCGAAGCCCGTGGGGTGAACGGCGATGCGGAACTCGCCCTGGCCCGCGCGGCGCAGGAAGCGCGTTAGAGACTCGGGGATGTCCTTGCCCATCTGGGCGATACGCCTGAGCGACTGCGTGAGCGTACGCGAGACCGCCTGCGGGGAGAGTCGCTCGGCGGTGATTCGGCGGGCGACGGGGGCGGTGACGGAGACGAAGTCGAACTTGGGATCCAGCAACCGGCCGAGACCCTCGAGTACCACCAGGGTGGTCAAGAGCATCGCGAGTTCGGATGAAAGGACCAGGTGATGGTTTCGAACCAGGCCCATGACTTCGTTGATGAGCTCGCCCATCCGTATGTCCTGCAGGGACTTGTTGTAGTACTTGGTGATGAGCCGGGAGACCTCTCGCTCCAATTCGGCCACATCGATATCTCCTGGGTTGCCTGCCGCGTTGAGCAGTGTGTCTACCGCCAGCCCGCTGTCATCGTCGATGATCGCCATGAACAGGTCTGCGAGCTGGTCTCGGCCGACCTTCGAGATCGTGCCGCATCGACCGAAGTCAGTGAATCCGACCCGCCCGTCGGGTAGAGCGAACAGGTTTCCCGGGTGCGGGTCCGCATGATAGAACCCGTGCTCGAAGATTTGAGAGAGATAGCAGTAGATGCCACGCTGGGCCAGTCGGGGCCTGTCCATTCCCGCGTCGTCGAGCAGGTCCGGCCGGTTGAACGGGATGCCGATGATGCGCTCGAGCGTCAGCACCCGGGTAGTCGTGTACTCCCAATACACCCGAGGGAAGGCGACCGTGTCGTCGTCCCGGAACATGTGGGCGAGCCGTTCGGCGTTCTTCGCTTCGCCGATGTAGTCGAGCTCGCCGCGAACCGCGTCGGCGAACTCGGTGGCGATCTCAGTGACGTCGTAGCGCTCTCCCAGCTCCGAGTGGGTGGTCACGAAACGGGCCTGAGTGACGAGAATATCGAGATCCGTGTCCACGCTGCCCGGGGCCTCCGGGCGCTGTACCTTGACCACGACGGGATACACACGCACTCGAGACTCCACCGAGGCAGCCGACGCGTCTCCCTCAGCGTCGGTAGGCCGGTCGTCCACGGTGTCGGGCACGGCATTCGACGCTTCGCACGCGACCATGGCGCCGTATACCTGGCCAAGAGAGGCGGCGGCAAACGCGGTGGGCTCGAAGTCCACAAAGAGCTCGTCTAGGGGCGCGCCGAGTTCGCTCTCGATCAACGCATGTGCCACGAGATCGGGAAACGGCGCGACGTCGTCCTGCAGACGACGCAGCTCGTCGATTGTGTCTTCAGGGATGAGGTCCGGCCGTGTCGACGCGACCTGACCGAGCTTGACGAACGTGGGGCCGAGACGTTCGAGCGTGTGCCGTAGCCTCACGCCGAACGGCTCGGGGCACTCTCGTTCAGGTCTCAGACGCTGGCTGACCGGCTGGAAACGACGCAAGCCCGTGACGTCGAGGACACTGTCAAGACCCTCTTCGGCGAGGACTCCTACGATCTGACGGTACCGGTCGAGGTGCTTGTATGGAGGCATGCGACTCCCGATGCGTCGATAGGGGCGTACGGTCGGAAGCGGCGTGCCGGCGCCGCATGTCTTCCGTGGGGCGGTATAGCGCTACTCGGCCGCGGGCTCCTCGGAAGGAGCGGAGGGCTTGTGGGTGCCGGAGAGCATCTCTTTGAGCTCGGCGATCTGGGCCTTCAGGTCGTCCATCTCGGCCTTTGTGGCGACGCCGGATGTCTTGAGCACCTTGTCCGTTTCGGCGGCCACGGTCTTGCGGAGCGTCTTCTGCTGTTCGTCGGCCATCTCCGTGAACTTGTCGGCGACCTTCTTGGCGTCGCCTTGGGAGACCTTGCCCTTTTCGATCAGCTCGTTGGCGAAGTCCTGCGTCTTCTCCTTGGTCATCTCAAGCACGCCGATACCAAGCAGGAATGCCTTCTCGACCATACCCGCCGGGTCGAGGGAGCCGTCAGCCTTCTTCTCGTCAGACATGGTTCCTCCAGGTTCTCCGATTCACAAAGGACTCGCCGTTCAGAATATACCCCCGCCGGTGGAGAATGCGCTTTCGCACCGCGATCGGCTAGAGGTTGTGCTCGCTTCGCAGCTTCTGGATCCTCTCCTGGATTCCGGCCACGCTAGGGAGTGGGGGGACGTTGATCTGCGGTCGCCAGCTCATCACGCGCCGCACGCCAAGCGCCATGACCAGTGCCACGACGCCGAACCCTCCCAGAAGTGCAGCCGCGATGATGAGCGCTGCCTTGGGGCCGATGAGGACGCGCGAGTCTTCCGAGACGGTGGCTTTGGGGCTGAGCAGGATGCCGACGAAACCGTTTGAGACGGCTGCCTCGCCGGAGAGCATGACCAGTGCTCCGCCCTGCTGCACGCTGAGCTGCTTGCCGACGATGAGCGGGGCACCTGCCTGCGAGATGTCCATGTCGCCCCCGGCGAGCACCGCACTGGTGTAGGACTGACGCACGGTGACGTTGCCCTTCGCGTACGTTACCGCCGCCGCCGAAGCCGTCACCGTGGCATCTCCGCTGATGTTTGCGAATCCGACGGCGCTGCCAACGGCCTCGAGCGAGCCCGCCTGTGCGGTCGCGATAGCACTGAGATTCGCCTGGATCGTCTCGGACTCAACCGTTCCCGAGACGTGTGATGCGATTTCGGGCAGCTCGGTCTTGCCCGTCTCGGCGGGTGTGGGAGACGTCGGCGGGAGTCCCGCGCCTCGTGGAGCCTCCGGGACGTCAGGGGTCTTCTTGCCGGGGTTCTTCAGGTCGTCGGATGCCATGAGAATCCTCCTCGTAGTCACGATTGGGTGAACGGCCGAACGCGGAACCCGGTCGGGTCACTGCATCGCGTTCTTCCCGTGTATACCCGAGGAGCCGCTCGGCCGTCATCGATCGCGCGATGTTGGTGACGGGCGCGTAGGCCGAAAAGGACCGGCTCGGGTAGAATCGTGCCCACACCACTGTTCCACACTCTGCGGCTCGTCACTCCGGGCCACGACGCACGTCACCGACAAGGAGCTTTGTACATGGCGAAAGACCGTCTCGGCGAGGTCATGGTGGACTGGGAGGCCGTGATCGGCCTCGAGATTCACACAGAACTGACCACTGTGAACACCAAGATGTTCTGTGGATGCCCCGTCGCTTTCGGCGGAGAGCCCAACACGCGTACATGCCCCGTGTGTCTGGGGCTACCGGGCGCGCTCCCGGTTCCAAATCAGATCGCTATCGAGCACACCGTCTTGGCAGGGCTGGCGACCGAGTGCGACATCGCGCACTGGAGCCAGTTCCATCGCAAGCAGTACTTCTATCCCGACATGCCCAAGGACTATCAGATCTCG
>CAZIPT010000080.1:0-10228 GCA_964541375.1 uncultured Eubacteriales bacterium
CGAACACCACAAGCTTGGCGGCCGCGATGCAGTCCTGCTTCGCTGTGAGCTCTGCGCAGCGCCGGATGACGTGCGCCATGTCGAGCACGGCGCCCATGTTGATGCCCGCGCGCGTCGTGGCGACGTTGACCGACGCGCAGACGCGCTTGGTGGCCGCGAGCGACTCGGGGATCGACGCTATCAGCCTGCGGTCGCCGTCGCCGGTGCCCTTGTGCACGAGCGCCGAGAAGCCGCCGATGAAGTCGACGCCCACTTCGTGAGCGGCGCGGTCGAGCGCGAGCGCGAGGGGCGAGATGTCTTCGGCGTCGGTGGCCGCGGCGAGCTGGGCGACCGGCGTCACCGAGATGCGCTTGTTCACGATGGGGATGCCGTACTCGCGCTCGATCTGCTCGGCAACCGGCACGAGCTTCTCGGCGGCACGGGTCACGCGCTCGTAGACCCGGGCGGCCATGACGTCGATGTCGGAGTCGGCGCACCGCGAGAGCGACAGGCCGAGGGTGACGGTCCGCACGTCCAGGTTCTGCTGGGTGACCATCGTCAGTGTCTCGACGATCTCTTCTGGCGTGATCTGCACGAGTAGGGGCCTTTCGTCGGGGCGGTGGTTGCGTCTTTTGAGGAGCGGCGGTCGTGCCGAGGCGGGCTAGATGCGGTGCATGAACCGGAAGACGTCTTCGCGCTGGAGCGTGATCTGCAGCCCCATGCGCTCGCCGATTTCGGAGAGCCGCTGCTGGACCTCGTCAAAGGGCGTCGCGTCTTCGTTGACCGTGACGAGCATCGTCATCGAGAAGATGCCTCCGATGATGGTCTGCCGGATGTCTTCGATGTTGGTGTTGGACTCGGCGAGCGCCGCCGAGACGGCCGCGACGATGCCGACGCAGTCCTCGCCCAGGACCGAGAGAATCGCAGGAGTGTGCATGGTCTTCCTTCCTTGCCGGGCTCTCGACCCCGCAGGCCGAGGAGTTCGGCCGCCTCACTGGCGGCGCTATACTCCCTTATACCGCACGAGCGCTCCCGCCACGACGATTCGGCCGCGCGGGTCTGCCCGAGTCACGCGACCACAGGATCCGCTCGCCGAGAAAGGCACCGATGGCCATCCCGATCACACCCGTCAAGCTGGGCGACGTCGTCAGGCTCAAGAAGCCGCACCCCTGCGGCGTCAACGAGTGGGAGATCGTGCGCGTCGGTGCGGACATCGGGTTGCGATGCACGGGGTGCGACCGGCGCGTAATGCTGGTTCGCTCCGAGTTCGACCGGCGGTTCCGCGGCTTCGTCGACCGGCCGGTCGACAGCAGCGACGGCGACTAGTATCCCCCGGTGTCCGTCGTCGCGGTGGGCTCCTCGGGCTCGACGGCACCATCCAGCCCCTTGTAGCCGGGGTAGTTGGCGTTGTTGACCTGCAGGTGCACGTGGTCGCCGCCGTCCTTGACGTACTGCGCGAGCTGGTCGGTCATCTTGTCCGACAGCTTGCGCACGGCGCCCACGCGTGTGACTCCTGCGTCGACGCGTTGACCGACCTTCACCGTGGGCTCTGCGATGTGGATCATCACGATGTCGATGTTGTCGAAGCCGTCCGGCGTGATGTGCATCTCGTAGTCCGCCCACTTGCCGTACAGCTTGTACGACTTGATCTTGACCACTGTGCCCGTGACCGGGCTCATGACCGCCGAGCCGGGTTTGGCGCCCACGTCGGCCGCCGTATCAGGCTTGCCCGGGCGGTTGCGCCACATGCGTATCACCTTGCCGACAAGAACGGCGTCGGCTCCCGTGGGCTGCGTGCTGGTTTCTCGGCCGGTGCCTCTCTTGCCGCGAACGTCGGCGTTGGCGGCGTCCTTCAGTGGCGTCTTCATCCGCATGGCCCATGGGTACGACGCCTGGTGGAAGCCGATCTCGGACAGGCGCTTGGTCTCGACCGGCAGACGGAGTTTGAGGCGGCCGTAGGATGCGAAGATGGGCGTGGGATCGGGCGCCACAGCTCGGAAGGTCGCGCCGGTTGTCGAAGCCTGAGCGTGGGCCGCGCCCAGTGGGCCGTTGGCCGCCGAGGACGATGACGACGCGTCGAGCGGAAGGCTCGCTGCGCGCTTATCGGAGGCGTAGCGCCAGCCGATGACCGCAAGTAGGAGCGCCGCCGCCACGGCGACGCCGATCATGACCGTGCGGCGTCGACTGCGGGCGCGGAGCCGCTCCGAGCGGGCGGCGCGGCCCTCAAGCGCAAGTCCGGTGTCGCGTACGCGCAGCCGGGTTCCGCCGGGGGCGTTGGGGTCGTCAGGTGCCGGGGGCGTCGAGCGGCCGCCTGCCCCGCCCGAGCCCATCGAGCCGTCGTCGATCTCGTCGATCAGCGGATGCTCGTGGCCGGGGTAGCGGACGTATTCGGTGCGGATGACTCGGACTCCGCCGTCTCGGCGCTGTCCGGTCCGGGGACGCTGGTTGGGGCGCATCACGCGTTAGCCCAACCGCAAGAGTGCGGGAGCGGGTCACACGGAGCGAGAGTCCTGCGATGAGAAGTCAGCATTAAGGCAAACAGACCCGTTCACTGTCCGACATGTCAGCTTGATTAGTATACTCGGCGACGAAGACCTTCGCCTGTTCTGACTACTTCCTCGAAGGAGAAACCGCCGCCATGCGCGCTCGTCCCCCGCTCGCTCAGCATCTGCCGGGACTGGCTCTCGCCGTCATCTCGGTGCTCGCTCTGGCCGGCTGCTCGATGCCACCCGCGCTCAGCAAGGCCGAGCTGGACTCCGGCAAGCTCTCCGACAAGCATCCCAAGCTCTCCGCCAAGAAGGTGGAGGCGGGTTGCCGGAGCTGTCACCGGGAGCAGGCCGAGGCGCCCAAGTAGCGTTCTCGCGCTCGGCGGTCTAAGACGTCTGCCCGGTGAAAGAGAACTTCGCGAGCAACAGCCCGGGGACGTAGGACGCGCCCTCCTCCGTACCCACGAACGTGCGCGCGGCCGTCGCTCCTTCGCAACCGGCGAGCGCTTCCACAGCACCTTGCGTGAAGCGCAGGTTCTTGAGCGGCCGCGTGAGCTTGCCGTTCTCGACCAGGAAGGTACCGTCGCGGGTCATGCCCGTGAGCAGCACGCTGATGGGATCCTCGACGTTGACGTAGTGGAAGCGCGTCACGTATAAGCCGCGAGTGACGCTGCCGATGAGTTCGTCCATCGTCGCTTCGCCCGGCTCCATCGCCATGTTGAGAGGCGCCGGACCGAAAGAGTTGGGGGCGGGAAGCGCATCGCCGGTGTTGGGCAGGCCGGTCTTGGCCGCCCAGTACGAATCGGTCACCGGCGCCGTCGCGATTCCACGCGATATCATCTCGACCCGCAGTTTGGGCTGTCCCTCGTAGTCGAACGTCGTCCCCATCGCGAAGTCCGCAAGTGCATCATCGACGATGCTGACCTGCTCGCTCATCAGCTTCTCGCCCAGATGCCCGCTCAGGAACGAGCGGCCCTCGTGGTACGCCTTCGCCGAGAACCCCACGTATGCCAGGAAGTCGAGCAGGTCCGCCACCGCCTCGGGAGCGAGCACCACTCGGTAGTCGCCGGCCTCGAGTGCGGAAGGATTCGCCGAGCGAAGCGCGAGATCTGCCGCCTCGGCCCCCAGCGCTGTCGGATTCATCCTGCTCGCGTCAGCGCCAAGGAACGACGCCCAGCCGCTGCCGGTGGCTTCGCCCATCGAGAGCACCGTGGCCTGCGCGCCGGTCACGCTGGCGCCGACATCCACACCCAGCGAGTTCGCAACGGCGGTGGTGTGCTCGGCGGACCGCACCTTGCCGGCGACCGTGAGTCCGCGGCTTGCCGACTCGGCCACGATCGCGCCGGCAGCGGCAGCGCGCGCCTCGGCATCGAACTCGCGCGTGGCTGCGACGGCGCGATCGGCGTGCGCGATGGGCGCCGGGCCGGGCAGTCCCGGGAACGCGGGGTCCTCGGGCGCGACTCCCGCTGCACGCACGGCCGCGTCGCAGGTGGCCTGCAGCGAGAAGGTGTCGAGCCGGTTGGTGCTTGCGACGCCGACGCGCTTGCCCAGCACCGCGCGCACACTGACGACGACGTTCTCCTCGGCGACGTTCTGGTTGATGCGGTTGTTGGCGATGCGCGTCAGCGCGCTCGAATCCGCGCCCACCAGCACCTCCGCCTGATCGGCAGCGGTCATGGCGACGACTGCGCGGGCGAGCTCGCGTGCCTCCTGGGGAGTCATCAGCATGTCAGCGTCCCACCCCCACCTGCACGCCCCGAAAGCGGGCGGGCGCGGCGCCGTGCGCCACGTGAGCGACCTGCATCGGTTCTCCCTTGCCGCAGTTGTTCAGTCCCCAGATCTGCCAGTGCTTCGCCGAGCAGATCGCATCGCAGCTGTTCCAGAAGACCGGTGTGATGCCGGTGTAGTTGGGGCTTCTGACCATGCGCCCCAGCTCGCCGTTCTCGATCTCCCACCCGATCTCGGTGCCAAACTGGAAGTTGAGGCGCTTGTCGTCGATCGACCACGAGTTGTTGGTCTCGATGTAGAGCCCGCCTTCGGTGTCGGCGATCAGGTCGTCGAAGTCCCAGGTGCCCGGTTCGAGCGAGACCGTGGTCATGCGCACGAGCGGAATCCGGTTCCATCCGTCGGCGCGCATGCAGCCGTTGCTTGCGCGGCCCATGACGGGCGCTGTCTCACGGGAGCTCTGGAAGCCCGCCAGGATGCCGTCGCGCACCAGGTAGTCGCGCTGCGCCGGCACCCCCTCGTCGTCCCACCCAAAGCTGCCGAGCGAACCGGCCACAGTCGAGTCGCTGGTCACGGTGACGATCGGCGACCCGTACTGCAGCGATCCGACGTCCTCGAGCCGCAGGAACGACGTTCCGGCGAACGCGGCCTCCTCGCCCAGAACGCGGTCGAGCTCAGTGGGGTGGCCGATAGACTCGTGGACCTGAAGCGACATCTGACCGCCATCGATGACCACGTCGCGGACTCCGGGCTCCACGTACGGAGCCGAGAGGAGCGCTGCCGCCTCCTGGGCGACGCGGGGAGCGTGCCCCACCAGGTCCAGCCCGGCTATGTACTCCCAGCCTGCCTGCGACGATCCGCCGCCGTGCGAGTTGGGGTAGGACCGGCTGACCATCTCGCCGTCGGCGATGGCGTAGGCGACTATCCCGGCGCCCGACTCCACAACGAACTGCTCGGTGAGCGCGCCTTCGGTCGAGCCGAACCACTTGCGCTCCCGGAAGAATCCCAGATGCGCCTTGGTCACGCCGACCAGCGGTTCGGCGCGCATCGCCTCGTCTGCCGCGATAAGCAGTGCGAGCTTGTCCTCGAGCGAGACCGCGAAGGGGTCGATTGCGAACGTCGACGACCAGGTACCGCTGGCCGCCCCGACAGGTGCCAACTCGACCGGAGCCGCCTTCACCAGCGCGCTCGCGCGTGCGATCGCCACCGCCTGCCGAGCAACCCGGACCGCCTCGTCGGCGGTCACCTCACGCGAGGAAGCGAACCCCCATGCGCCGTCAGTCAGCGCCCGGACACCCAGGCCGAAGCTATCGGATCGCTCCACAGCCTCAACGCGGCCGGACGCGACCCGGATGGTTTCGCTGGAGGTGTCGACGATGCGCACGTCGGCATAGGACGCGCCAGCGAGCGTCGCCGCGTTCAGAGCGGCGGTGATGAGGTCATTCACCAAGCGGTCCTCTCGGCTGGTCGCGAAGAACGAACCGTCGCGGCCGCGGGCTTTGTGAGCAGTACCTTCAATCTACCTCTGGACGGTGCGCTCCACACATAGGCAAAGAACAAAAGCCCCGCTAGGCGGAGCTTTCGAGGGAGTGCAGATGATTGGAACTCGAGTCTACCTGACCTTACCCAGTGCCTTGGCCGGAGTGGTCACCGCGTTCAGGGGCGGGTTCACGCGGTACTCCCACGGGTAGCGGCGAGCCCCGGCGAAGTCGCTGCGGTCGGCCAGCTTGGAGATCTTGACGAAGTCGCCCGTGCGCGGTGCGTGCAGGAAGTAACCGCCACCGATATACATGCCGACGTGGTGGATCGGGCTGCCAAAGAACACGACGTCTCCTGGCTGCAGATCCGCTGCGGCGACCTTCTCACCCAGAAGGAACTGCGAACCCGAGTAGTGCGGGAGATTCACGCCATGCTGCTTGTAGACGTAGAGGATCAGACCCGAGCAGTCGAAACCGCTGGGGGAGGCGCCGGCCCACAGGTAGGGGACGCCGTGGTAGGCAAGTGCGGTCTCGACGGGCGATCCGGGCTCGACAACGATACCCGCCTTGCTTGCGCCGGAGAGCACGTCGGTGAGGAGCGCGGTCTGGTCGGTTGAGCGGCGTCCGGCCTCTTTGTCGAGCAGAAGCAGCAGGTCTTTCTGTGCTGATGCCATCATCTTCTGGCGCTCTTCGATGCGGAGCGTGACCTCGATGCGGCGTGCCTTCATCTCGAACTCGAGTGACTCGGCCTGCGTCTTGGCGGTTTCAAGTTCCGCAACCTGCTTCTCGAGCTGGGTCTGCTGGCTCTTGAGCGATTCGGCCATGTCCGCGTCGGCGATGCCGATGGTGTTGAGGAACTTCACGCGGGCCACGAAGTCAGACATCGACTTGGAGTCGAGAAGAACCTCGAACATCCGCATGTTGCCGTTCTTGTAGTTCGAAGCCGCCCTCTGGGACAGGACGTCAGACTGCAGATCGTAGGCCTGGCGGGCGTTGGCGAGATCGGTCTGAGCGACCTGGACCCTGCTCTTCAGCTCGGTGAGGCGGTCAGACGCGTTGTTGTACTCCTGCGAAGCGATCTCGAGCTCGCGATCGAGGGCGTCCAGTTGGACGTTGAACTCGTCGACTCGCGCCTGCTTCTCGGCCAGGGCCTGGCGGAAAGCCTCGGTCTGCTGATTGAGCGGCGTGGTGATCACGGAGTTGGTGTTGGCGGGCGCTCGGACTTCCGGAGCAGCGGGAGAGGCCTTTGCGGGAGCAGCCGGTGCGACCGGCGCGGGGGTGGGAGTGGTCGTGACCGTCTCGGCGAACGCAGGAGTGGCCGAAAGAAGCATCGCCGAACAGATAGCGAGCGTTCCGGCCTTACGTACGTTGCGTATCAGCGAACTCGGAACCATTTCCACCCTTCAAATCAAGGTCACAAGAGCGCACAAAAGTAACAAGCCTCGCCCAAAGACGAGTCCAGTGCGTACTATACCCAGAAATCGCAGGTCGCGCCACCTATTGCGCTTCCCCGAGGTATCAACACCGGCCGTACGCCCCGACTAATGCAAACACGGTGCCGAAGAGGGCGAGCACCCAAGGAATTCGCACGAAGCACACAGGTCACCCAAGCAGGTAGCGGCCCGTGGCCCGCTCGGGTCAGCTTCCGCGCTCTGGCCGCTAGGGTGTGGCGTTGTAGACGGTAACGTCCTTGAAGCCGACGTTCGAGTTGTACCAAGCGCGCATGCCAGCCTGTCCTGACGCGTATTTGGAGTCCACGAAATCGAGAACCGGAACGCCGTCCACTTTGATCACGATGTGGCTGCCGATCGCGGTGATCGTCGTCTTGTGGGAGGTGCCGTAGATCGAGTAGCCCGGCGGCATGGATGAGATCGCAATGGGTCCGGACTCCACCCCGTTGGTCACCGTGCGCACCACGAACTTGTTGCCGAGCCCCGGGTCGAACTGGAAGCAGTAGCCAGAGATCTTGCCGGCGACTGCCGTGGACCGGAAGTACATGCCGTATCCAGGGCCGGAGTTCAGCACCGCCGTGGATTCGAGCTGGAAGTTGGCGGGCACTGAGCTGGTGAAGAGCGCCTGTCCGCCGTTGGGCGGTGTCGGCACCATCTGGCCGTTGACCAGCTTCCACGTCCCCGAGATCGTCTTGAGCAGCGCACCAGCCGCCCAGTTCGAGGACCACAAAGGAGTCGCCGCTCCGGCGTAGTGCACCGAACACAGAAGCTTGTCATCAGCGGGCTTGTCCCCGCCCGAGCTCCACACGTACGTGCCATTTGAGGGGCACTTTGGCAGCGACTTCACCAGCCGCTTCGTCACGAAGTCCTGCAGAGTCTGGGGTGGGAATCCTTCCGCAGTACGGTATGCGGGCGCCGCGCGCTCGACGATCGTTCGATTAGCCAGGCACGTGGTTGCTTTGGCCCGAGCCGTGGCGGCGAAGAAGATCGGCACGGCGATGAAGACGAGCGCCGCGATCACGAGTACCACAACCATGAGTTCGACGAGCGTGAAGCCACTATCTCGGCTCGTCATCTCACTTCACCTCCGGAACGAGCGTCCGAGAGCTGACGCTGAGAGTCCTAAGCCCGTGCTTCTCCGGGTTGGGACACGAGATCACAATCGCGGTCCCATTCCCGCTGACGAAGTAGGGCCGCCCGCTAGCCGGGCAGGTCAGGCCGTCGGCGGCGTTCGTGCCTTCAGGGAGTCGGCCAGCTGCGGTCCACAGGTTGGAGATGCACTCGTTTGCGGGGCCGTTGGTCGATTGAGCGCCGATGCGAATCGGAGCCGGTGGCTGCACGGCCGAGTAAACCAGCGGCGCGCGCCAGACGATCACCGCCACGGCCGCAATGCCAAGCAGCCAGAATGCGGCGGCCCGCGCTCGCTGCTTTGAACGGGCACGGTGCTGCTCGTCGGGGCGGTTGCGGGCGCTCGCCGCCTGGCGTGAGTCGAGGTCTTGCTCGGCGAGGACGGCCGCACACTGAGCGCAGTACGGAGCCGTGGAAGCATCGCCGGCCTCGAGCTGCTTGCCGCACGAGGTGCACAGGCCGCCGGGGGAAGGCTGCTCGGTCATCTGGGACCCTTCTGGATCTGGGGCAGCGTTCGGCGGACCCGGGCGAGCAGGACTTCGTCGCGTATGGGCTTGCGCATGAAGTCGACGGCGCCGAGTTCGAAGCTCTTGGCCTCGTCGTCGGGGGAGTCGGACGCGGTGAGCAACATGACGGGCGGCGGATCATCCTGCTTGGACATGAGCTGGAGCAGCGTGAAACCGTCGAGCCCGGGCAAGTGCAGCTCGGCGATGACGAGGTCAAACGCGCGCTTCCCCAGTTCGAGGAGGGCGGTCCCACCGTCGGGCGCCGAGACGGTGGCGCACCCCGACATCTCGAGCGTCGTACGCAGAGCGGCCAGCGCATCGGGGTCGTCGTCGACGATCAGCACCAGCGGCTGACGCGCGGCGCCGTGGGACGCCACGACTTCGGACACGTACTCGGGCTCGGCATCCGGCGAGAGGACGGCAGCGGCATCCGGCGAAACGAGGTCATCAGCATAGGCATCAGCATCAGCACGAGTACCCGGTGACTCAGCTGTTTGGGCGGCGGCGGAGATGAGTTCGAGATCGTCGTCGAGGTACTCTGCCTCCTCGACCAACACCTTCTCCCATACCTCCGCGGGGGAGAACAGCAGCGCGCGCACTCCATCGACCGCATGGTTGTGGAGCAGGTAGTCCCCGCGTCGCCGTACGAAGTGCCTGATCTGGGGCACCGGGACGCCATCGCGCACCAGATCGAGCACGGCCGTGTCGAATTCGAAGATCTCGTAGACACCTTGTCGACCCAAGTAGCCCGTGTTGCCGCAGCTCGGACATCCGACCGGGTGCGCGACCTGCTCGGGGACGTCGTCCGTGAACGGCTCGAGCCAAGCTCGCTCCTCCGCGCTGATCGGCGCGACCGTCTTGCACTCCGGGCAGAGCAACTTGATGAGCCGCTGGGCGACGATCGCCAGCATCGCCTCGGCCATGACATCACGGCTCACGCCGAGTCGCTCAAGTCGGAACAGCGCAGTGATGGCGTTGGTGGTGTGCAGCGAGGTGATGGTGAGATGGCCGGTCGACGCGAAGTCCATGGCCATCTTCGCCGAGAACGGATCCCTGATCTCGCCGAGGAACAACACGTCGGGGTCCTGGCGGACCACCGAGCGCAGCAGCGATTCGAAGGTGACTCCGCCCTTCTCGTTGACCTGCTGCTGATTGGCTTTAGGGATGCGGTACTCCACCGGGTCCTCGATGGAGATGATCGACCGACGGTCGGCGTCGATCTGGGAGACCAGCGAGTAGATGGTGGTGGTCTTGCCCGAGCCCGTGGGGCCGACTACGCACACCAAACCGTGAGCGCGGTTTGCAAAACCGACCATCTTGGTCTCCTGCTCGGGAGTCATACCCAGCTCCGAGAGCTGTTTGGGGCGCGACTCGGCCTCCAAGAGCCGGATGATCATGCTTTCGCCGTGCGGTGTCGAGGTGGTCGCCAGACGCAGTTTGAAGCGGCGGTCGGCCACCACGGCCTCCATCGAGCC
>CAZIPT010000081.1:0-10144 GCA_964541375.1 uncultured Eubacteriales bacterium
CCATCACCGCCACCAACACCGCCGGCGTGCACGTGGGCAACTCCTCCTGCTCGGCCTGTCATGCGGACACGAGTCACAAGGGGGTGCACAGCTCGAATGTCTCTTCGACGCCGCTTCCTGCATCCGGACTGGTATGCGGGGACTGCCATGATGCCGACGTACGGATTGAGCACTCCAAGCCGACGGCCTCCTCGGCAGCACTTGGCTGCTCGAACTGTCATCCGGCTCCGCGCGCCTCGCTGACACCGTCCTGGGACAAGTCCTGCGTCCAGGGCGGCTGCCACGAGACTGGCACCTCCACAGAGATGCACGGCGCTACCGCCACAGCTCACGTGCCGCTTTCGGCGAACAGTGCGTGCTTCGGCACCGGGTGTCACGCCGATAACGACTTGTCGGCGATCCACAGTCTCGCGACGACCAAGACCGCTGGCGGAGAGACGCGTACGAGCTGTCTGGTCTGTCACGCCGACGGGACGCCTGCGAGCAAGGACTGCGCGACCTGTCACGCGTCTGGCAGCTACCACACCGCCCAAAACGGCGTCCATACGTCGATGACCACAACGTACTGTTTCGGTGCGGGCTGCCACGACGCGTCCAGGCGACTCGACATCGTCCACAACAAGTATGTCGGCACGGGCGCATGGTTCTCTCAGTACGACACCAGCTGCGACCTTTGTCACCGGAACTCCAACCCGACCCGCATCAACTGGTCCGTCACCACACCACACCAGCGCTGCACGGGCCTGTGTCACAGCGGCAACACCCACTCGACGGCAAGCGCGAAGCATACCGTGACCGCCGCAAGCGCTTCGTGCACGGCATCCGACTGCCACGGGGCAGATCTGCTCGGCATCCACGCAGCCTATCCTGCGGGGTCGCTGTGCGGTCTCTGCCACGACGACAAGACCAACTGGTCCAAGACCGCCGACTGCGTGAGCTGCCACGACACGGCGAATCCGCATCCGACGGCCGACGCGTCTCACACGGCGAACCCCGATGCGCAGACGGTGACGATCTCGGGCCAGAGCTTTGGGCCGGTCGCGTGTGGGGACTGTCACTCACTGCCGCTGCTGACGACTGTCCACACAGGATCGTGCAAGACATGCCATCCGACTCCAAAGAGCACGCTGACTCCCGCATGGGACAAGTCCTGCACGCAGGGCGGCTGCCACACGGCCGGGTCCTCGGCAGCCATGCATGCGAGCCTCGACGAGAGCCACGCGCCGGTCGCGGGCCAGACCTGCTACGCGGTCGGCTGCCATCCGGCCGCAGCAACCGCGAGCCTCGCCGAGACCCACAGGAACGCCTCGGCTGTTCTGGGCGGCCAGACGCGCACCAGCTGCCAGGTCTGCCACTGGAACGGAAAGCCGTCCAGTAGCGCTTGTGATGGCTGCCACGACGCGGTTGCCCCGCATGGGGACCTCAAGGCGCCTCACGTCGCGGTTCCTCAGAGCGGTGGCGTGCGTATGCATCAGGGCGGCCAGTTCACGGTCAACTGTACGTCGTGTCACAGCCTGAGCCTCCTTGCGATACACGCGAATGACTGCGCGCTCTGTCACGAGAACGCGGCGTCCAACGTCAGTTCGGCGATCCAGTCCTGGGATGGGACGTGTGGATCGTGTCACACCTCGTTCCACCAGAACGCTGCGACAGGACATGACGCGGTGTTCGATGCGGGCGGCTGCACATGCCATGACAACGGGTACTCGTACGTGTCCGCCGTCAAGTCGGACATCACAAACTGCTACAAGTGCCACAAGTCCTCGATTGGCACCAACCCGGCAGTCCCCGTCTCTTGGACCGGGGCAGGGCAGCCGCGTATTCGTCAGAGCTATGCTGGCCGATTCAGCGCCAACCAAACGTTCGTTGTTCCTGCGGGAGTGACCGCCGTTTCCGTCGATGCGTACGGTGCCGCAGGCGCCGGGGGTGGCCCGCAAGAGGGCCAGGTCGGCGGCTTGGGCGGACGTGTTCAGGCCGAGTTGCCGGTCACGTCGTCGCAGACGCTCACACTGCGACTCGGCACCGCCGGTTACCGCTACCGCTACGCCCTGTCCCCCTATCAGTGGATGAACTCGGGCGGATGGCCCAACGGCGGGAATCCAGCCGACTGGACTGCCGACAACGGCGGCGGCAAGGGGGGCGGCTCTACGTCCATACTCTCGGGCTCGACGGTGCTACTCGAGGCGGGAGCCGGTGGCGGTGGCGCCAATGGTCAATCCGGAGGACCCGGCGGAGTCGCTACCAGCGGTCCCGGCGGAAATCAGACGGGCGGAACGGGTGTTTCGTTCGGCGGCGGCGGCGGTGGTGGTGGCTGGACAGCCGGTGCCGGTGGCGCCGCGGGTCTCGGCGGCAACGGCGGGACGAGCTACATTGGCTCACTTGTAGGCACGATCACGCCGGGGGTCACCGGAGGCGATGGATCCCTGAGTATCTCGTGGGTGGATCAACTCGCGCCATCGACCACTTCCAATGCGGTGTCCACCTACATCGGCAGAGCCACGATCACCCTGACCGCGGGGGATACCGGCGGCTCAGGTGTTGCGGCCATACGCTACCGACTCGATGGCGGAGCCGAGAAGACCGGTGCCAGCATCACGATTCCGGGCGTCGGCGATGTTCCACTCACGCACCGACTGGAGTTCTACGCGATCGACAACGCGGGCAATGCTGAGTCCAGCCACGTCGTGACCTTCGTGGTGACGCCGGATCAATCGCCTCCGGTCACCACGTCCAACGCTCAGCCTGCGTACTGGGGCAAGGCGGCAATTACGCTGAAGGCCACCTCAGAAGGCTCGCCGGTGACGGCGACTCGCTATCGGCTCGATGGAGGCATTGCGACTACCGGGACTGTGATCATCACCGCGGCCCAGGGTTCGCATTCACTTGAGTTCTGGTCGGTGGACGACGTAGACAACGAGGAGGCGCACACGACGATCGCGTTTGACGTGCGTCCCGAAGCGCCGGACCACCTCACATCGCGCACGTGGTCGTATACAGGCGGAGAGCAGTTCTTTGACGTTCCCGCAGGCGTGTCGACGGTCATCGTCGACCTGTACGGGGCACAAGGTGGAGCCGCAGGTAGCAAGTCTGGCGGGCTCGGCGGCAGCATTCAGGCCTTTGTCCCCGTGAATCCTTCAACTCGGCTCAAGGTGGTCGCGGGTGGACTTGGACGCGTCACAGAGGCCTACAACACGAACATTCTTGGGGGCTATCCGAACGGTGGTAGCGGCTACGGGCTCTACGCGGCCAGTGGCGGAGGATCGTCAAGCCTTGCGCTGCTCGACGGCACGGTCTTGGCCGAGGCTGGTGCCGGTGCTGGCGGAGGCGTGGGTGGCGTAGGTGGCGGCGGAGGGGCTCCGGGATCAGGTACCCGCAGCCCGAACGGTGCTATGGCTGCAAGGCCGACGGACCTATGGAGCTATAGGGGCGGCGGCGGCGGCGGTTGGAATGGCGGCGCTGCTGGTGCCGGTGGCACGAGCAAGGTTTCCTTGGGCGTGACCGAACGTACGACGCCTGGTGTGACAACAGGCAACGGCACGGTCACCGTTTCGTGGGTGGTCCCGGACTACGTAGCGCCGGTCACTACGTCCAACGCGCTCGCTTCGTACGTTGGAACGGCCACCGTATCCTTCACTGCCTCCGATACGAACGGATGGGGAGTCGCCGTCACCCGTTACCAGTTGGACGGTGGCGACTGGACGGACGGTGCGTCCGTCAGTGTTCCCGCGCCTGTGTGGGGAGCGGATCCGCAGAACCGCACCTTGCGGTTCTACTCGGTTGACGCCGCAGGCAATGCCGAGAGCATCAAGACGGTCACGTTCACGGTGGCAGCTGCAGAGCCCGTGTCGACATCGATGTCGGTCGCCGAGGTCCCCGGCACAGTGAAGTCTAGTGCTCCTGGGCAGCCAGACTACTACGACGGTGCCGCAAGCGTGACGCTGACCGCATCGGCGACGGATGCCTCGGGCATCTACTACCGGGTCGGCGCGGGTGAGTGGGTCTACCAGGCCGGCGCGCTCGCGTCGTTCGTGGTTGACCCCGGCACGGTTGGCGAACAGGCCGCCATCGAGTACTACTCAGTCAGCGCCGGGGGTGCCGAGGGAGCGAGAGGGACGGGGACGGTTGAGTTCGATCTCACTCCGCCGACCATAACCTTCGAGCAATCGGCGCTCAACGCAGATGGGTCCATCGAGGTCACGGTTACAGCGACTGACCTTCGATCAGGAGTCGGGTCCCTCGCGTACACGCTCAACGGCGCGGATGGCAGCGTGGGGACGGGTACCAGCAACGAGGCCACCCTGCGCCTGCACATCCCGCCACCGCGATGGGGAACCGGCACGGCGCAACTGACCGTGACGGCCGTCGACAACCTCGGCACAGAGTGTCTGCCTGCTACTTGGGAGGCCGTTCTCTCCAACGTCACGCCAGACTCGCAGGCTCCTTGGTCGACGTTCACGGTGGCGGACGGGGACGTCATCGTCTCGGCGGATGGGACCTATGTTGGCGAGCTGGCTATGTACGACAATGGATCCGGTGTCGGCTCCATCCACTACCGCGTTGATGGAGGGGACTGGCAGGCGATGTCTGGGATGAATGACTTCGAGTTGGCGGTAGAGGGCTACGGCGCCCATACCGTTGAGTTCTACTCGCGAGATGCCGCAGGTAACGTCGAGTCGCCGCCGAACTCTGTCGGCTTTACTATCGTACCGATTCCTTGATCGACAACACGATAGCGGTGCGAGTCCGCTAGCCCGTTTCTCGGTGGAGCGGCTTGCCGCACAGCCGTGGTTCCGCTAATCTCGGAAACGACCTTTAAGCCCAGTCCTGTGAGGCTGGCAAGGGCCGCAGACTCATACCGCAGCAGCGCTCCGACGGTTGCTCGCACTCAGATGATGATGTGCCTCCTTGCCTCACCGGCCGGGAGGCATCTTTGTATCAGGAGGTGTGCTGGTGGAGTACAGGACCAAGGCGACCGTGATGGACGCGGAGGCGATCTCGCGAGCGGTGACCAGAATCGCTCACGAGATCCTCGAGGCGAACAAGGGTGCCAAGAATCTCGCGTTCGTCGGCATCGTGACCAGAGGGGCAGCGCTCGCGGAGATTCTGGCGGCGAAAGTGCTGGAGATCGAAGGGGCCGAGGTGCCGGTGGGTACGCTGGACATCAGCTTCTACCGAGATGACCTCGCAATCAGGCTCTCTCCGGAGGTCCATCGCACCGACATCCCGTTCGATGTAGAGGGACGCGACGTCATCCTGGTCGACGACGTGCTCTTCACCGGTCGCACGATCCGCGCGGCCATGGACGCGATCATGGACTACGGCCGTCCCTGCTCGATCCAGCTGGCGGTTCTGGTCGACCGGGGCCACCGTGAGCTGCCCATTCGTGCAGACTTCGTCGGCAAGAACGTCCCCTCGTCGAGCCGTGAGCGCGTGAAGGTATACCTTAGCGCGATGGATGGGCACGACTCGGCCGAGATTCTCGAGCGGGTCGAAGGGGGCGAGGCGTAGATGATCTCTGCGCGCCACATCATCGACATCCAAGACCTCACTCCTGAAGACATCACGCTCATTCTCGACACCGCCGACTCGTTCAAGGAGGTCAACCAGCGCCGCATCAAGAAGCTGCCGACGCTGCGCGGCCGCACCATCGTCAACCTGTTCCTCGAGCCCAGCACGCGAACGCGAACGAGCTTCGAGATCGCGGCCAAGCGCCTCTCGGCCGACGGGCTGAACTTCTCGGCGTCGACCTCGGCGACGGTCAAGGGCGAGTCGCTCGCGGACACCGCCGAGACCCTCTCGGCGATGGCATGTGACCTGGTCATCATCCGACACAAGTACGCCGGATCGCCGAGGTTGCTCACGCGTCACATGGACGCTCACATCATCAACGGCGGGGATGGGATGCACCAGCACCCCACGCAGGCGCTACCCGACCTCTACACGATGCGCGACCGGCTGGGACACCTTGAGGGGCTGAAGGTCGGCATCGTCGGCGACATCGCGCACTCGAGAGTGGCTGGTTCGCTGGTACCCGCGCTGCGGATGGTGGGCGCGACGCCGGTGCTTGTCGGCCCGCCCACGCTGATGCCCGCGCGTTGCGATGTTCTGGGCGCCGAGTCGGTCGGCACGCTGGACGAGGTCATCGAGGATCTCGACGTCGCCTATATGCTGCGAATCCAGATGGAGCGCGCCGAGGGCATGCCGTTCCCGAGTCTGCGTGAGTACGCACGCATCTGGGGCATGAACGAGGCCCGGCTGGCTCGCATGAAGCCGTCCGCGATCGTCATGCATCCGGGGCCGATGAACCGCGGCGTCGAGATCTCCTCGGCGGTGGCCGACAGTGACCGTGCTGTTGTGCTCGATCAGGTCAACGCCGGCGTCGCCGTGCGCATGGCCGCGATGTACCTGCTTCTGGGAGGTGACGAAGGTGGCGCTGCTGCTTAAGAACGGGCGGGTCCTCGACCCGAGTGTCGGTCTCGATGCCATTTGCGACGTCATCATCCGCGACGGTCGCATCGTGGAGATAGGGGAGGACCTATCCATCCCCAAGGGAATCACCGTCGAGTGCGCCGAGAAGATCGTCGTCCCCGGCCTCGTCGACGTGCACACGCATCTGCGCGAGCCTGGTTACGAGTACAAGGAAGACGTCGCAAGCGGAACGCGTGCTGCCGCGCACGGCGGCTTCACCGCTGTATGCGCGATGCCCAACACCAATCCGGTGTGCGATGAAGGCGCCGCAGTGCGCTTCCTCGTAGAGCGTGCTGCCGAGCGCGGCAAGGTCCGCGTGTACCCGATCGGCGCGCTCACGGTCGGCCTCAAAGGCGAGGCACTCGCCGAGATGGGAGACATGCTCGCTGAGGGAGCCGTCGCGTTCTCCGACGACGGAAAGGGCGTTCAGGACTCGGGCACGATGCGGCGCGTGATGGACTACGCCCGCGCGTTCGGCACGACCGTTGTCGCGCACTGCGAGGACGAATCACTTGTCGGCAAGGGAGTGGTCAACGAGGGTGCGGTCTCGACTCGGCTCGGCATGGCGGGATGGCCATCGGCCGGTGAAGAGGTCGCGGTCGCCCGCGACATCGCGCTTGCGGAGCTGACCGGCTGCCGGCTCCACCTGGCGCACGTCTCTACCGCGGGCGCGCTCGAACTCGTGCGCGCAGCCAAGGAGCGGGGCGTTGCTGTCACGTGCGAGGTCACCCCGCACCACCTCTTCCTTACAGAGGACGACCTGAGCACGGAATACGACACCAGCTTCAAGATGAACCCGCCGCTCAGGACCGAGGCGGACCGGCTTGCGCTGGTCGCCGGGCTGGTCGATGGCACCGTGGACTGCATCGCCACCGATCACGCACCGCACGCGCATCACGAGAAGACGCTTGAGTTCGAGCTCGCTCCGTTCGGCACCACCGGGTTGGAGACTGCACTTCCGCTGGTCATCACCAACCTGGTCGCGCGCGGCCTCATCGACTGGGCGGATCTTGTGCGACTCATGGCGCACGGCCCAAGGGCCGCGCTCGGACTGCCGCCAGTGTCGCTTAATTCCGGCCAGGTAGCCGATATCACCATCATCGATCCCGAGGCCCGCACGGAAGTGGCACTCGGGTTCTTCGAAAGCAAGTCGGTCAACTCGGCGTTTCTCGGCGCTACACTACTTGGCAAAGCCAGCGAGGTCTTGGTCGAAGGGCAGTTCGCTCTGCGCAACGGAAAGGTGGTCGACTAGGTGGCGTCGCACACTGCGCTCCTGGCGCTTGAGGACGGGACCGTCTTTCCCGGGACTGCTTGCGGTGCCGATGGCGAGGCCGCCGGCGAGTTGTGTTTCAACACGTCGATGACCGGCTATCAGGAGGTCCTGACGGATCCCAGCTATGCTGGCCAGATCGTGACGATGACCATGCCTCACATAGGGAACTACGGGGTCAACGGCGCAGACATGGAGTCTCGTGGCGTCTTCGCCAAAGGCTTCGTCGTACGGCATATGTGCGATGAGCCTTCAAGTTGGCGCAGTGAGGAGTCGCTGCCGGCCTTCCTGAAGCATCGTGGGGTCGTGGCAATCTCCGGCGTCGACACCCGGCGTCTGACCCGGCACTTGCGCGAGCGCGGGGCGATGCGCGCTGTGATATCCACCGTTGAGACCGACGGAGCGACCTTGGCGGCCCGCGCCGCGGCGTCGCCCGGGCTTGTCGGCAGGGATCTGGTGGCGGAGGTGGCAACCGCCGAGTCGTACCGCTGGGGATTCGATGTACCACCGGACTGCGAGCTCCCGGTCGACACCGGTATCCTGCCCGCCACGCCGCGATTCCGCGTGGTCGCCATGGATTCGGGCATCAAGTACAACATACTGCGCCGCCTCGCCGAGAGTGGCTGCGACATAACCGTTCTGCCGCCGTCCTCCTCGGCCGAGGAGGTATTGGCCCTCGAACCGGACGGCGTGTTCTTCGCGAACGGCCCCGGAGATCCTTCGGCGGTCGACTACCTGTACTCGACGCTCCGAGAGTTGCTCGGCAAGAAGCCGGTGTTCGGTATCTGCCTGGGGCATCAGATGCTTTCGCTGGCCGTGGGGGCCGAGACCTTCAAGCTCAAGTACGGTCACCGCGGAGGCAATCACCCCGTCAAGAACCTCCTGACCGGCCAGGTGGAGATCACCAGCCAGAACCATGGTTTCTGCGTGGACTTCGGCAGCATCGGGCCGCTCGACATTGAAGCCAGCGGCGGGTTGGATGCTTCGGCACGTGAGCTCGGCGTCTGGGTGGGCGCGGATGTGGCACCGGTTGTTCGCTCCGAGCAGTTCGGCCGAGTCCAGCTCACGCACGTGAACCTGAATGACATGACCGTGGAGGGAATCCGGCTGCTCGACGTGCCGGCGTTCTCTGTGCAGTACCACCCCGAGGCGGCGCCCGGACCTCACGACGCCCGCTATCTGTTCTCGGCCTTCATGCGACTCATGGATGGCAGCCCGGATTATCTAAGCTCACTGCAGTAGGGGAGAGGAAGCCGCAATGCCTATCAGCACGATGCTCGTTCCCGTGAGTCTGGATCCGCGCGAGGCGAAGGTGCTGGAATACGTGTGCGGGCTTTCGGTGCAGTCGGTCAAGCGGGTTGTCGTGGTCACGGCGGTCGACACCTCCGGCATGGAGGCACCTGTGCTCGCGGCCGAGGTCGATCGCACGCGCGAGCGCTTGAACGCAGTGGCCGCATCGCTGCGCGACTGCACGATGGACTACGAAGTCCGCGTGGTCACCGGCGATACCACCGACTCGATCCTCGCGCTCGCCCAACAGGACGACATCGACCTGATCTGCTGCGGTACTGAGGGCAAGTCCGTGGTCGACGCGCTCTTCTCCGGCTCCATCTCCGAGAAGCTCTTCGCGTCAGGCACGATTCGGACGATGACGGTTCGCTACGACCTGCTCGATGCGGTCGAGGACCCCCGCGAGCTTTCCCGTGGATTCGCTCACCAGCTCGTGGTGCCAACCGACTTCTCGGCGTCAGCGACACGCGCGTGGCTCTCGGCCATCGGGCGGCCGGCAGACGCGATCGGGAAGCTTCACGCGCTCCACGTGCTCCCGGAAGCGTCGAAGGGCTCCGAGCGTCGAGAGGCCGAAGTGCTCCTTGAGGGGCTGCTGGACATGGCGCGCGAGCACGATGTCGACGCAACCTCGGAGATTCGCTTCGGCGACCCCTCGCAGGTGGTGCTCGACTACCTGACCGAGATTGGTGCCACCGGCGTCATCACCGGGCAGCACGGTCGTGGGCGGTTGATGCGCCAGGTAATGCTCGGCGGGCTTTCGTTGAGGCTGCTGCGCGAGGCGCCGTGTCCGGTCGTCGTCCAACCGTAGCCACATGAACGCCAGCTCGACCCCGTCAATCACTGCACGACAGCGCTAAGGAGCAAGATGCCGCGTCGCACCGACATCAGCAAGATCCTCGTGATCGGTTCAGGGCCCATCGTCATCGGTCAGGCGTGCGAGTTCGACTACTCGGGCGCGCAAGCGTGCAAGGTGTTGCGCGACGACGGCTTCGAGGTCGTGCTCGTCAACAGCAACCCCGCCACGATCATGACCGACCCGGAGCTCGCCGACCGCACCTACATCGAGCCGATCACCCCGGAGTTCGTCGAGAAGGTCATCGAGAAGGAGCGTCCGGA
>CAZIPT010000082.1:0-10031 GCA_964541375.1 uncultured Eubacteriales bacterium
CCGTGAGCGCACACACCACCAGGATCAACAGGACGAGCGACGCTACGAGCGCACCTCTTGGGCGCCCCAGCCTGCCGGCAAACGACATCCCTCGGCCTCCTTCGACCTGAACCCGATTCCAGCACGCGCGATCCAGTAGGTACGATGCGCGCCGACGCGTGTTTCGCGCTCGCGCGACGTCATCGAGCGGACTCGTCCGCGCTCAGTATGAAGATACCCCTGCTCCGCATCTCTCCCACCAGAACAGCTCGCACGATGACGGTCCCGCTTCAGTCCTGAGCGCAACAGAAGCAGGCCTGCCAACAGCCTCTGCTTAAGTAATTGTAACGCGGACTTGTGACACGGAGTACGCGACCGTCCCCTGTCGCGGCGGAGGCGCGGTCAGGAGTGCCGGGTGCGGTCTTCTCGGCGAGTGAATGAGGAGGTCGCGGGCGGCGGACTCGCCCAGAAGGCGCGTCGCTAGCCGGGGCCCGGGTTGTGGACGTTGTTCGAGCCCACACCGGAGTAGTCGCTGCCATGGCAGCTGTAGCAGTCCCGCGTCAGGTCCGAGGCGTAGTGCCCGGCGGCCGGCGGAAGCTTGAGGCCGTATCGGCTGGTCGAGTTGTAGACGGTCCGGCTGATGCCCTCGATGACCGCCGTACCCGAGCCGGTGGTGATGTTGATGTAGGCGTCGGACGAAGGCGCGGCCGGGTTGGTGCCCTGAGCGGTGACGTCGGCAGTGGTGTGGCACAGGAAGCAGAAGCGGCGGCGACCCGCGACGCTCGTCATGTCGATCTCACCGGCTCCATCACCGATGGCGGTGACCTGGCTGTTGTTCATCGTCATGACCAGAATGCCGTCGGCGGACCCTGATCCGTGCGGGTTGTGGCAGTCGTAGCACGGCAGTCCGCTGCCGGCGGGAAGCGTGCCGGTGGGACTCTGGATCTTGTGGCCGAAGTTGTCCTGGCTGGTCTGAGTCGCAAGACCGCCGTTGTCGCTGGGATAGTAGCGCTTGATGTTGCGAATGCTCTCCGCCGGGCCATCGGCGTCGTGACACTCGAAGCAGCTCCCGAAGTTCGTCTCCGAGAAGGTCCCCAGCACCGAGTCGTACGTGTTCGAGCTGCCGTGGACGTCGTGGCAGTTGATGCACAGGCCGCCCGCGAAGCCCATGCCCGGCCTTCGAACCGTCGAGCTCCGGTGGATCCCGTTGGCGCTGTCGTAAACGGTCTTGCCTGGCCACGCGCCGGATACCGGGTAGCCGCTGGCGTTGCGGGTGTACGGCAACGTGCCCGCGGCCGAATGGCACGCTTCGCACACGGTGTTGTTGTTGCCGGTGACAGACGCCCCGTTGATCTTGGGATCGTCGGCGGGGTTGGCCGCATCGAACACGCCCAGCAGCGGGGCGTACTTCGAGCCGTGGTCGTCGTGACACTCGGGGCAGGAGACGGGACCGGTGACTCCGCCCACCGTGCCGGTGAGCCTCCAGTGAGGCTTGGATGTCGCGTCATAGGTCGACTTGTCGTTGAGCGTCGCGTTCGCCTGGGTGACCGTGAACGGGACGTAGATGGTGGAGCTCACGGTGTAGGTGGGCGGCGCCTGGTCGTGGCACTTCAGGCAGAAGGTCACCTTGTCGTTGTCGGAGGTGTAGGCGGTCGCGTTGTAGCCGTTTTCCGGGTCGGTGACCTTGGCCGTCGTCTTGTTGACCACGTGGGCGTTGTGGCAGCTCTCGCACTCGACGCTGTTGCCGCCCACCGCCTCGACCGGATGCGTGCTCGCGAGCTGGAACTGCGCCCACACGCGCTCGGAAGCCGCGGACATGTCTGCCGCGTCATACCAGTCGCGGTTGGCCTTGATCTTCTGGACGCCTCCCAGAAGGTCGGTCTGCGCGCTGTGACAGCGGTAGCAGTGCCGTTCCTGCAGCGGGTCGACCGCGGGGCTGCCCAGCGCCGAGAGGATCCTGCGCGGAGCCGACCAGTGGGTGCCGAAGCGCGCCCGGACGGCGTCTGAGGTCTGGAAGACCCGGGCCTGCTCGTCGTTGTGGCACTTCGAGCAGTTGGCGCTGAAGGAATCCGCCTCGTACTTCGATGTCGCGTAGTAGTCATGAGCCGAGGCGCCAAACTGGTTCGGGCCGCTGCCGGCCGCGATCTTGGGCGTGGCGGTCGAGCCGTCGTTGAACTGCTCGGTGCCCATCCCCTGCTTCGTGCGGCTCGAGGCGTGGCAGCCGGTGCATATGCCGGCGTCCTTCGTCGAGTCGTAGTCGGTCGAGACGCCTGAGGGGTTGTTCGAGGCGATGTCGGAACGCAGGTTGGAGGCCGAGAACCCGTTGGACTTGTCGTGGTCCACATGGCAGCTCAGGCAGTAGACGTTGTCCAGCGACGTCGGGTAGCTGCCTGCCGCGAATGCCTTGTCACCGTCGTAGGTGGTCGCATCGCCCAGGACGTGGTGGTACACCGTCGCGTTGTTCGAGCCCTTCTTGGCGCCCGAGTCGTCCTCCATGTAGGACTGGTAGGTGGTGTGACACTGATAGCAGTCGATCCCGCCGGCGCTGTTCACGCCGCCGTCCGGGTTGTGCACGTTGCCGCCGATGCCGGAGTAGTCACTGCCGTGGCATCCGTAGCACGACATGATGTCGGCCGTCCGATGCCCGACCACGTCTGACAGCCTGAGGTCGTTCACGCCGCTGGTAGCATCGCGCGAAAGGCCCACTACCCTCTTGCCGGCGGAAGCGCCAACAGACAACGTCGAGGCCACGGAGTCCCACCCGGCCGCGGTGTCCGCCGTGGTGTGACACGTGAAGCAGAACTCCCGCACGCGATGCCCTTCGCCGGCGGCCGTCGTGGTTCCCAGACTCCGACCCAGTGCGTCGGAGAGGAGTTGCTTGTTGTTTCGGCTGGAGCCATGGGGGTTGTGACACTCGTAGCACGGAAGCGGGGCGCCAACCGGAAGCGACGCGCCCGAGCTGCGAATCCGATGGCCGGAGCCGATGAAACCCGCGGCGACAAACCGCCTGATGTCGGTGGGCGCGGTCGAGAGCTCGCTGGGCGTGGAACCGCCGTGGCAGTAGAAGCACGCGGCGGCGTAGGTCCCATTCGCCTGGTCGTCGGCGAGGGTGGCCAACGTGGTCGGCCGGAAGGTGCGCATCAGCCCGTCGTAGCCGTTGGATCCGCGGTGGGCTGCGTGGCAGTACAGGCAAGAACCCTTGGGGCGATTGTCCTGTGACGCCGAGGCGGGAATCGCCGAGTGAGCATTGGCCGCGGGATCCCGGTAGACCGTGGGACCCGGGAAGGTGCCCAGCACCGGGTATCCGGTCGCATCGCGCGTGGGGGCCGATGCCGAGGGGTAGCCCGGGCCGTACCAGTCGTCGGCCTCGTTGTGACAGGCCTCGCACCAGGAGTTGCTGGTCGTGGTGGGCTCGACGCTGCCGCTGAGCGTGGTGATCTTCTTGGTGGGCAACTTGGGATTGGCTGTCGAGTCGCGGTGGAACGAGTGGCAGCCGGCGCAGTCGTTGGTGAGTTGCGACGCGACCCGCGTCGCGGGCAGCGTCTCGTTGGGGGCCCACTCGAGGGAATGCCCGCTCGCCTGACCAAATGAGTCCCGGCCGGTCTTGACGTTCGCGTCACCGCCACCCTTGCCGTGGCAGTTGGAGCAGACGGCGTCCTGACCTTCTGACGGGCTTCCCGTGTTGCGCAGGAGCTTGTCGGCGACGGCCGAGTGGGGCGCATGGCACCAGGCGCAGTAGGCCGTATCGCCCGTTGAGGGCTGGTGCGGATCGGTCACCCAGGTCGAGTACGCCGCCATGCTGGGTATGGAGGCGGCCGAGTCGTTGCCCGCCGCGTCATAGGCGACCACCTTGTAGTAGTAGGTCTGCGCGGGAGCGCCTGTGGTGTCGCTTAACGAAGGCGATTCCGAGGCGGTCGCCACGCCTACCTTCACGTAGATGCCGCTGGAGCCCACCGCGCGCAGTACGCGGTAGCCGGTCACGCGCACGTTGTCAGACGACTTGGTCCACGTCAGGTAGACGACGGTCGGAGCCGAGTTGCCGCCCACGGCCACCACGTCGCGCGGGGTCGACGGCGGCTCGGTGTCAACGACCGCGGTGGATACCGTGAACGTGCTGCCCGTGTTGTCGCTCTCCGTAAGGCTTTCCATGTCGGTGTAGCTCGCCGCGGTGATCTCGCCGGTCATGGTCTGACCGTCGGTCGCCGCAGGGTCGACGTCGTACACGACAAGGTACGCGCGCACGGTGCTGTCGATCGTCTGATCGGCCAGGTCGATGGTCGCGACCGCCCCCGTGAAGGTGCCGCTGCCGACACTCGCATCGGCGCCGTCGATGACGCCGTTGGCGTTGGCGTCGGTGTAGATGTCCACCGCCGAGATCAACGCTGTGCCCGTCTTGGTGACGGTCACCGTGTGAAGCGTGCCGGGGGTGCCTCCCGCAGTCTGCCGAGTGGTGAACTGGTCGACCGGGACGTCTCGCTTACCCGGCGCGACCTTGGCCGGCGCGGGGTCGGCAGGACCGTCCCCTATGACGAACGCCGTGTGGCGGACGGTGAAGCTGTTGCCGGTATCGTCGTTGTCGGTGAGCACATCGATTCCGGCATAGTCGCCGCCCGCGATGCGTACGTTGGCGTTCGCGGTGCCGCCGGTCGCGGCGGTCGCCGAGAAGGAGTAGACGACAAAGTAGTTCTTCAGCGTCGCGTCGACTAGTTCGCCCGAGGTGAGCGTGACAACCGAAGTGGTGCCGGAGAACGTTCCAGACGTTGTGTTGAGCTTGGTGTCGATTCCCGGGTCGAACGTTCCGTTGAAGTTGGCGTCGCGGTAGATGTCGACGCCCGAGATCGTGGCCGAAGGGATACCGGTGCCGGTGTTGGTGACCGTGATCTTGCCCACGATCGACGGTTCGGTGCCGGTGGTGCGCTGAAGTGAGAAGCCGTCGACCGACACGTCTGACTGGCCAACAGTGACGTCAGAGGCAGCGGGGTCGTTTCCATCCCCGATGACCACCGTGGTGGGGACGTACTCCACCTCGACGTACACCTGTGTGACGAAGCTGTTGCCGATCCAGGCGCCATCGGCGACAGACCGGATACCCACCTGGAGATTCCTCAGGTTGGCTGCGGTCCAGCCACCGGACGGGGGTGGAATCACCATCGAGCTCAACGTGTTGAAGTCCAGAGACGCCCGGTTGGTCGTGTCCCACGTCACTCCGGATCCGGTGTAGTCGTATCCAAAGTTGAACCGCTCGCCCGTGGCGACACGGGCAAACACCTTGACCGTGGAAATCGTGCCGACGCCCACCACGGGATCGCTCAGCCCCACAACAAACGCGTCGTTGGGCGTGTTGGTCCAAACGTAGGTCTTGGCGCCGTCGTGGGCGTCCCAAGGATCGTCGATCGCCGCGTGGATGGTGTCTTCCCATGCGATGGACCACGTGCCGCTGGATGTGGTCGAGTTGGGGTAGAGACGCTGTGTGGCTGCTTGAGCCTGAAGCACGTAGAAGCCCAGCAATGCCGCTGCAGCGACGACAGCAAGGACGCCCCACGTCACAAGGGGGCGTTTCCTCCACCAGCTGCGTACGACGGCTACCATCTTGGCCCAGCCGCCGCGGCAACACGGCACGTTGAACGATCGATCATCAATCAGCCTCTCAAAGCAACTAGTCCAGCCCTGAGATTTGCGCAATCCGGGGTGTTTATGGGGGCGCCCTCTTTGCTCCTCGCGCGGCCTTCGGTCTCAACGCGTCGTATGTCGTGCTTGTGGCATGCATCGTGACATACATGCTCAGCTAACAATTCTACGATAGAAGAGACACTTCCTACCAGCGCGAACTATGTCTGTATCGGCAGGTAGGCGCGTGTACCCAAGACCACGGCCCGAGAAGGGTCGCTTCCCACCTCAGAACAGATCTGAGCCCTCGCCGGCGGAGCGAGGGCTCAATCACGCGAATATGATGCCTGCCGAGAAGCTCCCCGGCTAGGGTACGACCGCGAGGTTCGTCCGCAGGAGCCCCGCGCCGTAGGTGTTGTCGAACCCTGCCGGCCCCAGATCGAGCGCCGTTCGCTCGATTCTGGCCTCGACCTCACCGGGGTCCCAGACGCCGTCGGAGTCCGCGTCGTCTGTCCCGAGCGGCGACTGCAGCACAAGCGCGGCAGTGCCCGCGACGTGGGGAGATGCCATCGAAGTGCCCGAGTTCGTGGCGTACGTCCTGCCCTTGTATGTGGAGTAGATGCTCACACCTGGTGCGACCAGATCCACCTCAGGGCCCCGGCTGCTCGACAAGTCCGCCGCATTGGACGAGTCGGTCGCCCCCACGCCGATCACGCCGTTGAACTGCGCGGGGTACTCAACGGTGTTGGGGAGCGGTCCGCTGTTCCCGGCCGCTGCGACCACCACGACGCCGGCCGCGAGCGCCTCTTGCACCGCCGTGTCAAAGGCGCTCACGTAGGTGCCGGTCGATAGACTCATGTTCACGACGTCCATGTCATTGGCAACCGCCCACTGCAGCCCCTCTATGGCGTCGGACACGTAGCCGTTGCCGTGGTAGTCGAGCGCCTTGATCGAGTAGAGGCTGGCTCGAGGTGCTACTCCCACGACACCCAATGCGTTGTCAGCAGCTGCGATCGTACCCGCCACGTGAGTCCCGTGACCGTTGTCGTCGTTGTAGCTCGTGGTGTAGGCGACAGTACTCACGCCGCCCTTGAGGTTGGCGACCAGGTCCGGGTGCGTGGTGTCGATGCCCGAGTCGATGACGCCCACCTTGATCGTGGCGCCCGTATACGACGGCCAAACGCTATTCGCGCCTACCCGGCCGACGCCCCAGGGAAGCTTCTGAGTATCGTCGACTGCGACTGCAGAAGCTTCGGGTGACTTTGGCCCCTCGTTGCCCGCGGCATCGACGGCCGAGACAACGTAGTAGTAGGTCGTGCCGGTCGTCGCGGTGGTATCGGTGTAGCTCGTGACGTTTGAGAGCAGGAGCGGCGCGGCGTAGACGCCCGACGACGTGCCGCGATACACCTTGTAGCCGGTCACGCCGAGGTCGTCGCTGGCCGCAGACCAGGACAGGTCTACGGCGCCACCCGCGTCACCGGGATGGTCGAACGCGCTGAGCTGCGCCGGAGCACCGGGCGGACTAATGTCCGCTGTGGTGCCGGTCGTTTCGGGCGAGAACCCGCTCTGGTTGCCATGAATGTCAACTGCCCGTAAGGCGTAGGTGTACGTCACCGACTCCGCACGCCCGGTGTCGGCGTACGTGGTACCGCTGATCGGGCTGCTATTGACCTTGGCCCCGTCGCGGTACAGGTCGTAGCCGGCTAGGTCGGCCTCGGAGTTGGCTGTCCACGAGACGTCTATGCGGCCGCTTGGTGTTCCAAGGCCGTGCGCCGAGAGACCCGCGGGTGCAGCCGGCGCAAGGTTGTCGATCGCTGTCGCGTCAACCACTGCCGAGCCAAAGCTCTCGTTGCCGGCAGCGTCAACAGCGCAGACGTGGTAGTAGTAGGTCGTCCCGGTGACCGTCGATGTATCGGTGTAGCTCGTCACGTTTCCGAGGACTACGGGCGCACTGCGGTTTATCGGTAGTGTGGTTGAGCGATAGAGCCGGTAGCCGATGACCCGGCGGTTGTCGGTCGCACCCGACCATGTGAGGCTCACCGAGCCGCCTTGGTCGGCGGGCGTGTCTGTGGCAGTCAGTGATGTGGGCCCGATCGGGGCCACGACGTCGGGCAGGGGTAGCTCGGCGTAGATGTCGTCGATCCACATGTTGCTGTTCTGGTAGGCCTTGAACAACAGGCCGCTGGTCTTGGTGACGGTGTTGGTGCCTCTGAACGGGATGTCGTAGGTGCTCGCGCCGGCAGCCTTCAACGGTGTCCAGGCACTGGCGGCGTTCGCGCGCTTGGACAGCGTGTAGGTCTGAGCGCCCTCACCCGTGAAGGTGTAGACGATCTTGTACTGCGTCCAACCGGCTGTGTAGTTGTCCACGGTGTTATAGGCGTTGGTGAGGTAGCCGCCTGGGTTACCCTCGCGGCCTGTGTAGACCTGCACGGAGCCCGTGTTGGTGAACTGGATCGTGAAGATCTTGGAGGCGTCGATGGCGTTGTTGTCCTCGATGAAACGCCTCGAAGTCGCGCTATCGAAGTACACCCAGAAGGTGTGCTGGGAGCTGTTCTCGGTCATGTTGGCGCTGCCGGTCTCACCCGCGCCGCCGTAGGTCGCCGTCGCCGGGCCCTTGATCCAGCCCGACATGTTGCCGCTCACAGCGGCGTCGTACTCGGCCTTCTGCGGCGTGCCGAAGAGCGACCAGGGCGGGTAGAACGGTCCGGCGTCGTATCCGTTCTCGAAGTCACACGACCACCACACCCGACCGGGCGCGCAAGTTATGGGAGTAGAAGGCGCGCTCTCTCTTCCGTTCAGGCCGACCGAGGTGACGGTGTAGGTGTAGCTCCTGCCGTTCTGAAGCCCCGTGTCGACGAAGGGATAGTAGGGGTAGATGTCAGGCCACGCGGTACCTATGAGGCCAGAGACTCTCTGGCCGTCACGATATACGTAGTAGCCCGCCGGGAGGGGACCCTGCGACCAGCTCAGGCTGATCTGCCCGTCACCGACGACCCCTTGTAGACCGGAGGGCGGAAGCGGAGCGGGTGCGAGGTTGTCGATCGCCATGGCCGAGGCAATGGGCGAGCGTGGCCCCTCGTTGCCCGCAGCGTCGACGGCTGTCACCTTGTAGTAGTACGTCCCGCCGTTCGGGACGTTGGTGACGGTGTAGCTCGTCACGGCTGGAAGCGAGATCGGTGGATCGGGGTAGTAGTCGTCGTACGGCGAGATGCTTCGATACACCTTGTAGCCGGTAACGCCGCGGTCATCGGTCGCCGCCGTCCAAGAAAGGGAGACCGCGCCGCCGGAATCATCTGGCGTGTCTGCGGCCAGCAGAGTGGCCGGTGCGGTCGGCGGTGTCACGTCGGGGGCGAGCCATGTGGTCGCAGACGCCGGAGCCGAGAAGCCGCTCAAGTTACCGTGGGTATCGCGGGCCTTGAGAGTGTACGTATAGGTCGTCTCGTCGCTTCGGCCGGTGTCAATGTAGGACGTTTGGGCTATGGGCTCTGTGTTGACCTTGAACCCGTCGCGGTACAGGTCGTAGCCGGCGAGGTCTGCTTCGGTGTTGGCGGACCAGGTGATGGTGATCTGGCCTGCGCCCACCCCGGCTCCAACAGCAGCAACCCCGAGCGGCGTGGCGGGCGCCAGGCTGTCGATGGGAGTGGCAAACGCCTCAGGCGAGAGTGGGCCTTCGTTGCCCGCCGCGTCGAGTGCCGACACCGCGTAGTAGTAGGTGGTGCCGGTGACAGCGGTAGTGTCGGTATGGCTTTCGGTGGCGCCTAGCGTGGTGGAGATGGTGTAGACACCCGGTGAGGTGCCACGGTAGAGCTTGTAGCCGGTGATGCCGCGGTTGTCGGTGGCGCCGGACCAGGCCAGATCGACCGAGCCGCCCTGGTCTGATGGCGTGTCCGCGGCCGAAAGTGCCGTCGGTGCAGTTGGCGGAAGCGCGTCGATGTTCTTGTCGTAGACGATGTCGTCGACCCACAGGCTGGTGTTCTGATAGCCCTTGAAGAGCAGACCGCTCGTCTTGGTGATGTTGTTGGTGCCCCTGAACGGGATGGCGGAGGTGGGGGCGGCCGCGGCCTTCAGGTCGGTCCACGCGTCGGTGACGTTGGCGCGACGCGACAGCGTGTAGGTCTTGGTGGTGAAGTCGTAGAGCACGCGGTACTGCATCCAGCCCGTGGCGTAGGTGCCAACGGTGGTGTAGCCACCTGTCGTGTAGCCGGTCGCCGTGCGGCTCGTGAAGACCTGCAGGGCGCCGGTGTTGGTGAAGTACAGGGTGAAGGCCTTGGAGGCGTCGACGGCGTTGTTGTCCTCGATGAGGCGCTTTTGTGTGGTGTTGTCGAAGTAGACCCAGAAGGTCTGGTAGGCGCCGTCGCGGTCCATGTTGCCGGTCGCGATCTCGCCGGCTCCGGCGTAGGCCGCCGTGGCCGGGCCCTTGATCCAGCCCGACAGGGTGCCGTTCT
>CAZIPT010000083.1:0-9933 GCA_964541375.1 uncultured Eubacteriales bacterium
CACGACCCACCGATCCTCGCCGCCGACGGGCCCACCGGCAACCTGGATTCCAAGACCGCCGACTCTGTGTTCAGCCTGTTCGAGCGGCTGGTCGACGACGGCAAGACCATCATCATGGTCACGCACGATGCGGACATCGCGGCGCGTGTACGGAGGAGCCTGCACGTCTCGGACGGCGAGATCGTCGAGGAGCGCCTCAACGAGCTGAACGCGGCTCTCGCCGAGTCGCGGAGCTAGCACCCGTGCTGCTTCCGCCTCGCTGGCACAAGGTCGTCCGCGATCTCACATCGCACAAACTGCGCACGCTCCTCGTGGTGCTCTCGATCGCCGTAGGCATCTTCGCGATCGGCGTGGTCATGGGCGGCCGCGGCGTGCTCATGCGCGAGTTCGACACCGACTACCTGTCTTCGGCTGCGCCGTCGGCCGAGTTCTACACGACCGACTTCGAGCAGTCGCTCGTTCGTTCGATTGAGTCTCGAAGCGACGTGCGCGCGGCTGAGGGGCGGCGTCAGCTGGTCGCCCGGTATTCGACTCAGTCGCCGCCGACCACCTCCACCGCCGGCTGGAGCACGATGCAGATCTGGGCGCTGCCCAGCTTCAACAGCATCGAGGTCCAGAAGATCACCCGCGAGGAAGGCAGCTCCTGGCCGCCGGGACCCGGCGAGGTTGTGCTCGAGAAGAGCGTTCAGCAGGTCGAGCGCTTCAGCGTCGGAGAGACGATCACGGTAGAGACCGAGACCGGCACCCGAGCTGAGCTGCGGGTCGTCGGGTTCGCCCACGACATCAACGCCGTGCCGGCGATGTTCTCGGACATGATGGTGGGCTACACCTCGATGCGAACGCTGGCGACGCTCAAGGAGCCCGACAAGCTCAACTACCTCGCGCTCCAGCTCGATCCGGCGCTGTCGCAGTCCGCGGCCAGCCGGATCGCCGTCGACGTGCGCGAGAAGGAGCTGGGACCAGCGGGCGTGCAGGCGCTTCAGACGAGCGTGCCCGAGCCAGGCAGCCACTTCCTGGGCGATATCTTCAAGGCGATCTCGCTGCTGTTGCTTGCGCTCGGGGTGCTCTCACTGGCGCTGTCCGGGTTTCTGGTGGTCACGACCGTCTCGGCGCTGATGGCGCAGCAGATCCGGCAGATCGGCATCATGAAGGCGGTCGGCGCGCGCTGGGGCCAGGTCATGCGGATGTACCTCGCGACCGTCGCGCTCTATGGCGTGCTGGCCGTGCTCGTCGGCGTGCCGGTGGCGCTCTGGGCAGGCCGTTGGTTCGTCGAGTACGCGGCGGGCATCCTGAACTTCCGCATCATCGACTGGAACCCGCCCGCCTACGTGATCGCTCTCGAGGTCGCGGTCGGACTGCTGGTGCCGCTCCTAGCTGCGATCCTACCTGTGCGTCGCGGCGCGAGAACGAGCGTCGTCTCGGCGCTCAACGCCACCGGCATCTCGCCGAACTTCGGCCACGGGCTGATCGACCGGGGACTCGGGTTGATCCGAGGGCTGCCCCGGCCCGTCGCGCTCTCGCTGCGCAATACCTTCCTGCGCAAGGGGCGCCTCGCACTCACCCTCACGACGCTCATCCTTGCGTCCGCGGTGGTCATGGGAGTTCTGTCCGTCAGGGCGTCGACGTTGAAGACCGTAGATGATATCGGTGCGTTCTGGATCTACGACGCGCAGGTGTTCTTCGGTCAGCCCGAGCCGGGTGCCGACCTCGAGCGCGAGGCGAAGAAGGTGCCGGGAGTGACCGAGGTCGAGACGCGGCTGAACGCGAGCGCGTCGCTGAAGCGGACCGACGGGAGCGAGAATCAGGGGATCCTGGCCATCGGACTGCCTCCCGACTCGCGCTTCGTGAATCCGACCATCTCGGCGGGACGCTGGATCTCGAGTGGCGACGAGCACGGCATCGTGATCAACGCCGACGTGCTCAAGGACCAACCCAACCTCAGCGTCGGCGACATGGTCCGTCTCAAGATCCGCGGCAAGGAAGACGACTGGAAGATCGTCGGCATCGCCACCGGCCAGATGCGGGGCCCGATCATCTTCTTCGACCGCGAGGCATTGGATTCCGCGGTCGGCGCCGCAGGTGGCGTGACGCGCGTGCTGGTCAAGACCGACGTTCACACGGACCAGGCGCAGCAGCGGGTCGCAAACGACTTGGAGAAGCGCCTCGACAAGGCGGGGTTCGCGGTCTCCGGCGCCGAGACGCAGATCGCCTGGAAGAACGGCATCGCCAGCCAACTCGGGATTCTGGTGACGTTTCTCGTGATCATGGCGGCCATCCTCTCGATCGTCGGCGTGATCGGCCTGACGGGCACCATGACCATCAACGTGCTCGAATCGACGCGGGAGATCGGCGTCATGCGCTCGATCGGAGCGTCGCACGGTTCGATCTTCGGCATCTTCATCACCGAGGGCGTGGTCGTGGCGCTGATGGCGTGGAGCCTTGGCGCGCTGCTTTCGTGGCCGCTCTCGGTCTGGCTGGTCGACGCGCTGGGCGGAGCGATGTCTCTACCGCTCGCGTACAGGTTCTCGTGGGACGGCGTGCTGTTGTGGCTCGTCTCGGTCGTCGTTATCGCCGTGGTTTCCAGCCTGCTGCCCGCGTGGAACGCCTCGCGCGTCAGCGTACGAGACGCAATCTCCTACGAGTAGCCCGCCGTCCGCCGAGGAGCCCGCATGACTGAACTGCCTCTGAACCTCCGCTATCCCGGCACCGCCGATCTTCCGCGCGTCGATCTCGGCGAGTGGCCGACCCCTCTGACGCCCGCGCGCGAGCTGGCCGAGAAGATCGGCTTGCCGGCGCTCTGGGTCAAGCACGATGACGTTTCGGCTCGCGCCTACGGCGGCAACAAGGTGCGCAAGCTCGAATTCGTTCTCGGCGAGGCGCTCGCGAGCGGCCGAGACACCGTCATCACCTTCGGCGCCTACGGCTCCAACCACGTGCTCGCAACGGCCGTGCATGCGTCTCGGCTCGGGCTCAAGGTCCATGCCGTGGTCCTCCCTCAGCCTGCCACGCTTTCGCTTCGCAAGAACCTGCTGGCTGATGTCTCGGCGGGCGTCACCTTCCACCTCGCCGACTCCTACGATGACTCGCTTCGGGTTGCCGCAGCGCTGCGTTCGGAACTCAGACGCGGCGGCGTCGACCCGATGGTGATCCCGTTCGGCGGAACCACCTCACACGGCACGCTCGGCTTCGTGAACGCCGCCTTCGAGCTCGCCGACCAGATCGAGGCTGGCGAGCTTCCTGAGCCCGAGGTCGTGTACGTCCCCTTCGGCTCGATGGGCACGGCTGTCGGCCTCGCGATAGGATTCGCCGCCGAGGGCGTGCGCACTCGCGTCCAGGCTGTGCGCGTCCTGCCGGAAGCAGAAGGTGACGCCGAGGCGCTCTGGCGTACCGTCGCCGAGGCCGTGGCAGCGCTGAGAGCGGTCGATCGCGACTTCCCGCCCCTGGAGCTTGCGGACCTGGCGATCGACGTTCGTGGCGAGTTCCTGGGGGAGGGTTACGCGGTTCCCACAGCTGAAGCTCTCGCAGCGGTTGAGATCGCCGCCGAGTGCGGGCTTTCGCTGGAGACGACCTACACCGGCAAGTCGCTCTCGGCCATCGCGCATGATGCGTGCGTCGGGCGGCTCGATGGCGCGACGGCACTGTTCTGGAACACCTACAGTTCGCGCCCCGTCTCGCAGGGTGATCCCGCGCTGCTTCCGGATCTGCTCAAGGAGCTAGTGGACGGGTAGTCCGCATGAGGCGAGCACTCACGAGCGGGCGAGAATGCCCGCGACCTCGCCGGTGACGAGTTCGACCACGCGCGCCGCCGCATCTTCGACCGGCGGGGAGAGCACGTCGGGACAACAGCTGACATCGGCGACCTGGACCCCGTAGACGATCACGTCCGGCCGGGCTCCCGACATCCGCGCGCTGGTCACCAGGTAGCTGACGCTCATCCCGTGGATGGTGTTCGAGCGAAGGTTGGTGACACCAACGTCGTCAGGGTCGAAGCGGAAGATCGACCCTGGTTCGTCGCCGGCGTCGATGGCATCGACAAAGATCACATGCCGAGAGTCCAGCAGGTGTCCCACCAGCGACATTCCGGCGACCGAACCGACCACTACCTCGGCTCCCGGTCCAAAGCCGACCTCGAGGAGTTCCTCGGCTACGCGCACGCCGACACCGTCATCGCCCATCAGCGTATTGCCGATGCCGATGACGGTGACGGCGACGGTTGGCGCGTCGATCACGCGGTCTTCCCGCCGGTACCGGTCGTCTCGGTAGCCGGATAGTCGCCTGCGACCCGATCAGCGCGCGGGACGTGGCGTACCAGCATGTTGGGAAGCTCCTTGATGTCCTCGGCGACCACAAGATAGAGGTGGACCATGAAGAAGACGATGAGCACCCACATGCACCAATAGTGCGCGAGGCGTGTGCCGTTCTGCCCGCCGAAGATGTTGGCCCACCACATCATCTTCGCTGCGGTCGGCTGGAACATGGCGAAGCCTGTCAGCGCCATGAAGAGCGTTCCGAGCGGGAAGAGGAAGCCGTAGGTGATCTTCTGAAGCGGGTTGTACTTGGCCGTATACGGACGGGTCTTGCGCATGAAGAGGTAGTACTTGATCCACTGGCCCATGGTGCGCCAGTCGAAACGGTTGAGGCCGAAGTGCTTGAAGTCGGCGATCATCTTGGTGCTGGCCACGTTGGCCGAGCCGGCCCCAAAGAACGCCCAGTAGATACGGACAATGGTCGTCAGAACAAACACGTACATCGAGATGAAGTGGATCTGTTGCACTGTCTGCATCGTCGCGACCTGAGGCCACGGCGAGTGAATCATCTGACCCGTCGCGATGAGGATGAAGAACGACAGCAGATGAGCCCAGTGCATGAGCACCGCAGGTAGCGGGTGCTCCTGGCGTGAGGCTTTATCAGACACGTCGTCCCGCCTCCTAACGGATCTTGAACTCGAGGACGCGGTTGCTTTCCGGTTCAATCACGTGAACCGCACAAGCCATTCAAGGATCGAAGGTGTGGACGGTGCGCAGGATCTCGAGCGGTTGGTCCGGGTTCGCAACCGGGGTGCCGATGAGCGCCTGCTCGACAGGCCCACGGACTCCGTTGTCATCGCGCGGAGCGAAGTTCCAGTTCGAGGCCGGCACTGCGGCGTAGCGTGATACCTTGCCGCCCTTCATCTCGCAGTAGTGCGAAAGTGCACCTCGCGGAGCGTCGTACCCGCTGACGCCGCTGCCGTCTCCTGCGGTGTTGGGAGGCGTGGTGTAGATCGAGTTGTCGCCAGCCTTCATGTTGGCCAGCAGCTGGTTGGACCAGTCAAGTGCGTAGTCGGTGATGACGAGCGCCTTGATGACCCGTGCGCCGATTCTGCCCAGAGACGACAGGAGAACCTCGGGCTTGCCCGAGGCGCCGAGCGCCGCGAGCACCTGATCGACGTACTTGACGACGTCCTTCTGACCGTCGAGGTACGCAACCAGAATCTCGGCGAGCGGGCCGACTTCCATCGGCACGTCCTTGCCTGCGGTGTCTGGGTAGCGCGCCGCGCGAGTCCAGTCGTACTTGCCGGACGGGAGCTCCGCCCCCTCGAGAGGAGGCCAGGCCGTGAACTGCTGTGGCGTCTGTTTGGCGTCGAGCGGTGTCTTGCCCATCCCCGAGTCGTCGGGGTAGTAGGAGTACTTGGTGTAGATGTGCGCGTCCTTTGGGTCGACCTTCTCGACCTTCAGCGCGCCCTTGAAAACGCCGCCGCGCGGGAGCAGCCGCTTGTAGGGGTCTTGGCTGATGTCATCCATGACGCCCCACGTCAGGTAGTTGCCGCATCCCTGACCGTAGTTGGCGAGGTCCTTGTAGACGCTGGCGACCGCGAGCAGGTCGTTGAACATGACGGTCTCGTTGAACTCTTTGACCAGGCGCATGCGGTCCTGGTAGTAGATGATCTCCTCGAGCGATGGCAGCTGGGTCATGCCGCCGGCAGCCATCGTCATGATCATTGGGAACTTACCTGCGAGCACGGCGGCGGCCTGGTTGGCGTACTGCTGCGCTTGGATCGCCTGCAGATAATGCGCCGTGAGGAGCAGGTTGCTATCGGGATCGAGCAGGTAGCCGGGGTTGTCCCAGTACATGTTCGAGAAGACGCCGATCTGCCCGCCGGCGAGTACCGATTTCACTTGCGCCTGGATCGCCTTGAGCTCCGGATCCGTCGGTTTCGCATTAGCGGCGTCCGGTACGTTCACATAGTCGAAGGCGTTCAGGATGTAGAACCACAGGATCGAGTCGTAGCCGATCTGTGCGGTATCGAGCATGTTGCGCACGAGACGCGCATTGTCGACGACCTTGTCGACTCCCATTGCCCGTTCCGCGGCGGTGGCGGAGTTGATCGCATGGGGCGTGGGGCACACTCCGCAGATCCGCTGGGCGAACTGCCACGTATCGGCGGGCTTGATCCCTTCCATGAATATCTCGAAGCCTCGGAACATCGTGCAGGTGTTCCAGGCGTCCTTGACCTTCCCGTTCTCAACCTCGCAGGTGATGCGCAGATGACCCTCGATGCGAGTGACGGGATCGATGACTACTTTGGCCATCACACATCACCGCCCTTCTTCTCGGCTGGCTTGTCGGCATCGAGCCCGGCCTCTTTCCGAGTCACAGCTTCGTGCTCCTGAGGCGCCCCTTTGCCGAGACGCCCGGTTGCGACCTGGCCGACAAAGTGCGCGCCGAGGCCGACGGCAGTGACTCCGGCGAGCCCCAGGCCGATGGTCTGCGCGCTGACGCCGGCGACTGCGGGGATTGGGACGTTGGGAACGGGGGAGTTGAACGGCGTGAGGGTGTTCCAGAAGTTGTCTTCGGCGCAGCCCGTGCATGGCCCGGCGTTCACGCACCAGGAGACGCGACCATTCCACTTGTTGGTCGGACAGGGCGCATAGGTGACAGGGCCCTTACAGCCAACCTTGAAGAGGCACCAGCGCTTCAGCGACCCCTCGTCGCCGAAGACCTCCACGAACTCGCTGGCGTCGAAGTGAGCGCGGCGTTCGCACTGATCGTGGATCAGGCTGCCATAGAGGAAGACCGGGCGGCCCTGGCTGTCGAGCTCGGGCAGCTTTCCCATCACGATGATGTAGACCAGCGTCGCGACGAGATCCTCGCCGTGGCCGGGGCAACGCGGAAGGTTGATGACTGCGGCGTCCGGAATACCTCCGGGCCCGCGCAGCCAAGCGCGAACGCCCATAGCGCCGGTCGGGTTGGGATCGTGGGCCTGGACGTTGCCGAAGCAAGCGCACGAGCCGATTGCGATGACTCCCTTGGCCTTGGCGTAGTTCTCCTTGAGGATGTCCTGAGCGGACTTCCCATCGACCGAGAACGCCTCCGGCATCTTGTCTGGGACGGAGCCCTCAATCACCCAGTACGAGCCCTCCGTCATGGCTTTCGCGAAGTTCTCGTTGGCTTGTTTGCCGGCGGCCGCCATCGCGGCCTCATCGTAGGCGAGCGAGACCTGCTGGAGGATGAGCTGGGCCGGCGTCGGGGCGGTACTCTGGAGCAGAGCGACAGTACAGCCCAGGCACTCTTGGAAGTCCGACCACACCAGCAGTGGCAACTTGACCATCTGCTCGATCGCCTCGGCAACCGCTGGCACGCCCGCTTGGCCCAGGCCAAGCATCGCCGCCAAAGTGCCGCAGTACCCTAAGAACTCCCTGCGGCTCAATCCGCTCACGGGACTCGAGCTCGACATTCGCAGCATCCCTGTGCCTCCCGCCCCTCGGCAAAACGGCAGCGGCCTGAACAATCCGGGCCCCCTCACGTAGCCTGTACCCTCGCGCGGATTCTGTAACACCCTTCGTACCGATTGGTGGTTTCGGGCGTCTTCGCAGCTGGCGCCTGTGATAGCGTGGGTATCCACGGCACTGAAGCGCTCAACGGGGGATGATCGGCATGGAGACTTGGCGCGGGTTCGGAAGTGACAATCACGCCGGTGTGCACCCGGAGGTGCTCTCGGCCATCGCCGAGGCGAACGTCGGGCACGCGCATGCCTATGGCGACGACCCCTGGACCGCGCGCGCGATCCAAGCCGTGCGTGCCAGTGTCGGTGACGAGGCGCAGGTGGCATTCGTCTTCAACGGCACGGGTGCGAACGTGGTGGGACTTGCGGCCGTCTGCCGGCCTTGGGAGAGCGTCATCTGTGCCGAGAGCGCGCATATCATGACCGACGAATGTGCCGCGCCGGAGCACATAGCCAACGTGAAGCTGATTCCTCTCCCTACGCCAGACGGCAAGCTCACGCCGCAGCTGGTCCAGCCGGCGCTGACGGGTTTCGGCTTCGAGCACCACGGGCAGCCCAAGGTCATTTCGGTGTCGAACGTCACCGAGCTCGGGACGGTCTACTCGGCGCGTGAGCTGCGGGCGCTTGCCGATCTCGCGCACTCTAAGGGCATGCTTCTGCATGTCGACGGAGCGCGGATCGCGAACGCTGCGGCCGGCGCAGGGGCGCCACTCTCGGCGCTGACCGAGAGCTGCGGAGTCGACGTGTTGTCGCTGGGAGGCACCAAGAACGGCATGCTGTCGGGCGAAGCGGTCGTGCTCTTCGGCTCGGCTCGAACCGACGACCTGGCCTACGTTCGCAAGCAGTCCGGTCAGCTTCCAAGCAAGATGCGCTTCATCGCGGCCCAGTTCGTCGCGATGTACGAGGGCGATCTGTGGCGCCGCGCGGCGACGAACGCGAACCTCATGGCCCGAAGGCTCGCGGAGGGTGCGCAGTCCAAGGGCGTCGAGATAGCGTTCCCGGTGCAGGCCAACGAGGTCTTCGCCCTGCTGCCCGACGACTCGATCGCCGATCTCCAGGAACAGTTCCACTTCTATGCCTGGGAAGAAGGACTTGCCGAGGGGCGCTCGCTGGTGCGCTGGGTGACAAGCTGGGACACGACATCAGTCGAGGTCGACGAGCTCGTGCGCGCGCTCTAGTACTCGCCGAGAAGCTACCTCGTGCTCGCCGAGACCTGCCAGATCGAGCCGCTCGTGTAGTCGGTGAAGTAGAGTTCGCGCGCGTCGTCCTGGCCGAAGCTCGAGATCATGGCTGGAGTTTGGAGCAGTCGCGCTCGCTGCGGCCGTCGCAGCAGCTTCCCTGAAGGGGAGGTGCGCCTCACCCCTCCGATCCAACCGTTTATGAAGTCGGCGTAGAGGTAAGTTCCCCGCAAGGCGGGGTAGGCGCTTCCTCGGTATACATAGCCGCCGGTCACCGACTCCCCGACCGGATGCCGGTACTCGGCGATCGGGAACGAGTAGCCCCGCTTGGACAGGCGCCGAGGCTTCGTGCGATACCGGTGGTTGCCTTCCCACTGGTTCCAGCCCCAGTTCTGACCGCTGCGTCCGGCGCGGGCGAAATCAATCTCTTCCCATGCGTCCTGACCGACATCGCCGATCCACAGGTCGCCGGTCTGAGCGTCAAAGGAGTATCGCCAGGGGTTGCGCAGGCCCACTGACCAGATTTCCTTTCGGTAGCCGCGCTTGCGATAGAAGGGATTGCTCCTGGGAATCCGGTACGTGCCCGCGAACGGCGCGGCGCCCGCTCGGTCGCCCGTGTCGATCCGGAGCATCTTGCCCAGCAGCGAGGCGCGATTCTGCGCTCGTCGACCAGGATCACCTGCGTTTCCGCCGTCGCCCAGACCGATGTAGAGGTAGCCGTCGGGGCCGAACTGAAGGTTGCCGCCGTTGTGGTTGGGATACGGCTGACGGACGTAGAGAATCGTCTGAGGCGCTCCGAACACGGGCGCGTCCGATGCCGGATCGAGCGCCGTGTAGCGCGCAACTACGGTGTTGCCGGCCGTGTCAGTGTAGTTGACGTAGAGTCGCCCGTTGGATGCGTATCCAGGCGAAAACGCCAAGCCGAGAAGCCCACGCTCGCCGAACATCGCGGTCAGACCACTCAGGTCAAGATAGGGCGCCGTCTGCAGCACG
>CAZIPT010000084.1:0-9676 GCA_964541375.1 uncultured Eubacteriales bacterium
GAAGATGCGCTCCGTCAGGGCCTCGTCGATGCTGTGCATGACGACTTCCTGCGGGGTGATGTCGAGCTTGGCGAGGAACTGCATCTGCACGTCGCAGAAGGCGCCGATGGCCTCCTGGGCGAACATGAGAGCGGCGAGCATGTCCTCTTCGGTGACTTCCTGCGCGCCGGCCTCGAGCATGTAGACGGCGTCCTTGGAACCGGCGACCACCAGGTCGAGATCGGAATCCTCGGCCTGATCGAAGCTCGGGTTGACCAGGAACTCGCCGGTCTCCATGTCGCGGCAGATGCGCACGCCGGCCAGTGGGCCCTCGAAGGGCAGGCCGGCGGCCATGAGAGCCGCGCTGGCGCCCATGATCGAGATGACATCGGGCTGGTTGATCTGGTCGGCACTGAGGACGGTCGCGATGACCTGGACCTCGTTGCGGAACCCGTCAGCGAACGAGCTGCGGATCGGGCGGTCGATCATCCGAGCGGTCAGCGTGGCCTTCTCGGACGGGCGTGACTCGCGCTTGATGAAGCCGCCGGGGATCTTGCCGCCGGCGTACATGCGCTCTTCGAAATCGACCGTCAGCGGGAAGAAGTCCAGGTCCTTCGGGAACTTCGACGCAGTGGCGGTGACGAGAACGATGGTCTCGCCCTGACGAACCAGGATGGCGCCCCCGGCCTGCTTGGCCAACTCCCCGGTCTCGAGCACGTACTCCTTGCCGTAAAGCTCAAACGTTTCCACTACCTTAGCCATAAAGCTTCTCTCTTCTTCCCTCTACCGCACCGGGCGCCCCATGCGCCGCGGCTCATCGTCTCTCCCCTTGTTGCGCTTCGATGCGCACCCGAGGTCGGTCTACCCGTATCGGACGGGTCTGGCGCCGTGAGACGTGCCGACGCCAACAAAACAAGAAGGCGGGGTATGATCCCCGCCTTCAGGTCTCTACAAGATGTTACCCACGAATCCCAAGATCGCTGATGACCTTGCGGTACCTCTCGATGTCGCTCTTCTTGAGGTAGTTCAGAAGGCGGCGACGCTGGCCGACCATCTGCAGAAGGCCACGGCGGGTGTGGTGGTCCTTCTTGTGGATCTTGAGGTGCTCGGTGAGGTCGCGGATGCGCTGCGTGAGCAGGGCGACCTGAACCTCGGTCGAGCCGGTGTCGTTATCGCCGCGCTTGTACTGCGCGATGATATCGGACTTAACGTCCTTCTCTAGCGGCATATTCTTTTCCACCTTTCACGTGGAGTCCGCCCCGGTCCGAGATGGCCGTCGGTGAGTCGTACCTCACAGGCCGGGGTAGTGGGATGTAGCCGAGGGAGTATAGCACACACGGCTCGGGGCGTGGCCGCTCGCCGAAGTCCATTCGACGCGGCGATTCCCGAGGAGTAGAACATACACCAAGGGAGAGGAGCGGCGGGGGCCCTGCCGCTCACCATGCGAGGGGATGGAGGCCGCTATGATCACTGAACGCACTGAAGACCAGGCCCAGAAGGCCGACGAGGCACCGACACTCGATCGCCGGGGCATGTTGACCGCTATGGCTGTGACCGCCGCCGGTATTGTCGGCGCTGCCGCTCTACCGAGTACCGCGCTCGCTGTCGCCTCCCCCACACTCGGCACGGGGACAGAGCCCGGCGCATGGGGTGGAAACGCCAATGCGGGCGGCGGAGTAGGCGTCAGGGGCGATTCGGTCACGGGTGACGGCGTCGTCGGCTACAGCAGCGGTCTCGCCAAGAGCGGTGTCTACGGAAACAACACGACCGGCATGGGTGGCATCGGTGTCACGGGCGACGGCGCCGTGAAGGGTGTGCATGGCCGGACAACTGTGGGCATAGGGGTCCACGGCGAGTCCGCAACCGGCACAGCGCTTCTCGTCAGCGGGAAGGCCCAATTCTCGCGCTCTGGCCTGACCCCGTTCCCAAAGAAGAAGAACTCAATCATCGTCACGGTGCCCGGTGGGCTGACTACGGGCTTCTCGAAGATCTTCGCGACCATGCAGGGCTCGCCTGGTGACGGTGTCTACATCGCTTACGCCGCCAAGAACACGACATCGACGATCAAGATCCGCCTGAACAAGAAGTCCACCAAGGCCAGCAACGTCGCCTGGTGGGTGATCGACTAGCACTTCCGGTACGCGAGTACCCACACGCGAAGCCGCGCGTCTGCTCTATCGACCGCCCTCGGCGGTCCGCTCGTCGACCTCGGCGAGAAGCAGCCGCGCGGCTTCTGCGTGCTCGCTGGGGACGCGCAGTGCGAACTTGGTCTCCCGTAGCGCGAAAAGCTTGAGCAGCGGAGCCTCAGTGGGCGAGAACGGCTTCCACTCGGCCGGTATGCCAGCCGCCGATAGCGCGTACTCGATCGCGCCGAGGCGGTGCTTGTCGTAGCCCACGTCACGGGCGATGGTCTTCCAGCCGTCGAGAGGCTCCGGTGACAGCGCCCGTGGCGGGCGGTCGACGGCCCGCACGGCCTGCTCGGCGGCCTCAAGCGCAGCAGGATCGTCGATGTAGCCGTCGGCGCCCTCATGCGCGGGCACCGACTCCAGTGCAGCCTCGACCAGGACGCGCGCCTCCTCGTAGGACCCCTTGGGCACCAACAGCGTGAACGGCTGGTCGTACGAGCCCGCGCCCGGAAGCCCGGATGGTCTGAGGTCGGGCGGGTATGGATCCCAGGCGAAGGGGATCCCCGCCGCTTCGAGCGGGGCGCTGGCGGCAAACGCCTTGTTGACCCCGGCGAGAGCGCCGTAGAACTCCAGAGGCGGCACCACCGCAACCCACTCGCCCACGGCAATGTCGTCGAAATAGACCGGCGCGCTGTGTGCAGCAGCATCCTCGGCCGCCTCAAGTGCCTCCGGGTCGCTCACGACGGGAGACCCATCCGCCAGCTCGTCGTGGAAGGGGGCGTCGTACGGGTCGGGGTCTCCGTCATCGTCCGGAACCGGAAAGCCGGCGATCCGCAGGCTCGCCTCCACGTCTGCGGCGATCGCCTCCTTGAGCTGGTCGACCGAGTCGTAGGATCGCTGGTCTCGCAGGCGCTCGAAGAACAAGAGCGTGAGAGGCTGGTCGTACAGGTCGCCATCGAAGCCGATAAGATGCGCCTCGAGATAGTCGCGCGCAGCCGGGAACATCGGGGGTCGGCCGACTGAGATCGCGGCGGCCCACGGCGTACCGTTGGGCAGGATCGCGCGGCCCGCATAGACCCCTTCGGCGGGTAGCGCGGCGAATCCCACCGGGACCACGTTGGCCGTAGGGAACCCCAGCGACGCGCCCTCTCCCCGCCCCCGGTGCACCTCGCCGACAACCGCGGTCGCCCGTCCCAGCAGCTGCGCAGCGCCTACAACGTCGCCTTGGGCGACCAGCGCGCGTGTGCGGCTCGACGTCACCGGTTCGTCGCCGGCGAGCACCAGGTCGTGCGCGACCACTTCGATGCCGTGCTCGGCCCCGATGCGCTGGAGCGTCCCGACGTCGCCCTCCGCTCGGCAGCCGAATCGGAAGTCACCCCCCACGTGCACCGCAACGGGCTTGACCGCGGCCAGGAGCACGAGGTCCAGGAACTCCTCGGGGCACATCTCGGCGAGCTCGTGTGTGAACGGGACCACCAGGATCGCATCCACTCCGGTCGCGGCGATGAAGGTGAGCTTGTCGGCGAGCGTAAGGAGCTGCGGCGCGGCGGTATCGGGCGAAACGATCTGGTCGGGATCGCGGTCGAACGTGACCGCCATCGACTCCACGCGACGCTCGATCGCATCGGCGACGGTGTCGGCGAGTAGCGCCTGATGGCCCAGGTGCACGCCATCGAACACGCCGATTGCCACTACGGCGCTGCCCACCGGGGACATCCCCGGCTCCCACGAGATGATCCTCGCCGTCATCGCACTCCCCTGACGCCGCCGGGAATGATCACTTGCGGCTTGAGCTGACTTCCCGAGCGAGCATACACGCCCAGCAGCACTCCCGCGTGCACCACCGCGATACTCTCACCGTGTTCGAGCGCGCCTGCGCCCACGGCTGCCGCGTCGAGCGTGCCGCCGTTGCTCACGAGCAACGCGTCCGGCGCCTCCACCTGCACCGCGCTCAGCCCGAGGGCCGCAACTGCATCAACAAACAGCCGGGCCGCGCCGTGTTCCGTCTGGTCGGACGAACCGGTGCCGTCCTGCAGTGTCGGCTTCGCGCGCGAATCTGAATCGACGCGCGTCGCGGTCTCGATCTGCTCGAGGGTGTACGCCGAGGTTACGTCCATCGCGCCTGAGCGCACGCGGCGCAGCGCTCCCAAGTGGGCCGCTGTGTTGAGTGCGCGCCCAAGATCCCGTGCGAGCGCGCGGACGTAGGTGCCCTTGGAGACCGCGAACTCGATGTCCCAGGCGACCTCGCCCGTACATTCAACCCCCACGAGCGTCGCCGAGACCACCTGCACGCTACGCGGCTCCAACTCGATCGCTTCTCCCGCCCGAGCCGCCTCGTAGGCCACGACGCCGCCGCGCTTGATCGCCGAGTACGCCGGCGGAATCTGCTCGTGCGTCCCGACGAGCGCTGCGACCGTGCTCGCCGCGAAGAAGGGATCGCACACCTCGTCGGGAACCGATGCCGTGACGGTCACGCGACCCTCGGCGTCGTCGGTGTCGGTCTCCGTGCCGAATACCACCCGAGCGCGGTAGGACTTCTCGGCGGAGGTCAGGTACGGGGCGAGGCGTGTAGCCGGGCCGACAAGGACGACCAGCAACCCTGTGGCAAGCGGGTCGAGCGTACCGGCGTGGCCAACGCGTCGCTCACCGGTCAGCCGCCGTACGCGGTCGACCACGTCGTGGCTCGTCATACCGGCAGGCTTGTCGACCAGCAGGACGCCTGACAGGTCGGTCTGGCCGCGCTTTGCGCTCACGCGTGGTCGCCACCGGGGAGGAGCGGGAGCAAGATGGGCAGGAGCGTCTCGATATCGCCCTCGAACGTGAAGCCGGAAGCGGCCTTGTGCCCGCCGCCTCCAAAATGATTCGCGACGGAGCCCACGTCGGCACCGGTCTTCGAGCGCAGGTTCACGCGAACCTCGGTCGCGTGTTGGCGCAGGAACACGGCGGCCTCGATGCCGCCGATGACCCGGATGGCGTCCGGTAGGTTCTCCGCCTCTTCAGGCAATACGTCGAGTTCCTTGAAGTCAGCGTCGGTGAGCCACGCGTAGGCGACGTGCCCATGGTTGGCGAGCGTCAGACGCGAGAGAGCACGCGACTCGATGGCGAGCGACGCCGACGACCGGCTCTGGTAGACGTGATGAGCCACGTCAGCCGGGCTGACGCCTGCGTCGATCATGGCAGCAGCGTCCCGCAGTGCGGAAGCCGTGGTGTTCGCATACGAGAAGCGCCCCGTGTCGGTCACGAGCCCCACGTAGCAGCACTCCGCCACATCGGCGCTCGGCGCCCCAAGCGTCTGCGCAAACTCCCACACAAGCTGCGCCGTGGCGGAAGCCGACGGGTCAACGACATTGATGGCGCCGAACTCGTCGCCACCGGGGTGGTGGTCGAAGACGATGACGGTCTGTGCGGCCTGCGCGAGCGGTTCGCCCAGCCCCAGGCGTGCCATGATCGGGGTATCCATCGCCATGAAGACATCGGGTGTCTCGAGTTGCTCGGCAGGTACGTAGAGGCCGAATCCCGGCAGGAAGCCGTAGGTCGACGGTGCGTCCTCGGAATTCGCGAGTGTGGGGACGGCCGGAATGCCGTTCTCACGTAGCGCGAGCGTCATCCCCAGCACGGAACCGACCGCGTCACCGTCGGGCCTGACGTGTCCGCAGACGATCACGGAAGACGCCTTGCGGAGCGCAACGAGCGCGTGGTGGAACTGGGCGAGCACGGGAGGTCTACGCCTCCTCGGCGTCAGCGTCCACGGATACCTCGTCGGACTCGGGCCCGGCTGCGGCCTCTGCAGCGCGCTCGGCGGCCAAAGACGGCGGAACCTGCTGCAGAGCCTCCTCGATGCGCATGCCCGAGTCGACCGACTTGTCGATATAGAACTTGAGCTCCGGTGTGACACGCCAGCCCAGCGCCCGACCTGCGAGCGAGCGGATGCGGCCCTTGGCGGACTCGAGGCCTTCGAGGACCTCGTCGTAGCGCTCGGGAGCTGTGCTGACAAAGACGAGCAGAACGGAACGGTCGGGGCTGACTTCAGCCCCGGTGACCGTCACGAGTTCTAGACGTGGATCTGATACTTCCGAGACAAGCAGCGAAGCGACGACCTCGCGTGCCTGCTCGTTGAGTCGGCGCGTAGCCGGTGTCTGTTTCATGGCCTGCAGTCCTTGCCTATGACTCGCGAGCGACCTCGATGACCTTGTAGCCCTCGATGATGTCGCCCTCCTTCAGGTCCTGGAAGTTGTCGATCCCGATACCGCACTCGTAGCCCTGCTTGACCGACTTGACGTCGTCCTTGAAGCGGCGGAGCGAGTGGATGGTGCCGTCGTGCACGATGGTGCCGTCGCGGACGATGCGGATCTTGTCGTCCCGCGTGATCTCGCCTTCCAGCACGTAGCAGCCGGCGATGACGCCGGCCTTGGGAACGCGGAACAGGTCGCGGACCTCGATGCGGGCCGTGTCCTCCTCGTGGAACTCGGGAGCCAGCATGCCTACGCGTGCTGCGTTGATCTCCTCGATCGCCTGATAGATGACGCGGTACAGGCGAACATCGATCTTCTCCTGCTCGGCGAGCGCCTTGGCCTTGGGCTGCGGGCGCACGTTGAAGCCGACCACGATGGCGTCGGACGCGTCGGCGAGCATGATGTCGCTCTCCGTGATGGCGCCCACCGCCGAGTGGATGACATTGATGACGACCTCGGACTGGTCCATCTTGTCCAGCGCGTCCTTGAGAGCTTCGATCGAGCCCTGTACGTCGGCCTTGACCACCAGGTTGAGGTCCTTGAGGGCGCCCTCGCTGATGCGGGCGAACAGGTCGTCGAGCGAGACATGGCTCTTCTTGCCCTGGGCCAGCAGGCGCTCCTTGAGCGCGCGCTCCTCAGCCAGGTTGCGTGCGTCGCGCTCGTCGGCGAACACGCGGAACTCGTCACCGGCGTTGGGGACGCTGGCCAGGCCCTGGATCTCGACCGGATCGGCCGGACCTGCCGAGACAACCGTCTCGCCCAGCGGGTTTACCAGCGCACGGACGCGGCCGTAGCTCGTTCCCGCGACCAGGGAGTCACCCACGCGCATGGTGCCGCGCTGGACCAGAACGGTCGCGATAGGACCGCGGCCCTTGTCGAGCTTGGCCTCGATGACGACACCACTCGCCGAGGCGTCGGGGTTGGCCTTGAGCTCGAGGATGTCGGCCTGCAGCAGGATCATCTCGAGCAGCTCGTCGATGTTGAGGCGCTTCTTGGCGCTGACGTTGACGAAGATGTTCGTTCCGCCCCACTCTTCGGGCACGATCTCGTACTCGGTGAGCATCTGACGGACCTGATCCGGGTTGGCGCCGTCCTTGTCGATCTTGTTGACGGCGACGATGATCGGCACCCCGGCGGCCTTGGCGTGGTGTATGGCCTCAATAGTCTGCGGCATGACGCCGTCGTCGGCGGCAACGACCAGCACGACGACGTCGGTGGCGTTGGCGCCACGGGCGCGCATGGCGGTGAAGGCCTCGTGGCCCGGCGTATCGATGAAGGTGATCTGCTTGCCGTCGTGGATGGCGACCGACGCACCGATATGCTGCGTGATCCCGCCCGCCTCGGTCGCAGCGACACCGGTCTCACGAATCGCGTCGAGCAGCGAGGTCTTTCCGTGGTCGACGTGACCCATGACGGTGACGACCGGAGGCCTGGCCTTCAGGTCTTCCGGCTTGTCGTCGAAGACGAACTTCACTTCTTCCTCGGGAGCGACGATGACGACCTCTCGGCCCAGGTCCTCGCCGATGATCTCGATGACATCGCGCGTCATGACCTGGTTGACCGTCAGCGGCGTGCCGAGAAGGAACAGCCGCTTGATGACATCGTTGGCCGGAACCTCGAGCGCGTCGGCGAACTCGCCTACAGTGACACCCTCGGTGACCGCGACCGAGTCGCCGCCGATCGGCAGATCGGCGTGCGTCGCAGCCTCGTGGTGCGCGGCCTCTTCCACGTCGGTGCCGACCGGCTTCTTGTGCTTCTTCTTCTTGCGTCCGCCCTCGAGCGCAGCGGTGGCCACAGCGGCACGGGCCTCGTCGAGCACCTTCTGGCGCTGAAGCTCCTCGGCCTCGACGGCCATCTGGCGGTAGCGCTTCTCTTCGTCCTCGTTGAGCTTGGCGGCCTCTTCTGACTCCAGGCGCGAGCGCTCTGCGGCAATGGCCGCCTCGAGACCGGCGCGACCGGTAGCCGCGGGCGCCTCAGGTTCGGCGGCCTTGGTGGACGGCTTCTCGGCGACCGGCGCCGATTCGGCGGGCGCGACAGGCGCTTCGACCACGGCGACGGGTGGTTCCTCACGAACGACCACGGCCGGCTTGCGGGCGTCCTCTTCCGCCTTGACGCGTGCGGCCTCCTCGTCGCGAATGCGGTGCTCCTCGTCGCGGCGCTTGCGCTCCTCGAGGGCGGCCTTGTGAGCGGCCTCCTCGGCGGCCTTGTGAGCGGCCTCCTCGGCGGCCTTCGCCTTGGCGGCTTCGGCGGCTTCGAGCTTGGCTCGCTCTTCCTCCAAGGCGATCTGACGCTCGGCGATCTCGGGTCCGAGCGCCTTGCGAATCTTGTCCACATAGGCCTCGACCAGTGTCGATGCGTGGTTCTTGGCCGGTATCTTGAGATCCTGGAGCTTGTCGAGCAGCTCCTTGCTCGTCATACCGAACTCTTTCGCGAGTTCATGCACCCTCATTGATGGCATCTAATTACCGTCCTGCCTGCGAGCCTGCTGTTGATTCGCGCAGCTCATCGAAGTCTCGTCGCAACCGAAGATAGTCATCGTCTTTCAAGCTCACCTTGAGCGCCGAATCCAGACGCCTGCGCTGCAGTGCGGTCTCGAAGCACTCAGGTGTCGCGTGCAAGTAGGCACCACGTCCGTTCGCCTTACCCGTCGGGTCGACGACCACGTGGCCGTCAGGCGTCCGTACGACCCGCACGAATCCCCGCTTGTCGTCGGATACCCGACAGGCGATACACGTGCGAGTGGCTGTCTTGCGCGCCTTCATCACTCGGCGGCGGCCTCCTTGTCATGCAAACCGCAGAAGAAACTGCCGGGGCGCGCCTGGTTGCGGCAGCGCACTCCGGATGACGTCACTGCCACGCATCGACCGTCGCCCATGTCCTCGCCGGTCTGCGTGGAGTGCTTGGCTGCCGGAACGTACAGGCCTTGCTCGGCGGCCATGGATGAACTCTTGATGTCGATACGCCAGCCGGTCAGCTTCGCGGCGAGGCGGGCGTTCTGACCCTCCTTGCCGATAGCCAGCGAGAGCTGATCGTCGGGGACGATGACGGTGGCGGTGTGCGCCTCCTCGTCGATCAGTACGCGGTCGACCTTGGCGGGCGACAGCGCGTGCCCGACGTAGTTGGCGGGGTCCTCGGACCACGGCACCACGTCGATGCGCTCGCCACGAAGCTCGCTCACGATCATTCGTACGCGGCTGCCCTTGGGTCCGACACACGCGCCCACAGGGTCCAGACCGCTCTCGCGGCTTGAGACGGCGACCTTGCTGCGCATCCCCGGCTCGCGCGCCACGCTCTTGATCTCGACGATGCCGTCGTAGACCTCGGGCACCTCGATCTCGA
>CAZIPT010000085.1:0-9525 GCA_964541375.1 uncultured Eubacteriales bacterium
ACATGATGTACCACGACATCAAGGCCAAAGAGGAGGCCGAGGCGGTCTTCGACCAGTACTTCACAGTCGATCTTGCGGAGCCGATGCCCACGCGCGCGGTCAAGGGCATCACCGATGCACCGCTCCTGTCGCGCTACTTCCTGCAGCCGGATCCGCACAAGCTTGAGAACAGCGAGATGACCCCTGAGGACTTCGTCGTCCATACGGTCATGCTGATCAACGGCAGCGTCGACGGGGCGTTCGTCTCGTCGAGCGGCAAGAACATGGGCGCGTTCAAGGGCGTCGGATTTCCCGAGGAGATAGGCCACTACTACCTGCTCGAGGAGTACGCCGGTCACACGTGGATCGGTCACAACCGTTTCCCGACCAATACTCCTGGCTGGTGGGGCGGCGCACACCCCTTCACTCTGCTCGACTGGGCGATCGTGCATAACGGCGAGATCTCGAGCTACGGCATCAACAGCCGCTACCTCGAGGCGTTCGGCTACAAGTGCACGCTCGGTACCGACACCGAGGTCGCTGCGTACCTGTTCGACCTCATGCTTCGCCGACACAAGCTGCCCCTCGAGCTCGCGTGCAAGGCGCTTGCGAGCCCGCTCTGGACCGAGATCGATCGTATGCCTCCCGAGGAGCAGGCCGTGATGCGCTCGCTGCGCGCGGTCTACGGCCCCGCGATGCTCAATGGCCCGTTCGCAATCGTGCTCGGTTTCAACGGCGGCATGGTGGCGCTCAACGACCGCATCAAGCTGCGGCCGCTGGTCGCCGCCCAGCAGGGCACCAAGATCATGGTCGCCTCCGAGGAGTCCGCGATGCGGGAAGTGCTCGACGCTCCCGACCGCGTGTGGGCGCCCAAGGCCGGTGAGCCGGTCATCGCTCGCGTCAAGGGGATGGACTGGCCGATCCATGGCGACCTGCATCTCTCGGCGGGCGAAGTCAGCTGCGCCGTTACCGGCGTGCAAGATTCCTGTGAGATTGTCGAGGTGGGATAACCGATGCCGACGAGCCTCATTCAGCCTGAGTTCAAGGTCGAGATCGACTACGACAAGTGCCACAAGTGCGGCCGCTGCGTTCAGCAGTGCGGCTGGGGCGTGTACTCGTTCAACGAGCGCCCGTTCCCTGACGACATCAAGTGCCGTGCGTGCCACCGCTGCGTGACGTACTGCCCGGCCCACTGCATCACGATCAAGAAGAACGACCTGGCCTTGCGGGACAACGCCAACTGGTCGTCCGAGCAGCGCAAGAACGTCTGGCGCCAGGCCGAATCCGGCGGCGTCATGCTGACCGGCATGGGCAACGACAAGCCGTATCAGAGCATCTTCGACCATCTCGTGCTCGACGCTTGCCAGGTCACGAACCCTTCCATCGACCCGCTTCGTGAGCCGATGGAGCTCCGTACCTACCTGGGCCGCAAGCCGGATAGCGTCGAGGTCGAGTCCGACGGCAACGGCGGTTTCCGCCTCTCTGAGGGCGCGGGCATCGCCAACAACGTCAAGCTGGGTACCCCGATCATCTTCTCGCCAATGAGCTACGGCTCGGTGTCGCTGAACGTCCACAAGTCGCTGGCGATGGCTGCCGAGCGTCTGGGCACGCTCATGAACACGGGCGAGGGCGGACTACACGCCGACCTCTATCCGTACCAGGACAACGTCATCGTTCAGGTCGCCTCGGGCCGTTTCGGCGTCACTCCCGAGTACCTGCAGCGCGGTGCGGCGATCGAGATCAAGGTCGGCCAGGGCGCAAAGCCGGGTATCGGCGGGCACCTGCCTGGCGAGAAGATCAACAAGGAAGTCTCCACAACGCGCATGATCCCGCAGGGGTCGGACGCGATCAGCCCGGCGCCGCACCACGACATCTACTCCATCGAGGACCTGCGCCAGCTCATCTATTCGCTCAAGGAGGCCTCGGGCTACAAGCCCGTGGGCGTCAAGATCGCTGCCGTGCACAACGTCGGCGCCATCGCGTCGGGCATCGTGCGCGCCGGCGCCGACTACGTGTACCTGGACGGTTTCAAGGGCGGCACCGGCGCCGCGCCGGCGATCATCCGCGACCACGTGGGCATCCCGCTCGAGATCGCCATCGCCGTCGTCGATCAGCGGCTTCGCGATGAGGGCATTCGCAACCAGGCCTCGATCATCGCGGCGGGGTCGATTCGCTCCTCGGCTGACGCTGCCAAGGCCATCGCACTCGGCGCCGACGTTGTGGCGATCGGCTCGGCATCTCTGATGGCCCTGGGATGCCACCTCTGCCAGGGCTGCCACACAGGCTGCTGCTCGTGGGGTCTCACCACACAGAAGGCCGAACTCACCCGCCGAGTCGACCCCGAATGGGGCGCCGAGCGGCTGGTGAACCTTGTGCACGCCTGGAGCCACGAATTGCAGGAGATTCTGGGCGCGCTGGGCGTCAATGCCGTCGAGTCACTGCGCGGGAGCCGCGAAAGATTGCGTGCCGTGGGGCTCGACGCTCAGACCTGCGAGATCCTGGGCGTCAAGCCCGCGGGTCTGTAGAAGGGGAGTGACAATCATGATCGCAACCAAGAGCAAGGGTCTGGTCGAGGGTTACGCACAGACCGAACCGTCCGCTGTTCGCGAAGGTGATGTGCTGACGCTCGATGTGCAGAGCGTCTACTACAAGCAGGTGAATGCCGCGATTCGTGCCGCCTTCGCTGACGGCGTCAAGCGGGTCGTCCTCAAGAACGTCAACGGCCAGCGCTACATCGGGACTGGCATCAAGGGCAAGGACCTCAGCATCGAGGTTCACGGCACGCCGGGACAGGACATGGCGATGTTCATGGACGGTCCCACCGTCGAGGTGTTTGGAAACGGGCAGGACGGCGTGGGCAACACGATGAACGCGGGCAAGGTCGTGATTCACGGCGACGCCGGTGACGTGCTCGGCTACGGGATGCGCGGAGGCAAGGTCTTCATCAAGGGCGACGTCGGCTACCGCGTCGGCATACACATGAAGGCGTACGAGGACCTTCGCCCGATCATGGTGTGCGGAGGCAAGGCCCGCGACTTCTTTGGGGAGTACATGGCCGGGGGACTGCTGATCCTGCTTGGGATGAACTCGCGTCTCGATGGACCGCTGGTAGGCGGGTACCTTGGCACCGGAATGCATGGTGGTGCCATCTACCTGCGTGGCGAGGTCGAGCCGTGGCAGTGCGGCAAGGAGGTCGGTGTGTTCTCGGCGAACGACGATGACCTGGCCGACATCAAGCCCGTGCTCGCCGAGTACTGCGAGGCGCTTGGGATGGATCTCGCGGCTGTGCTGTCTGAGCCGTTCACCAAGCTGGTGCCGGTGAGCCACCGGCCCTACGGGAAGCTGTACACCTACCTCTAGGAATCTAGAAGTCGAAACACCTCTGAAACATAGGCTCGTTATCGTGTGGACAAGGCGTAGAGACATCCGACCTACGGGTCGCAACCTGTCTCCCAGTAGAAGGAGGTAACGCATGGCTCCGACGTTCGATAAGGACTACGTGCTCAAGACCGTGGAAGAGCGCGGCGTGCACTTCGTCCGCTTCTGGTTCACCGATGTACTCGGAATGCTGAAGTCGTTCGCTGTCACGGACACCGAGCTTGAGGGTGCTTTCGAGGAGGGTATGGGCTTCGACGGCTCCTCCATCGACGGCTTCACCCGCCTCGAGGAGTCCGACATGATCGCGATGCCGAACCCCGAGTCCTTCGCGGTCCTCCCTTGGCGTCCCACCGAGCAGGGCGTTGGACGCATGTTCTGCGACATCGTCAAGCCTGACGGTGAGCCGTTCGAGGGCGATCCTCGCTATGCACTTCGCCGCATGACCGACAAGGCCGCCGATATGGGCTTCACCATGTACGTCGGCCCTGAGCTCGAGTTCTTCTACTTCGCCGATGACCAGGACACCGAGGTACTCGACAACGGTGGCTACTTCGACCTGACTCCGCTCGACATCGCGAGCGACCTGCGTCGCGAGACCGTGCTCACGCTCGAGAAGATGGGCATTCCGGTGGAGTACTCGCACCACGAGGTCGCCCCCTCGCAGCATGAGATCGATCTTCGGTACGCAGACGCCACCACCATGGCCGACAACGTCATGACCTACCGTCTTGTCGTCAAGGAGATCGCCCTGCAGAACGGCGTGTACGCGACGTTCATGCCGAAGCCTATCTTCGGTCAGAACGGTTCGGGCATGCACGTTCACCAGTCGCTCTTCAGCAAGGACGGCAACGCGTTCTTCGATGCCAACGATCCTGAGGGCTTCAACCTCTCACAGGTTGCCAAGCACTATATCGCCGGTCTCCTGAAGTACGCACCTGAGTTCACCGCGGTCACCAACCCGCTGGTCAACTCGTACAAGCGCCTGGTTCCCGGCTACGAGGCTCCCGTCTACATCGCGTGGGCCCGTCGCAACCGCTCGGCGCTCGTCCGCGTGCCGATGTACAAGCCGGGCAAGGAGAACGCCACTCGCCTCGAGCTGCGTTCGCCGGATCCTTCGGCCAACCCGTACCTCGCTTTCGCCGTCATGCTCGGCGCCGGCCTGAAGGGTATCGAGGAGAAGCTTCCGCTCATGCCGGAGGCCACGAACAACATCTTCCACATGAGCGATGCCGAGCTCGAAGCCGCTGGCATCAACATTCTCCCGGGCACCCTCGGCGAGGCTATTGATCGCTTCGAGCACTCGGAGCTCATGAAGGAAGTCCTGGGCGAGCACATCCACGAGTTCTACGTCGCCAACAAGCGCAAGGAGTGGGACGAGTACCGCATGCAGGTCACCGAGTGGGAACTCGACAAGTACCTGTCTGTCATCTAGAACGAGCGCGCTCTTGACGCTCACTGTCTGAGCAACGGCGCCGGACGGGGGAACCCTCGTCCGGCGCTGTGCGTATCCGAACCGGCCACCCGGACGGAAAAGGTATCATCATGCACATGAAACGGGTCCTCATCGTCTCAGACGACTCACATTCGCTCGCATGGGCATCTCAAGCCGTCAGCGGCCTGGACGTCCAGACCACGGAGTGCGCACCCAGCGAGATGCAAAAGCGGCTGCTTGCCGGCGAAGTCGACCTTGTCGTGCTCGATGGCGGACGTTCGCCTGACGCGCTCGGCCAACTTGTCGAGCACGCGGCAGCCGGTGGCGCTGATCTCCGCATGCTCGTATTGATCGAGCCCGAGGCCTTGCAGGGCATTCGTCTTCCCGTGCGGGTACCGAGCGACTTCCTCGTGCGTGGGGCGACGTCGGATGAGCTGGCGGTGCGGGTCCGAACGCTACTGTGGCCGGGTGAAGAGGTCACCAAACAGGAACTCATTCGTATCGATGACCTTACGTTGAACCTCGCCACCTACCAGGCCTATATCGGCAATGAGCCGATCAACTTCACGTATCTCGAGTACGCGCTCTTCGCGTTCCTCGTCACTCACCCCGGGCGCACGTATTCGCGCGAGGTTCTGCTACGTCGCGTGTGGGGCAGCGACTACTACGGCGGTTCTCGCACCGTCGACGTCCACGTACGGCGCATCCGCTCGAGGATCGGCGTCGAGTTGTCTCGGCGACTCGAGACCGTGCGCAACGTCGGCTACCTCTGGAACGGGTAGCCTCGGGTACACTCTCTGGTGCGCCGCGAACACCTGCGGCGAACACTCGATTGCCACCCCGAAGGACGCGCCAATGAGCCAGCGCACGCTCGCCGTCATCGACGGCAACAGCCTCATCCACCGGGCGTTTCACGCGCTGCCTCCGTCTATGACAGCTCCCGATGGCCGGCCCACGAACGCCGCGTTCGGTTTCATCTCGATGCTCACCAAGATGATCGCCGACCTGAAGCCAGACGGTGTGGTGGTCGCTTTCGACCTCGGGAAGCCGGCGTTTCGCACGGAAGCCCTCGCCCAGTACAAGATTCACCGTCCACCTACGGCCCAGGAACTTCGCGACCAGTTTCCGATGGTCAAGGCGCTGCTGGGCGCTCTGGACATCCCCATCGTCGAGGTTCCGGGCTGGGAGGGCGACGATATCCTCGGTACCCTTGCCCGCCGAGGAGAGGACTCCGGAATCCGCGTGTTGCTGGTGACCGGCGACCGGGACGCGTTTCAGCTGGTCACCGATACCGTCCGGGTGGTGACCACCAAGAAGGGCATCACGGACATCGTGATCTACGGTCCTGCAGAGGTGCTCGAACGCTATGGCGTCACCCCCGAGCAAGTTCCGGACTATCTGGGGCTGAAGGGCGACACGAGCGACAACATCCCCGGCGTGCCCGGGGTGGGCGAGAAGACGGCAGCCAAACTCCTACAGGAGTGGGGTTCACTCGACGCTGTGCTCCAGAACGCGGACAGCATCCCCGGCAAGATCGGAGAGAGCCTGCGGGTCAATCGTGAGGCCGCATTGGCCAGTCGCACGGTGGCGACTATCGCGTGCGACGTTCCGGTGGACATCGACCTCGAGAACGTACGATTCGGCTCGTTCGATCCTCACAAGGTCGCGGCGGCCTTCGCCGAGCTACGATTCACTTCGCTGTTGGATCGTGTTCTCGCGCTGAGGTCGGTCGAGCAGGGAGTCAGCGAGGGTGCGGTGAGGCGCGATCCCCCTGCGGCGCAGGGTGAACTGCCGCAAGAACCGGCGGGCTATTGGGCAACCGAATCGGCAAGCGGCGCGGCTTCGTCGGGGCGCAGGGAGGCGGCCGATGGCCTGGTCCCAACGGCAGCAGAGTGCACAGCACGTGCCTGCGTGACGGGGCCTGAAGCGACTGCCCGCATCCGCGGGTGGGTTGCGTCGCCGGATACCTGGCTCGGCGTGGCCGTTGACGATGGCTCGACCGCGTCGCTCTTTGGCGACCAGCGTGACCTCGCCGTCGCCCACCACGATGTGACCGCGCTCCTGGACCCAGAGCAGGTCGACGAGACGCTCGATGCGCTGTTGAGAGGCGCGCGGATTGCGTCTGCCGACGCGAAAGCCCTGCTCCAAGAGGTATGTCCCGCTGATGAGGCGCGACCCTGCAGCGCCGCGTTCGAGGCCGTGGATCCGAATCGCCTGTTCGACGTCGCGGTCGCGGCCTACCTGCTCGAATCCAACCGTTCATCGTATGAGCTTGCGGCTCTGCACGCAGACTATCTGGGTGAGCCCCTGGTGATGCCGAGCGGCGATGACGCGTCGCGAGCAAGCGTCTTGGCACAGGCGACGGCGGACCTCGCCGCAGAGCTTGAGCGTCGCCTCGACGCGGATGGCTCGCTGCCTGTCATGCGTGAGATAGAGATGCCGCTTGTTCCGGTTCTCGCGCGGATGGAGCGAGTGGGCGTCGGTCTCGACGCAGGCGTGCTCACGGCTCTCTCGGCGGACGCCGAGGGCAGCATCGACGCCCTGCGCGACGAGATCCACCAGCTTGCAGGCGGTGAGTTCCTGGTCGACTCGCCCAAGCAGCTCTCGGAGGTGCTGTTCGAACGCATGGGACTTCCGCACGGCAAGAAGACCAAGACCGGCTACTCGACGGACGCTTCGGTGCTGGCGATGCTCGCGCCCGTCCACCCTATCGCCGAGAAGATCGTCGAATACCGCGAACTCACCAAGCTGAAGAGCACCTACCTGGATGCGCTACCGCGGATGCTTGGCGAAGACGGGCGGCTGCACACGTCGTTCAACCAAACAGTGGCGGCGACGGGACGCCTGTCGAGCAGTGGGCCTAACCTGCAGAACATTCCTGTGCGCACCGAATACGGCCGTCGGATTCGCGCTGCGTTCGTCCCGGCGAACCCGGGTGACGTGATGCTGTCTGCGGACTACAGCCAGATAGAGCTTCGCATCCTCGCGCACCTCTCGGCGGATGAAGGACTCATCGCCGCCTTCACAAGCGGAATGGACTTCCACCAGGCCACCGCCGCTGCGGTCTTCGGTGTGGAGGCGGATTCGGTCGAGCCGGGAATGCGTGCGCGGGCCAAAGCGGTCAACTTCGGGATCGTGTACGGGCAGAGCGCGCACGGGTTGGCACAGACGCTCAAGATCTCGAACGCTGAGGCGCAGGAGATGATCGATCGGTACTATGCGGCATACCCACGCGTACGCGCGTATCTCGACGAGACCAAGGCCGACGCATACCGGACCGGCTACGCGGTCACGCTGTACGGGCGGAAGCGCCGCATCCCGGAACTGGCGAGCAGCAACTTCAACCTGCGCTCTTTTGGGGAGCGCACGGAGATGAACCATCCCATGCAGGGCACGGCGGCAGACATCATGAAGCTGGCGATGATCGAGGTCGACCGCCGGATGCGGGTCGAGGAGCTCAGCAGCCGGATGTTGTTGCAGGTCCACGACGAGCTGGTGTTCGAGGCGGTGCCGGCGGAGGTCGAGGCTCTGTCGGCGATGGTGCGTACCGCGATGTCCGGGGTCGCCGAGCTGGCGGTGCCGCTCGACGTCTCGGTCGCGGCAGGCGAGAACTGGGCGGTCGCGAAGTAGGTGGCCGGCACGCGCGGTCGCGTTGGCTACACCCGGCACCGTGTTGATTGGCATCGAAGGCGATCCTGCGGTAAACTTCTCAGTCGGCTCTCCAGACGCACGCGCGCGAGGAGCGCTGAACTGTCCTGTTGGCCCCCGGAGACATGTCCAGATACCTATTGGCGACGAGATGTCCTGTACCCGAGACTGACGTAACTGTAGGCGACGACGCATGACCTCGGGGCCCCGAGAATGAAGTGGGGTCCACAACGTGAGCGATGTAGATCAGAACGGCACGGTCATTGAGCAGCGTGAATACACCGACGAGGAGATGCATGCACTCATCGACGGTACGATGACCGACTTCGATGAGGGCGACCTCGTCAGCGGAACCGTAGTCAAAGTCGAGCGCGACGAAGTGCTCCTGGACATCGGTTATAAGTCCGAAGGCGTCATCCCGGCCCGCGAGCTTTCCATCCGCAAAGACGCCAACCCCGCCGATATCGTTTCTGTCGGCGATGCTGTTGAGGCGCTTGTCCTGCAGAAAGAAGACAAGGACGGCCGTCTCATCCTCTCCAAGAAGCGCGCCGAGTACGAGCGTGCCTGGAGCCAGATCGAAGAGAAGTTCACCTCCGGCGAGAACGTCGAGGGCGAGGTCATAGAGGTCGTCAAGGGCGGACTCATCCTTGACATCGGCCTGCGTGGCTTCTTGCCTGCATCGCTCGTCGACCTCCGTCGCGTCAAGGACCTGGCTGCCTACACCGGCACGCGCCTCGAGGCGCGTGTCATCGAGATGGACCGCAACCGCAACAACGTCGTCCTCTCGCGCCGCGTGGTGCTCGAGGAAGGCCGCAAGCACGAGCGTGCCGAGATTCTCGGCAAGCTGCAGAAGGGCATGATCCTCCCCGGTAACGTCTCCTCCATCGTCGACTTCGGCGCGTTCGTCGACCTCGGCGGCATCGACGGACTCGTGCACATCTCCGAGCTGTCGTGGAGCCACGTCAACCACCCGTCCGAGGTCGTCAAGGTTGGCGATCCGGTCAACGTCCAGGTTCTCGACGTCGACTTGGGCCGCGAGCGCATCTCACCCGGCCTGAAGCAGCCCCAGGAAGATCCGTGGACGCCGC
>CAZIPT010000086.1:0-9004 GCA_964541375.1 uncultured Eubacteriales bacterium
CAAGAGCGCGAACGCCGAGAAGGCCGTCAGGCTTGGAGCCGCTACACGCTGCCGGAGGCGGTCCTCGAGCTGAAGCAGGCCGCGGGTCGACTGATTCGCAGCCGGACCGATGTCGGATGCCTGGTGATTGCGGACGCCCGGGTCATCGCAAAGGGCTACGGGCGCGAGTTCATCTCGGCGTTGCCCGTCGCCGATATCGAGAAGGTCCCATCAAGAATCGCGGTGCAGGAGATCCGGAAGCGATTCGGGCGCTAAGATGGCGGCTTCAGCGGTGGTTGCGCTGGGGTAAGCCGCGAAACGGAGTCGAGCAGGGCGTGAGAACACCATCAAGAAGACGAGCGATCGTGATCGCTGTGGCGCTCCTGTGCGCGGGCGTTGTTCTGGGCGGTTGTCGCTCCAGGCGGCCCGAGGCCGCCGCGTCGGCTCAAGACATCGTCGGCCTGTGGACCAACGTGGCAGCCAAAGGTCAGCCGGCAACTCTGTTCGAGATCGGATTCGACCGGGACGGCGCGTTCCGGCACGCCGGCAGCAACGCACTGGGGCGTCGAGTCAACTTCGGCGGCCGCTACGAAGTGGGTAGCTCGGCGGAAGGCCCCTTCATCCGGCTCACGTACGACGACTATCCTGACAAGCCGACGACGTGGTTCTTCAGGCTCGAAGGAGACAGGCTCACCGTCGCACCTGACAGCGCAGCCCTGGGAACCGAGGCGGCACTCGTCTTCAAACGCGAGCAGGAACAGTAGCGCCCGCGAGGCTACCGGTGCAGCGCGCCCGCGAGTTCCTCGGCGGCAAGCTCTGCAACGGCCGCCCGAATCGGCTCCGGCTCGATGACCCGGACCCCGCCGAGCCTGCCGACCACGCGCCGTGCGAGCCAGTCGGATCCTGCATACGGAACGTCGACAAGTGCCGAGCCGTCCGCCTGAACTCCCACCATCCGCGAACCAGGCCACTCTCGTTCCACATACTCGGCAGCAACAGAAAAGCGCAGCCTCGCCGTGGGAAGGTCGTCCGGCGCGAACGCAGAGCAGCCCAGCCCCATCGTGCCGCGGGCGGCCGGATCGAAGTGTTCGCCGATCATTCGCAGGCTGCGAACGCGGTCGATGCGGAAGGTGCGGAAGTCGCCGGCTTCTCGGCACCATGCTGAGAGGTACCATGCGCCCCTGTCGGCCAGGAGCTGGAGCGGCTCGACCGTTCGCTCACGAGGAACGGCTGCTCCTTCGCGCTGATAGCCGATCACCACTGCCTCGTGGTCGCGAGTGGCGGCCGCGAGTGCCTCGAAGACCGCCACATCGTGCTTGGCCGTCTCGGTGTGGAGCGTCCGCGCAAGCTCTCGGGCGTCCAGCGACGCGCTCGTCGCGGCCGCGAGCTTGACGTTGAGAGAATCGTCCGCCGAGAATCCCGCAGCCGAGAGCGCCGCCGAAAGCGCTTCCGCTTCAGACAGCGACAGCCTGACCGGGCCGCGTATCGCCGGCACCGAACCGAACACCTCGACCCGATCACCATCGATGGACAGCGGAACGAGCTCCCACGGCGTGTACGGTGAGACACCGCACATGGACAAGGTCGTCAGGTCGGCGGCCAGCTCTGCGGGAGTGGAGCCGACTTCGGCGGCCATCTCGGCCAGCGACGCAACCGCACCGTTCTCCATGCGGCCGAGAAGTGCTATCAACCTTCGCGTGCGCTGCGCGGTGCTCGGCTTAGCCATGGATGCTGAGCACCTCCTTAAGACCCCGCACCATCGCGTCCACGGCTTCGGCCGGACCCACGACTTCGATCCCCGGTCCGTTGTCGACGACGAACCGCAGAAGGCGCGACAGCGATCGCGCCCGTACGCTCCATACGACGCCATCGCCGTCCGGCTCGACGCAGCCATGGCCGGCGCTCAGCGAGCCGACGCGCCACAGCGCGGACGGGCCGAAACGGATGCGTGCCTCGAACTCCGATTCGAGCGAGCCGTACTGGAAGGGAAGTCGCACGAAGCCCGCCACGTCGAACCCGTCCGGACGCCGGAAATCGGGCGACTTGGGCTTGACCGGGTTGACCACGATGTCAGACATGCGCGCGACCGTGTAGGTGCGAGGCTCATCCTTCGCCGTGTCCCGCCCAACCATGTACCAGCGACCGTCGTGCAGGAAGAGCCCGTACGGCTCAACGGAATGTGGTGCGCTTGCGCCCTGAGAGTTGGTGTAGCCAAAGCCGACACACTTCGCGCGCTCGGCCGCGTCGGCGAGCAGCGCGACGATCGACCCCTGCTCTCCCGGGTCTTCGTCTGCCAGGCGGGCGGCGGCCGGCACGTCGCCGGATTCGACGGCCGAGGCGATCTTGGCCATAGCCAGCCGCAGGTTCTCCGTAAAGGGAAACGACGGGTCGCCGAGCAGCGCATTGGCGGAAGCGCGAACCGCCGCGGCTTCGCGTGCGGTCAGCTCGAGAGGGGCAGCAAACGTGGCCGAGCGGTCGAGGCGGTAGAAACCCTCGTTCTCAGCATCGGAAAGGATCACGAATCCAGCCGTGCGCAGGTCGTCCTTGTCTCGCTCGAACTGCCGCTTGAACGCGTCGTCGGCCTGTTCGGGCTCGTAGCCCTGCACCTCGGCGCGGATGTCCTCGGCGCTCACGGGCACACGAGCCGCGGCGAGGAAGAGCGCGAGATTGACGAGCCGTTCGACTGCGCTGTACAAGAATCCCCCTTTGGCTATGGCAACAGGGTGATTGTACGGCACTGCTCACGGGCAAACGCAGGAGTCCGAAGGGTCTCGGAAAACGAAACGACCCGCGTGGGGGACGCGGGCCGTTCAATTTCCTGAGCGGGCGGTCCCCGCCTATGAGGGGGGAGAAAAAGGCGGTTCGCCACTGCTCGTCGAATATTCAGCAATGTGTGTGCCAAAACCGCGTCTCGGAATCACATGCGCTGCGCGATTTTTGTTGCTGCACTGGGGGAAACGACGTGCAGGCCCTGCCAACGGGGGAGAGCCTTTGCGGAGCGGTCACGAGTAAGGTACAAGGGTGCGGGGATTCAAGCGAACCTCGTGGAGGAAGTGGAGGTGGGGTTGGGTGGCAGAAGAGGACCGGATTCCGGAGACAGGTTCATCCCCCCACGCCCCTGAATCGCAGGAAAGTCACAGGGATCGCCAGGTCTGGTGGGCGCTTTTCGCTGTAGGCGTCGTGGTCTTCGTCGCGGTGGTCTTCTTTGGCAGGCCCCTGGTGTCTGGCCGACTCATCGCTGCCCGCAACCTCGATCGTGCCACCGCAATGATCACGGAGACCAGCGCGGACTTCGCAGCGATCGATGTGGCCGTCAGGGCATCTGCCTCAACCGGCGCGTCTACCAACGCCAAGGAAACGCTCACCAAGCTGTGGGCCACGCGCCGTAAGCTCGAGGCGGCTTCGGCACTGTCGCAAGACGGCTTCGACCGGCTCACCGAAGACGAGCAAAGGCGCGCGAAGATAGTGAAGGCCATGGCGGCCGCCCGTCTCGAGGTCTTGGTCGCCGCCGAGATGGCCGTGTCCAACGGCGGTGCCGTAAACGATCAGGCGCAACGCGAATACGAGGCTGCACTGGAGAAGATGCGTCAAGCCGACGCTGCGCTCGTGAAGCTCTAGGACTACCTAAGGCACGAGGCGAACAACCGAGAGACGCCGAGCGAATCGGAGGGACAAACGTGAGTGCACAGGAGTTCTGGTCCGGATGGTGGTGGCCACTCGCGACGGCGATCATCGGCTTCGTGTTCACGTGGCTCGTGTTCGACCAGTGGCTGCATCGGCGCAAGCCCCATCAACTCGCTTGGTCTGTCGGCCTGCTCATGTACGCGGTCGCGGCCATCATGGAGGCGGCGTCTGAGTTCACGGGACACTGGAATCCTTTCGTGTACCGGCTCTACATCGTCCTCGCCGCTTCGATGGTTGGCTACCTGGGTCTGGGGTCGTACTACCTCATCGCAAAGAAGAAGACCGGACCGCACATCTACCTGGGCATGCTCCTGGGCTGGGAGCTGGTCTTCCTCTGGGGAGTGTTCAACACGCAGCTCAGGCTCGAGAAGCTGGTTCCTGGCATCACGGTGGGCGGTCAGGCATTGGGCGCGGCATCGACGTTCCCGCGTGTGATGTCGTTACCGTTCAACATCTCGGGATCCATCTTTCTGCTGGGTGGCGCCCTGATCTCCATATGGCGCTTCGCTCGCAAGAGGGAGTTCGCTTACCGGATGTGGGCCAACGTGTTCATCGCTGCGGGAACGATCATCATCGCCGGAGCCGGGAGCATGGCTCGGGCCGGTCTGAGCGTCGGTCTCTACCCCGCCGAGATGGTCGCCTCGGCACTGCTGCTCGTAGGTTTCCTGATGGCCGGCACGCTCGACAAGGGCGTGAAGGAGTCGGTTGCGGCCGGCAAGGAGCGTCGGGCGCGAGAGGCCCAGGCGAAATCGGCCGAGGAGTCGCCGCCGGAGGTCTCGGCGTAGACGATCGCCCCGCCCCGTCAGCCTTCTTCGTAGCCGCTTCCCAGAGCGGCGAGCGCGCGCATGTCGGTGATCGTGATGTTCTGGCCTCTCACTTCCATCACGCCGTCATCTTTCAGGCGCGCGAACGCTCGCGAGAGCGACTCGGGAGTGGTTCCCAGTGCCATGGCCAGCTCGCCCTTCTTCATCCCCAGGCTGACAAGCAGGCCGGTGGCCGAGGGGGTTCCCGACTGGAGAGCGCGCTGGAACACATATCGCGCGACTCGGCTGGGCACGTCGAGGGCGAGGGTCGAGACGACCGCGGTGAAGTTCACAACGCGGCTCGCGAGGTCGGCGATGAGGGTTCGCGCGACCTGCGGCTCGGCCGCGAGGAGATCGAAGAGAGCCTCTGAGGGGATGCTCGCGTAGGTCGCCGGGGTAGCGGTCTCGATATTGGCGGGGAAGCGCGCGCCAGCCATCGCGGCGACCGCGGCGAGGGGCTGCCCGGCCTCGACCGTCTCGAAGGTGATCTGCCGGCCGTCCGCTCCCAGGTAGAAGACCCGTGCCCGGCCGGTGACAAGCACACCGAACTCCTCGGCGGGATCGCCCTCACGGGCCAGCGAGGTGCCCCGAGGTACCTCGGCGATGCGCGCGCTTCGGGCAAGCGCTGCCACGGCGTCGTCGGAGGCTGTGCGCCACAGGCGGCAGCCGCGGAGCGCGGTCCACACGTCGGGGCGTATGTCAGTTGGAGTGCTCACGGGTGCTCATCTCCTCGGTGCTGCCGGCCGCGCGTGATGGCCGGGGTACATCCTAGTTGTCTGCGATTCGATTCACTCTCGCACAAATCCCCTGCATTTGACGCGCATCAAGGAACGCACGCCGTTGCGTGCGTAGTGTCGGCGACGTTATGTGGTTCGCCCGCCCCGCCGCAGTCGCAATGCACGTGAAGGAAGGATCCGCTGACGTGAACGATCTATTCGCAGAGAAGCTCGGTGATCCGGTCATCGTCAAGGACACGACGACACTGGCGGACTTCATCCAGATCTACTGCGACGGCCACCACAAAACCGAGGCGCGCAGGCCGGTCGAGACCGAGGGCGCCCAACTCGGCATCTACAAGCGCAAGAGGCCCGTCCTGTGCGCGGAGTGCGAGGCGCATCTGGCATACGCGGAGAAGCGGCGGGCGTACTGCAACCAGGATCCCAAGCCGTTCTGCGCGTACTGCGAGGTCCACTGCTACAGGAACGACGAGCGCGAATGGCAGCGCCAGATGATGCGCTACTCGGGACCCAAGTCGTGGCGCAAAGGTCACGCGATCGACGGCATCAAACACGTGCTCGAAGGACGCAAGTACCGAAAGCTCGCCGAGGCGAAGGCAAAGACCGCCACCGCCGAGAAGACCGCCGCGCCTGCGGCAGACAAACAGGAGGAATCTCGATGAGTACTACCGTGACCCGCCAAATCGTCCATATCGATGAAGAGCTCTGCAACGGATGCGGCGTATGCGTCTCGCCGTGCGCGGAGGGCGCCATCGTCATCGTCGACGGCAAGGCCAAAGTCGTGAAGGAGGAGCTGTGCGATGGAGCCGGCTTCTGCCTGGGGGTGTGCCCCACTGGTGCGCTGACGCTTGAGACGCGTGAGGCGGTGCCGTTCGACCACACCGCAGTCGAGGAGCACGTCGCCGAGGAGACCGCCGCAGCCGTTGCCGCTGGCGCTCCTCTCTACATCGCGCAGCACTGCTACAACTGTGGTCGATCTGAAGATGACGGCCCGCTGCTGCCGGTGCGCACCAAGGGGACGAGCACCTGGGTGTGCACGCGGTGCTTGCCTGCGCTCATCCACGGATAGCCGAATGCGCGGGGTGCGGGCGCGGGGGAGCCGGGCTCAGACATCCTCGCCGCTTTGCGGCTGCGGAACTCGCGCGGCACCCCCGCGCCCGCACCCCGCGCACTGAGTCCCTGCACCAGACCAAGCACCACGGGCACGCGCCAGATGACCTGAAAGCCTACTGAGAATGGAAGAGGGGATTGCGCATGACTCCGAATGAGACTGCCATGTTCTGCAACCAATGCGAGCAGACGCTCCACGGGACCGGCTGCGTTAAGGTCGGGGTGTGCGGGAAGTCGCCGGACGTCGCTGTGTTGCAGGATCTGCTCGTCAACGCGTGCCGCGGCATCGCCATCGTGGCCGTCGACGCCGACACGCTCGGCGTCGACACCTCGGCGGCCGGCGCGTTCGTCGCCGACGCGCTGTTCACGACGCTGACCAACGTCGACTTCGATGCGGAGTCGGTCGCAGGGCTTGTCGGCGACGCCGTGGTGCTTCGCGAGTCGCTGAAGACCGCTGTTCGCGACGCTGGGGGCTCCGCCGAGTACGGCGACATGCTCGCGACGTTCGAGCCTGCTGGGACCACCGCAGGGCGCATCGCCCAAGGTCGCGAGTTCGGCTCGCCGTGGGACACAACGCGCGACGCCGACGTGCAGTCGTTGCAGGAGACGACGCTCTACGGCATGAAGGGCGTGGGCGCCTACGAGCACCACGCTCGTACGCTTGGCCACACCGATCCGATCATCTACGCCTACCTGTTCAAGGCGCTCGCGGCGATGAGCGATGAGAACCTCGACCTGAACGCGTGGGTCGGCCTGACGCTCGAGTGCGGCGCGGCGAATCTGCGCACGATGGAGATCCTCGACGCCGCCAATACCGGCGCTTACGGCGACCCGACGCCAACCAAGGTGTCGCTCGGCCAGCGCAAGGGCAAAGCGATACTGATCTCCGGCCACGACCTCGCCGACCTCAAGGCGCTGCTCGAGGCCACCAAGGGCACAGGTGTCGACGTGTACACGCATGGCGAGATGCTTCCGGCGCACGCCTACCCCGAGCTGCACGCCTACGACAACCTCGTCGGCCACTTCGGCACGGCGTGGCAGAACCAGCACAAGGAGTTCCGCGAGTTCCCGGGCGCCATCCTCATGACCACGAACTGCCTGATGATCCCGTCGGCTGATTACAAGGACCGCCTCTTCACCAGCGGCCCCGTACGCTTCCCCGACGTGCCACACCTGACGCGTGATGACTTCTCGGCCGTGGTCGACAAGGCGCTTGCCGAGAAGGGCTTCGAGTGGGATACCACCGTGGGCGAGGTCATGGTCGGCTTCGGCCACAACGCCGTACTCGCCGTCGCCCCAACCGTCATCGAGGCGGTCAAGAGCGGTGCGATCCGCCACTTCTTCCTGGTCGGCGGTTGTGACGGCGCAAAGCCGGGCCGCAACTACTACTCGGAGTTCGTCGAGGAGACGCCGAGCGACACCATCGTGATGACGCTGGCCTGCGGCAAGTTCCGCTTCTTCGACAAGAAGCTCGGCGAGATCGGCGGGCTGCCGCGCCTCATGGACGTCGGCCAGTGCAACGACGCCTACTCGGCGATCAAGATCGCAGTCGCCCTCGCGGATGCTTTCGAAGTCGGCGTCAACGACCTGCCGCTGTCGATGATCCTGTCGTGGTACGAGCAGAAGGCCGTCGCGATCCTGCTGACGCTGCTGCACCTCGGCATCAACGACATCCGGCTTGGCCCCACCCTGCCGGCGTTCATCACCCCCAACGTGCTCGGCGTGCTCGTCGAGAACTTCGGCATCAAGCCGATCGCTGCGAGCCCCCGCGAGGACCTCGACGCGATACTTGGCGTGAAGGCGTAGATTCCGGTGACTGACCTGGAGCGCGACACCACACCAGAGCACGACGATTTCGAATCGGAAGCCGAGCAGACGGCCGAATGCGCGCCCAAAGGCCCGCGCTGGAAGCGTGTGCTCAAGTGGGCGGCGATCGGCATCGGCGGAACGCTGGTCTTCCTCGTGTTCGCAGGGGCGATGCTCTACAACTTCGGTGGCATGTGGGGTTCGGTCTATCCGGAGCTGGGCCCGCAGTACGATCAGCTCGTGGCTTCGGGGCAGGCGCAGCCGGTTCGAAACCGATTCACCATTCCGATTCCGGGTTGCCAGTGCCATAGCACCGACCCGGTGCTTACCGCGCAACACAAGAGCCGCCACATGAAGGAGTGCAGCAAGTGCCACAACACGAGCCCCGCTCACATGGAGCCGGGCGTGTTGTAGGGGGCGACAATCCACACTGCGCGATTTCCGGGGCCCGGTTGCCGAACATGGCGACCGGGCCTCTTTGCGAGCTGTTTTGGCGTCCGCGAGGCCCTTCTCTGCGCTACCATGGGGGATGGCGGTCGACGGCCGCCCGTGCCCGCACGAGACCGCGTCGGAGGACCCGATGGCCGAGATCATGCAGCACCTTACCGCCCTGGCCGATGAGATCGGTCCGCGACCGGCTACGAGCGATGCCGAGAGCCGTGCGGCCGACTACATCAAGTCGGTCTTCGTCGCGCGCGGCCTGGAGCCGGAGGTGCAGGAGTTCGATGCGCCACGGACCTACTCGTGGGCATATGCCATCTACTACGTGCTGACGATCGCCTCGGCGGTGGTCGCCGGCATCAAGCCTGAGATGAAGATCCTGAACTGGGGGGCCTTCGTCGTCGCAGGAGCCGTGGCGGTCTTCTTCTGGCTGGACTTGGATAC
>CAZIPT010000087.1:0-8915 GCA_964541375.1 uncultured Eubacteriales bacterium
ACCCCCTTACTCGCTTAGCAGGCGAGCGCCTTCGACCGACTCGGCCAGCTCTCCGTATACGCGCCTGGACCGCAGTCCGCGCACGCGAAGCGTAATAGTACCCGCGTCGCCGCCGAGCGTAAAGTCGAGAGGCAGTCGCCGCGCCGTTCGCGCCGACAAAACAACGGGGGCCCGTGGAGGGCCCCCGTTGCCGAACGCTCGTGACTCCCTTCTTCAGTCGCTTTCTCCGCAGTCATCGACGCAATCGCTGTTGGCCGAGGCCTTTGCGGGCTTCGCCGCCGACGTGTCTCCGCAGTCATCACCGCAGTTGTCCTCGGCAACGCCCGACTTGCCGCCGCCCTTGCTCTTGGTGCCGGCCCACGGCGGCTTTCCGCCCCCGGCTCCGATCTCGACCTTTGAGCCGTCAGACTTGGTGACGCTGAACGCGTCGAGTTCAGCCGCGCTGGCGCCCGTCTTGCCCTTGTCGATCTCTCCTGTGACGGTCACCTTCTCGCCCGCTACAAGATCGACCTGCTTGTACCAGGAGGGCCCGCATTCGAACTTGATGGTGCCGGTATCGTCGGTGAGCGTGAACTCGTTGTTGCCCAGTGCGCCGACAAGACCCGTGATCGTCGCCTCGGTGTCATGCGGGGCGTTGTTCGCTTCGCTGATCGTCATCGCAGCCGCGAGCGCCGTCGCTACTCCCGCGAACAGGAATACGACTACGTAGACCATCAGGAACGTCTTCCTCATGCTCATGCACCTCCTTCGCAGAGGGGTCGTCCTACGAAGGAGGCTATGCGCTGCTCGGATAAGAGGAGTTAAAGGGCCCGGACGTGCTAGCGCGAGGATCGACCCGAGCGGAACCGGACGACAAAGCTGGTCTCGCCGGTCTCCGAGGTCGCCGACACGGTCCAACCGTGCATGTCCGCGACGCGTTTGACCAGCGCGAGCCCGAGCCCGAAACCCTCGGCCGATCGGGAAGAGTCTCCCTGCACGAAAGGCTCATAGATGTCGCGCTCCCGGGCCGGCGGCAGGGGTTGCCCGCGGTCAGCGACCGTTAGCTCAGTCGTCGAGAGTACGACACGGACCGCGGTGCCACCGTCCGCGTACTTGATGGCGTTTTCGACGAGGTTGTCGACGAGCCGACCGACGAGGGTTGGATCGCAGAAGACCTGGATTCCCTCGGGAACCGAGGCCTTGAGCGCGAGTCCCGCACCCGCGGCTGCGACGCGGTGCCGTTCCACGGACGCCCCGACGAGGGCCGAAAGGTCGGTGCTCTCGGCCTCAAGGGTGAGCCTGCCGAGTCTTGCGAGCTCCAGGAGGCGGTCGACAAGTTCACCCGCGCGCATCACCTCCGCGCGAGCTTCGATCGCGGACGGTTCGAGCTCGCCGGTGCGCAGGCCCGCATCGAGCGATGCACTGGCAGCGGCGAGCGGCGTGCGCAGCTCGTGCCCTGCATCAGCGGTGAACTGCTCAAGGCGCTCGACGTTCTCCTTCACGGGAGCCAGGATGCGACCGGCGAACAGCGTCCCGAAAAGGTAGGTCAGCGCCGAGACCCCCACGACTACCGCGAGCAGGATGGCGGCCTTCTCGCCCAGGTCCTCGACGTCGATCTTCTCCGGTTGTTCCATGACGAGCGTGCCGCCGGCTGCTGGGCCGGATGCGATACGGACGGCGTAGATGCGGTACGTGCCCCAGACCGCTCGGACGATGCTGAATCCTGGCTGCGGTGCAGAGCTGATTCCGGGAAGCGAGATGCCTGCGAGCTGCGATCCGTCGGGCCCCATGATGGCAATCGGCTCATCGGACTCATCTCCGAATTCGAGCTGAGAGAGCGATTTCGCGTTCTCGACTCGGCGAAGCACGTCTTGTGCGCGCCGCTGAAGCTGCCGGTCGACCGCGCCGCGAGAGGCGACGAAGTCCGTCCCGATGTAGGCGACGCCGCTCACGACCAGAAGCGCGCAGACAATGGCCGTGAAGGACAGCGCTATCTTCCGATGGAGGTCACGGTACACGGGGCGCCTCGTCCGGAATCATGTAGCCGACGCCGGCGACGGTGACGATCACATCCGGGCCCAGCTTCTTTCGCAAGTAGGAGACGTGGACGTCGACCGTCTTGGAGAACATCAGGTCGTCGTAGCGCCCCCAGACCGCCTCGATGAGAGCGGTCCGCTCTTGGGCGATACCCCGGTTCGAGGCCAGGTGCTCGAGCAGAGCGTACTCGCGCGGCGCCAGGTCCACGTTCTTCCCGTCGCGAGTGACCCGCTTGGATGCGGTGTCGATCTCGCATCCGGGGAGCTGGATGACGGGCGGGCGAAACGGGGCGGTTCTCCGTCCGAGGGCGCGCATCCGCGCCACGAGTTCCTGGAGCGCGAACGGCTTGACGAGGTAGTCGTCGGCGCCGCAATCCAACCCGAGGACGATATCTCGGCGCGACGATCGGGCGGTGAGCATGATGAGCGGGCCGTCGAAGCCGTCAGCACGGAGGCGGCGACATACGTCGAGGCCATCGATCTTGGGCAGGTTGAGGTCGAGTACGACGTACGAAGGCGTGGACTCCTCGGCTAGTTCCAGCGCGGCGAGCCCGTCGAGCGCGATGCGCACGGGGTAGCCTTCGGCCTCGAGGTAGCGCGCGATGTTCTTCGCGAGCCCGGCGTTGTCTTCGACCAGCAGGACTGTCATTGAGTGCCTCCCGGTCACGCTGCGCCCCGCGAGGTTAAGAATCGAACAAGGCCGACACTACACCAGAGGTGAGCGCAGGGGGAGGGCGCGCTTCAGGAGCGGCTGCTGGCGGAGGGGGAGGGATTCGAACCCTCGGACGAGTTGCCCCGTCAATAGTTTTCAAGACTATCGCAATCAACCACTCTGCCACCCCTCCGCATGGGCGCACGCAGGAGAGTATAGCGTGGAGCGGACGCCCTGCCATGCTCAGGCCGTATAGCGGGCCGGGTGGCGGTCTACTCGGCTGAGCCCGCGCTGGGGCTCGAGACCCGGAGGGGCTTGCCGTCCTTGCGAACCTTGGTCAGGTGCGCTTTGTAGGAGCCGCCCTTGCCCGCCATCAGAACGTCGCTCGGCGGCACCTTGTAGACACGCAGCCTGCCGTCGATGAAGTCTGAGAACGCGAGCAGCGTGCCGTCGGCCGAGACCTCGAGCGCCGTGCATTGGTTCCCGCCGATTATCGCGTCGAGCGGCTTGCCCGTGTGGGTGTCCAGGAGCAGGACCGAGCCCCACTCCGGGCCCGGCTCGTAGTAGGACTTGGGGTTGTTGGCGCCGCGATTGGACACGAACAGCACGCGCCCGTCGGGAGAGATGTCGATGGTGTTGGGCTTGTTGTCCGTCTTGGCGAACAGCGTGGTCTTGTCGGTGGCAAGGTCGGTGACCCAGATGCAGTTTGCGCCCAGGTCGCTCGTGAACAGGCGTTGGCTTGGTTCGTCGGCGACCATGTGGCGCATCGCTCGACCCTTGCCGATCGTGGTTCCCTTGCCGGTGGCGAGGTCGAAGACCTGGATGACTCCCTTGAGTGTTTGCTCGCCGAAACAGGCGACGTAGAGCTTCTTGCCGTCAGCGGTGACGTAGAGCCCCCGTGGGGTGTCGGCGGTTCTGATGCGACGCAGGAGCTTGCCGCTTGCGAGGCTGATCTCCGAGACATCGTCACCGCTCCAGTTGGCGGCATAGAGCTTGGACTCGTCCGGCGAAAGGATGACGATCTTTGTCCAGGGCGAGCCGGTGTCGAACCTGCGAAGCACCTTGCGAGCGGCCACGTCGATCTCGTAGACGAGATGCGTCTGCATCTGGCTTGCGTACGCCCGATCCCCAGCGCGGTTGAACGTGACCTCCACCGCACCGGACTTGCCCAGATTGACCTCGCCACGCGACTTCCCCGTGAGGGGGTCATAGATGCCGATCGATGGCTTGGTCACCAAGGCCGTGACCCAGACCTCCCTGTTGTCCGGTGTGATCGCCAGCCCCTTGGGCGCCGGCACCGTTTTGAAGATCGCCGCTCGCTTGACGAGCTGTCCGTCGGGTCCCGGTGTCCATGAGGGCTCTGCCGACGCCGCGGCAGCCGCGCCTTGCGTCGCCCCCGAGGTGTTCGTCGCGAGGCTCGCAGTAGCCGAGACGGACGCCGTGGCGGTGACCGAGCCGCCCGCTCGCCTGGCAACGATCGCCTTGACCGTCGCCATCGCCCCGTAGCCGACTCCGGCCACGATGACGATCGCCGCAAGGATGAGCAGCGCAATCAGGTCCCAGCGCACGCGACGGCGTCGAGGCGGTCGCGCAGATTGGCGTGCGGCACGCGGCCGGGGCGGTTCCCGAGTGATGCCGTTGCCCGGTGACATCGATTTAGAAGCCCGGCAAGCGGAAGAAGCGCACTCGGCTGTCCGCCGTGCCATGGTCGACCAGCCAGAGCAGGAGATTGTTCCTCCAAGCGATGCCCTCATGCCAGCCGGGGAGCGTGCTCACGTACACCAGCCGTGTTGCGCCCGTGGTCCGCTCGGCGGTGTAGATGCGGCCCAGATCGGCGTTGCGGCCGATCGAGATGAAGAACATGTCCTTGTCTTTGCGGTAGGTCAGACCCTGGATACCGACCGACGGATGCGGCTCAAGCGACAACTCGCCCGTGTGCTTGAGCGTGTCCAGGTCGTACACGAAGAGGTGCGAGCTGTCGGTGAAAGATGCGACATAGAGCCGTTCCTTGCCTTCGGCATCCGGGGCGACGGTGACCGCCGCGACTTCGTGCGTCTCGCTGGTCGGCACAGCTCGTTCTCGCTTGAGCGTGGTCGCGTCGAAGACGAGGATGTGCTGGTCTTGGACCGAGGGCCACTTCTCGGCGGGTACGTAGAGGAGGCCGGGGGACTCCTCCTTCGACTTGTAGTACGTTCCAGTCCCCAAGTGAGCCTCGGCATGCAGGGTGCCACTGTCTTCCGGGCTATCGGACCTGGCGAAACCAGGGATCACCGTTCCGTCTTCGTTGGCGAACGGCGTGGTGGTTGTCGCGCGTGAGACCCAGTCGCCGTCGTATCGCTGGATCCAGGTTGTGTGGAAGATCCAGTAATCGCTCGTGGCAGTTCCGTCGGTAGTGACCCCTTGATGCGCGCGGACGCTCTCAGGTGAGCTTTGTATGAGCGCGGCATCCTCCTGGATGCTGACGATGATGTCGGCAAGACCGTTGGTGGCCCGGTTGATCGAGCGTCTGGTGGTCAGCTGCACCAGGCTGCTCTTGTAGCCGCGCCTGTTGTACTCCTTGACCAGCGTGCTGTACGCCGAGTGCGAGGTTCGAGCCGACGAAATCGTGAAGGCCGATGCGTTGCTCACGTGTGAGTAGCCATCGTAGCTGACCCACGCACGGTTCTGCCCGACCGATCTGAGCTGCTGGTCCACCACCGAGTCGTACCGAGAGTGCATTCGGGATTCGGTCTTGATGTTGTCGGTGTTGAGCGGGTTGTTGATGTCTGCGTAGTAGTGAGAGAGCAGACCGAGAGCCCGGCTAGCACCGTCGATGTTCCCGGCAGCGAGGTAGGTCACCGCTTGTCCGTAGTACTTCGACACCTTGGTCTGGGCGTTCCCGTTGGCTTTGCCCCACCGGTCGTAGACGTGGTCCTTGGTGTCCTTGAACTGCGTGTCAGGGTCGTCTGTGACAGGAAGCGCCACCGACGCATTGACCCACGTCGCGCCTTGGGTCGCGGCCATGCGGTTGGCCTCGGTGAGCACCCAGTCATGCGTGCCGAAGCCGTTGCCACTGCGCGATGGGCCGTTGCCCCACGCGTAGGCGGAAGCCGGTGCCGAAAGGATTGTGAGCGCAATCAGCCCACCTGCGGCAGCACGGGCGAAGAGGGTTTGAACCGAAGACATGCGGGTCACGGGCGCCTCCAAACCGGCTTATGACCGACACCGAGTCTAGCACGGAGCGCGCCATGCTCCGCTAGACTACGAGGCACGGGGCCTGCGCGAGCGAGGGAGTGGGATGCACTCGGACGAAACCTACATGTCGCTGGCATTGGCCGAGGCGCAACGCGCCGGAGCCATCGGCGAGGTGCCGATCGGGGCCGTCGTGGTCTGCGAGGGCGCGCTTGTCGCCTCCGGCCACAACCGCCGCGAGATCGACCACGACCCCGCCGGTCACGCCGAGTTCCTCGCGATCCGCTCGGCGAGTGCCGCACTGGAGCGCTGGCGGCTCTCGGACTGCACCGTCTACGTGACGCTCGAGCCGTGCCCGATGTGCGCGGGCCTCATGCACCAGGCGCGTATCGCGCGATGTGTGTTCGCCGCCGCCGACCCCAAGGCCGGGGCTCTCGGCACGCTCTACGACCTTTCGAGCGACGAGCGGCTTAACCACCGGTTCGAGGTCACTTCGGGAGTGCTTGCCGATGAGTCCGCAACCCTGCTGCAGGCCTTCTTTCGGCAGCTGAGAGAGGAGCGGTCGTGAATGCATCTCTGAACCGCCGCTGGTGGGGGATGGCGGTACTCGTACTGACGCTGGCGATCTGCTCCCAGCTGGTCCTCGCAATGCCGGCCTTGGCGAAGAGCTACACGACCGGTCCGGTGACCATCCAGGCACAGGTCAACCCCGACGGCTCCATGTCGGTGGTCGAGGAGCGGCAGTTCGACTTCAGCGGTGACTACACGCGCGTCTTCTGGGACCTCGGGACCAAGGGCTCGGGCGGAGTCACCGTCAAGTCGGTCGAGGAGATCACCGGTGGGCAGACTCGCCCGATCACTCCCACCGACACACCACCCGACGGCGACCGGCCGCCCGGCACCTACTATCTCGCGAACACCGCTGACAGCACCCAGATCAGCACCTACTTCCGCAAGTCGAACGAAAAGGCCACCTTCCGCCTGACCTACGACGTCGCGGATGCGGCGAAGCGCTACGCCGACACCGCCGAGCTCTACTGGCAGTTCGTCGGCACTGCATGGACCGTCCCGGTCTCCGACGTCACCATCACCATCAAGCCGCCGGCCGCGCTCACCAAGGATCAGGTGCAGGCGTGGGCGCATGGTCCGCTGACTGGTGTTGTCGCGATCGCTCCTGATGGCGTCGTCACCCTCAAGGCTCCCCGCGTGCCCGCCGAGACGTTCGTTGAGGCCCGCATTCTCTATCCGGCCGAAGCGCTGTCGGCCGCGCCCGTGATCGATCAGCCTCGCAGGCAGTCGGTGCTCGACGAGGAGGCCAAGCTCGCCAACGAGGCCAACGCCACGCGCACAAAGGCCATAGTCGTCGTCTTCCTGGCGATCTGGGGCGTCGGCCTGCTCTCGCTAGCCGCCGTCGCCTTCGCCATCTGGGCCTTCTTCAAGTATGGCCGCGAGTACCGGACGCAGTTCGAAGGCAAGTACTTCCGAGAAGACCCCCGCCCCGATCTTCCCCCGTCGGTTGTCGGCGCGCTTTTCCGCTTTGGCAAGGTCGAGGACTCCGACATCGCGGCAACCCTCATGAACCTCGCCGACAGGGGCATTGTTTCGATGCAGCCCGTGCGCGAAACCGTGTCCGGGATCTTTGGCGCCAAGGAGATCAACACCTTCGAGCTCTCGTTGGTGCCCGGTAAGGAGAACGAGCCCACCGGCCTGGAAGCCAACCTGTGCTACCTGATCTTCTCGGAGATAGGCAGCGGCGCCCCGGTACGCCTCGAGGACATAAAGGCGTATGCGAAAGACAACGCCAAGGAGTTCTCGGAAAGCATCCAGCAGTGGAAGGACAACTCCGCCGCTCAGGCCGACCAGCTCGGGCTCATGGAGCCGGGCGGACAGTCCTGGCAGGTCGGGCTGACGGTGCTCGGCATCGCGCTGGGTGTCGCTGGTTTCTTCGCTGCGACGTGGTCGGGTGCGTTCATCGCGGGCGTGGCGCCGATCGCGTGCGCGTTTGGGATCCTCATCATCTCGCGCTACATGAAGCGCCGCAGCAGGGAGGGCGCCGAGCTGAACCAGAAGTACGTGGCCCTGCGCAACTTCCTCAAGGACTTCTCGCGCCTCAACGAGGCGCCGCCCAACTCCGTCGTCCTCTGGAACCGCTTCCTGGTGCTCGCAGTCGTCTTCGGCATCGCCGAGGAGGTCATCGCGCAGCTCAAGGTCAAGGTGCCTGAAGTGGTCAACGATCCGGGCTTCGCCATGACGTACTGGTGGGTCTACGGCGGCGGCTACGGCAGCTCGCCGGTCTCCTCGCTCCAGAGCGGCTTCACGTCGGCGGCTTCGGTGGCGTCAAGCGAGATGTCCTCTGCGGCCGGTGGCGGAGGCGGTTTCTCCGGCGGCGGCGGTGGTGGTGGCGGTGGTGGCGGCGGCGGTGCCGACTAGCCCCTTCGGCCCCCAAAAGGGCAGCGCCTCAGGGCGTCTGAATCGGCACAACACGCTACGACGCTAAAACTGGCCGCTCGCTATGCCGATGTACCAACGTACGCAGCTGGGTTTCTCGGCTGGTGAACGGCCCGACAGCACTCCGGAGGCTCAGGGAATGAGACAGCGCTTGACGATCGCGAGTCGAGTGGGCGAGCCGCGCCTTGGCTAACGCCCTCGCCATGCGCGTCGAGGAGACCCTGCGGCCTGTCATCGGGTCGGTCCTGGCCTCGGTCTCCATCGATGTCGAGAGCAAGCGTATCGGCAAGACGCCGGACACCCTCGAGTACGGCGACCTGAACCAGATGGCGGACAACCTGGTCAGCGCGCTGAACCTGGTCGTCGGTCGAGAACTCGCCGAGGCCGCCGCGAACAAGGTGCGCGAGCTCTCGTAGCGCTGCGTGGTCACTCCGGTAGTTGAGCCTGCCCGGTAAGCGATTCTTCGGCCGCACGCAATCGTGAAGAACCGGCCGCGTGGTCGTCCAGATCCGACCACGGATCCGGCGCCGTCGACATTCGCTCGATGACCCGCTGCGGCGTGAACGAGCGGATGTCCAGATCATCGGTGAGTTCGTGCCACGCGAGCGGGAGCGCGCACGGCGGTCCGG
>CAZIPT010000088.1:0-8621 GCA_964541375.1 uncultured Eubacteriales bacterium
TATGCGCGGGGTGGTCGAACTCAAGAACAACTGCATCCCTCAGGTTGTACTGAATAAGCTGTTCAAGCACACGCAGCTGCAGCAGGGCTTCGGAGTCATCATGCTGTCGCTCGTCGACGGGGTGCCTCGGACACTCAACGTCAAAGAGATGCTCCACTACTACATCGAGCACCAGAAGGACGTCATCACTCGGCGCACGCGTTACGAACTGCGCAAGGCCGAGGAGCGCGCTCACATCCTCGAGGGCCTCGTCATCGCGCTGGACAACATAGACGAGGTCATCCGAATCATCCGCGCCAGCAACGACGACCAGGAGGCCAAGGCCAACCTCATCGAGCGCTTTGGCCTGTCGTCGATCCAGACGGACGCGATCCTCGAGATGCGCCTGCGCCGGCTCACCGGACTCGAGCGCCACAAGATCGAAGACGAGCTTGCGGAACTGCGCGAGAAGATCGCGTGGTAACAGAAGGTGCTGGCCGACATGGGCCTCGTTCTTCAGATCATCAAGGACGAGCTCGCAGAGGTGCGAGCGAAGTTCGCCAACAAGCGCCGCACTCAGATCACCAACGCCGTGAAGGATCTCGATGTCGAGGACCTCATCGCCGAGGAGGACATGGTAGTCACCATCACCAAGGCCGGCTACGTGAAGCGACTCCCCGTGGCGACCTACCGCCAGCAGAAGCGCGGCGGCAAAGGGCTGCAAGGCGTCAACCTGCGCGACAACGACTTCGTCGAGCACTTGTTCATCGCGAGCACGCATGACTTCGTACTGATCTTCTCCACGCGCGGCAAGGTGTACCGCATGAAGGTCCACGAGTTGCCGGTCGGTTCGCGTCATGCCCGCGGTATGGCCGTGGTCAATCTGTTGCCGTTCGAGCAGACAGAGAAGATCGCAGCCGTGATCAACACGAAGCTGTTCTCGGCGGACGAGTTCCTGATGTTCGCCACCAAGCACGGCATGGTCAAGAAGACCGCGATTCAGGCCTACGACCGCAGCCGTCGTGACGGCATCATCGCGATCAACCTACGCGACGACGACGAGCTGGTCTCGGTCCGTCGGGTCAAGGACGGCCAGAAGGTCATCATGGTGTCGTCGGCGGGCAAGGCCATCAAGTGGGACGAAGGCGAGGCGCGCCCGATGGGCCGCGACACCATGGGCGTCAAGGGCATGAACATCAAGGAAGGCGAGTCCATGCTCGGGATGGAGATCGCTCCAGCGGATAGCGAGCTGTTCGTTGTCACCGAGCGCGGTTACGGGAAGCGCACGCTCATCAGTGAGTATCCCGAGCACCACCGCGGCGGGCAGGGCGTACGCACCATTCAGATCACGCCCAAGAAGGGTCCGTTGGTGGGCATGAAGATCGTTTCGCCCGCACACGAGCTGATGCTCATCTCGGAGGAGGGCGTTGTCATCCGAGTGAAGGCCGACGACATCTCCAAGCTCGGACGTTCAACTCAGGGCGTGAAGGTCATGAACGTGTCCGAGACCGACCACGTGACCGCGATCGCGCGAGTCAGCGGCGGCAACAAGAAGAAGGCGGCTCGCGGAATATCCGAGGGACAGGGCAACCTGCTGCAGCAGGCCCCGGACCCGCTGAAGGTCCAGACGGTGCCCGACGACCTGATGGAGTCCGAAGACGAGGACCTGATGGCCGAGGAGTTCGAGGACGCCGAGGACGCGGAGGCCACTGAGGCCGACGAGTAGTCCCTCCCAGGCTAAGGCGCACAGGTGCCCTCGGGGGCATCGTGCTCAGACATACTCGAGGAGCCGCCTGTGGGCGGCTCCTCTGCGTAACTGCGCGCGGTACCCCCGAGGGCACCTGTGCGCCCATGCTCGGTGGTACACTCGGCGGCATGACTTCCGCTCCTGAAACCCTTGCTGATCGCGTTGCTGCGCTTGAGGTGCTGTTGTTCGACCTCGACGGGACGCTGATCGACACCATCGAGATGATTCTGTCCTCGGCGCGGTACGCGACGAAGACGGTGCTGGGGACTGCGTTGCCGGACGACGTACTCAGGCACAACATAGGCATGCCGCTCGTGGCTCAGATGGAGGAGTACGCCCCGGGGCGCTCGGCGGAGCTGTTGAAGGCCTATCGAGAGCACAACGCGAGAGTCCATGACGAGATGATCCGCGAGTTTCCGGGAGTGGATGCGACCCTTAGGACCCTCTCGGCCGGTGGATATCGAATGGGGATCGTGACCTCGAAGAGCCGGCCTGTGGCACAGAAAGGGCTGGACTGCTTCGGGCTCGGAGGACTCTTCGAGGTTCTGGTGGGCTACGAAGACACCGAGATTCACAAGCCGGACCCGTTTCCGGTTCTTGAGGCAGCAACGCGGTTTGGGGTGGGCGCGGACAAGTGCCTCTACTGCGGCGACAGCCCTCACGACATGGAGGCGGGGATTGCTGCGGGGGCGATTACCGCCGCCGCGAAGTGGGGGCCGTTTGCCGAGAGAGTCGTGGAGCCCGGCCCAGACTACGCGCTGGAGGCGCCGTCGGATCTCATCGGGCTCCTCGGCGGGGACGAACGACGGTATCGGCTCGCGCAATAGATGAAGAAAGAGCGCGCCTGTCCGACACGCTCGCGGGGCGTTGTGGAACAATAGGGAGAGTGTGCTCAGGCAGCGCCGCGGCGCGTCCTGAATCAGGGTTTCACTGAAGGAGGAACAGGTGTCGAAGAGGACGAAGATCATTCTGGCCGTGGTCGTTCTGCTGGTTGTGGCTGGAGCGGCCGCGTTCTTCTTCATGCGATCCAAGGGCAGCGGCCCTGAGGTCAAGGTCGCGACGGTCTCTCAGACGGACCTGGGAGTGACGGTCTCGGCATCGGGCAAGGTAGCCGCGGGGTTGCGGGCCGACGTCTATCCTCCGGCCGCAGGCACGCTCGACGAGGTCTTCGTAATCGACGGACAGAAGGTCGTTGCCGGAGAGAAGCTGGCCTCGATGGACACCGGGCCGCTCAAGCTGCAGCTCGACCAGGCGAAGTCCGGGCTCGCCACCGCGAAGTCGGGTCTGGCCAACGTCGGTGCAACCGCAGTGAGCTCTGCAGATATCGCGGCGGCGCAGGCCAACGTGACTGCGACGAAGGCGGCATGGAACGCGGCGAAGGTGGCAGCCGGCAGCGTGCACGAAGCCGCGCCCACGCAAGCGCAGATCAACGCCGCCAATGCTGCGACCAATGCGGCGCTCCTGTCCTACAACAACGCCGAGGCTGCCTATCAGTTGGCGCTTGTCACCTACGGCTCCACCAGTCCGACCACGTCGGTCGCAGCAGCCACCGCGGCCCAGGCCAACGCCGGGTATCTGAGCGCGAAGGCAACCAGCGAGAAGCTCGCATCCACCAACACGAAGACGGCGCAGTCCCAGGCGAACGCGGGAGTGGCGCAGGCGTACGCCGCGTACCAGGGGGCGATCGCCAGCCTCAAGAAGGCGCAGGCGGCCAGCCCTTCCAGCCAGAAGGCTGCGGCACAGGCTGCCGTCGTCGCTGCGCAGCAGGCGGTAAACGTGGCGCAGTCCACGCTCAACGACGCGACGATCGTCTCTCCCATCGACGGCACCGTGTTCTTGAACTCGACCGGCCTTCCAGGCGCTGACGGCAAGTCCCCCGTCGCCACGAAGGGCTCAGCGGTTTCGTACGCTGCGGCACCCTTCTCGGTGGTCGATCTGAACGGGTCGACGTTCGTTGCCGAGGTTGACGAGGCCGACGTCGACCGCCTCAAGGTCGGGATGAGCGCCACGGTCACCCTGGACTCGTTCCCGGGCAAGGCGATCACGACCACAGTTCTCCGCATCAGCTCGGCATCCCAGCCCACCGCGACTGGCGGGACGATCTTCCCGGTTGAGCTGGGGCTGCAGGACACCGGCAAGAACATTCTGATCGGCATGAAGGGTGACGCCAACGTCGAGGTTTCGTCGATCAAGGGCGCGATGACGATTCCCGTCGAGGCCCTCTTCAACGAGAACGGCAAGAACTTCGTCTACCGTGTGGTGGGCAACAAGCTGGTCAAGTCCGACATTACCGTTGGTGCCACGACGGACACGTCGGTCGAGGTCCTCTCGGGTCTCGAAAAGGGAGCGGTCGTCGCGCTGTCCGGCCCGACTCAGTACTCGGACGGTATGGTCGTTCGCGTGAAGGTGCAGTAGGCGACCTGGCCTATGGCTGAAGCGGACCTGGGACCGGCCGAGGAGCGGATGGGCGCTGCCGTGGGGCCATCGTGCGCGGTCGACGCCGTGCTCGAGGCTCGCGACGTGACCAAGCGCTACTTGCTCGACGACATCGAGGTGAGCGCACTTCGCGGCGTCGACCTCGAGGTATGCCGAGGCGAGATGCTCGCGATCATGGGACCTTCGGGCTCCGGTAAGTCCACGCTGATGCACATCGTGGGCCTGCTCGACCACCCGACGACCGGCACGGTCACCATCGACGGCGAAGACGTCTCGCATATGGATCCTAACCAGCTGGCTGCGGTGCGCAACAAGCGGATCGGCTTCGTGTTCCAGTCGTTCAACCTGCTCGCGCGCACGACCTCACAGGCAAACGTCGAGCTGCCGCTCATCTACGCGGGGCTCAGCGGGTCCGAGCGCGCCAAGAAGGCACGAGCCGCTCTGGAGAGGGTGGGCCTCGGAAACCGTCTAGGCCACATGCCCAACCAGCTCTCCGGCGGCCAGCAGCAGCGCGTGGCAATCGCGCGCGCATTGGTTACCGAACCGAGCATCGTGCTCGCCGATGAGCCCACAGGAAACCTGGACTCCAAGAGTGGCATCGAGGTCATGACCATCCTTCAGGAGCTCAACGCCCAAGGGATCACGGTCGTGATCGTGACCCATGACGCGCGGGTTGCTCGGCATGCGCAGCGCGTGATTCACGTCCGAGACGGACGCGTGGTACTCAACGAGTGCGTCGCCGAGCGCATCATCGCCAAGGAACAGACCGAGTCGCTCGACGCCGAGATCGTCATCGACGACCTCGCGAGCATCTCGGTGAATGCGAAGGCGCAGCTGTGAACCTGGTAGAGAGCTTCCGGATCGCGATCAGGGCACTGAGCGCCAACAAGGTGCGCAGCGTGCTCACGATGCTCGGCGTCATCATCGGCGTAGCGGCGGTCATCCTGCTGGTGTCTATCGGTACTGGAGTGCAGGCGCAGGTGACGGGCCAGATCTCCGGCCTCGGTTCCAACCTGCTCTTCGTCTTTCCGGGCAACTTCGAAGGCGGGGGACGCGGTGGACCGGGTGGCGGAGGCATCACTAAGCAGTTCACCCTGGACGATGTGGACTACGTGCAGTCCCGCATCGGCGCCCAGGGCACGGTGATTCCGACACTCCAAGCGGCTACACAGCTTCGTGTCGGCAACCGGACCAAGAACAGTACCCTGGGCGGCACCGACCAGAACGGCAAGAACGCCGCGGCGGGCACGATCGAGCAGGGCCGCTGGTTCACGCGAGGCGAGGTCGTCGGCAACTCCCGTGTCGCGGTGATCGGTTCGGACGTCCGAACCGAGTTCTACCCCGGCCAGAACCCCATCGGAAGAAAGCTCGACGTCGGCGGGCAGCCGTTCACAATCATCGGCCTGCTGGCGGCTAAGGGCGGGTCGCTCGGCGGCAGCCAGGACAACGTCGTCGACATTCCCATCACCACCGCGCAGCAGGTGCTCAACACCAAGGACATCTCGGGCATGTTGGTCGACGTGGCCAACACCGACCAGATCGAGGCGGTCAAGGCGCAGGTGGAGCGCATACTGACGCCGCGCTACTCCGACCAGTTCTCGGTCTTCACCCAGCAGCAGACGCTGGGGATTCTCTCGACACTGCTCGGCACTCTCACTGCGATGCTGGCGGGGCTCGCCAGCATCTCGCTGCTGGTGGGCGGCATCGGCATCATGAACATCATGCTGGTCAGCGTGTCCGAGCGGACGCGCGAGATCGGCATCCGCAAGGCCGTGGGCGCGCGCACCTACGACATCCTGAGCCAGTTCGTCATCGAGGCGATGGTGCTGTCGGTGCTGGGTGGAGCCCTGGGAATCATGGTCGGCGCTGGGGGAGCGCTCGCAATGCAGAAGTGGGTCCCGGCGCAGGTCACCTTCTGGGCGGTGGCGCTCGCGTTCCTGTTCTCAGCGGCGGTCGGTGTGTTCTTTGGCGTGTACCCCGCGTATCGGGCATCCAGGCTCGATCCCATCGAAGCGCTTCGGTACGAGTAGCGAAAGCTGCTCTCGGCGCCACCGGTCGGCACGACGCTCGCACAAGGAGACCTGCAGACTCGGGCACCTTGGAGGGTCGCTGTCGTGGACATCGTCGAATCACTGCGCATCGCATTGAGGACGCTGGGCGCCAACCGCGTCCGGAGCGCCCTGACAATGCTCGGGGTGATCGTGGGAGTCGCTGCGGTGATTCTGTTGGTGTCGATAGGAACCGGCGTCAAGACGGTCGTGACCGGGCAGCTTGAGGGCCTCGGCTCCAATCTGATCTTCGTGATCCCGCAGAACCTCGAGCAGCTGAGTGGAGGTTCCCGCGGTTCGAGCCCGTTCGCCGTGCGCAAGCCGCTGACCAACGAGGACGCCGACCTGCTCACCAACCGGCTGGGTTCGTCGGCGATCGTCGTCCCGGTGCTCACCGCGAACGTGTCGATGAAGGCGGGCAACAACTCCACACGTGCGAGCATGGCCGCGGGCAACGCCCTCGGCACGGCCGTGTTCAACGCGACACTCCAGTCAGGACGCCACTACACCCACACCGAGTGGGTCAACGCTTCGCGCGTCGTCGCGCTGGGTTCGGACGTGCGGGACGCGCTGTTCCCAGGGCAGGATCCCGTGGGCAGGCAGGTCGACATCGAGGGGCAGCGGTTCACGGTGGTCGGCTACTATCAGCCGAAAGGCGGGTCTTTCGCGGGTACGGAAGACAACCAGATATACATCCCCAGCACCACGGCGCAGAGGCTTCTGGGAACCAAGAGAATCACGCAGATCGTCATCAAGGCGGTCGATCCGACGCAGGTTGAGGCGGTCAAGGCACGGGCCGAGCAGGCGCTGAGACCCAGGTTCGGCAACGATTTCACTGTGATGACTCAGCAGCAGACGCTAGGTATTCTGTCGACGCTCCTCGGGACGCTGACTGCGATGCTGGCCGGAATAGCTGCGATCTCGCTGCTGGTAGGAGGCGTCGGCATCATGAACATCATGCTGGTCAGCGTGTCCGAGCGGACGCGCGAGATCGGCATCCGTAAGGCGGTGGGTGCGAGGACGTACGACATCCTCACCCAGTTCGTCATCGAGGCCACGGTGCTCTCGGCACTCGGGGGTGTCGCGGGAATAGTGCTCGGCGTCTTGGGAGCGTGGGCGCTGCGACCGTGGGTACCCTCGGAGATGACCGCCGGCACCATCGCAATCGCATTCACCTTCAGTGCCGCGATAGGCGTGTTCTTTGGCGTGTATCCGGCCATAAAGGCGTCTCAGCTCGACCCGATCGAAGCGCTCCGTTACGAGTAGTGGGCCGGATCAGCTCTGGAAGTCGGACGGCTCGACCGAGTCGAGGAACGTCCGAAACGCCTCCAGCTCCGCTTCTTCGTCGGCGGGAGCGCCGGTGTCGTCCGGCACGGCCGCGTCGTTCATGACCTGCTCGGCGACGAAGATCGGCGCGCCCATCCGGATCGCGAGCGCTATCGAGTCGGAAGGGCGAGCATCGACGACCAGTAGTCGCTCCTCGGCGCGCACGATGATGGCCGCGAAGAAGGTGCCCTCGTCGACGCGGGTGATCTCGACGCGTTCGACGTAGCTGTCGAGCGTCTCCAGGAGGCTCTTCATCAGGTCGTGCGTGAGCGGGCGCGGGAGCTCTGTGCCCTCAAGGGCGAGCAGGATCGAGGTGGCCTCGGGCTGTCCGATCCAGATGGGGAGCAGCCGACCGGTGCCGGGCTCTTCGTCGAGCGGTTTGAGCAGGATGACGGGCTGGCTGGACCGCGGGTCCACTGCCAGGCTGGCGATGCGTACGGGAACCACGGGTCACCTCCCAGTCGAGTCGGCGTCGCGCCGCGGCGGGCGCTGTGCGATGGTGTCCATGATACGCCAGCCGTCCAAGCTGCAGGGGGCACGCATGCGCCACGACATCCGCACCACCCGCCGAGAAGAACTGATCGACGTCACTGGGATCGCAGCTCGCGCAGTCGCTTCCGCGGGCGTCTCGGCGGGCGCCGTCGTCATCACCTCGCCGCATACAACCGCGGGAATCCTCGTCAACGAGAACGCCGACCCCGACGTTGCGCGAGACCTGATCTCAGGGCTGGGCCGCATCGCTCCCGAGGTCGCTGGCTGGCGACATGCCGAGGGCAACAGCGACGCCCATCTCAAGACAGCGCTGGTTGGCACGAGCGTGACGCTGCCGATTGAAGACGGTCGGCTCGTGCTCGGCACGTGGCAGTCGGTGTACTTCGCCGAGTTCGACGGCCCGAGGTCCCGGCACCTGCATGTGACCGTGCTTCCCGGGCTCTGAGCAGCGCATCTGCGAGCGACGGTAGCCGTCACCTCGCGTTTCTTGACCGTCATTGGACGCTGGTATAAGGTATGCGAGCATTTCGCACGACATGGGCCCGTAGCTCAGCTGGCTAGAGCGCACGGCTGATAACCGTGAGGTCGCTGGT
>CAZIPT010000089.1:0-7608 GCA_964541375.1 uncultured Eubacteriales bacterium
ACCGCGCTTTCCGAGGCGCAGGCTAAGGGCTTCGCCGAGGCCGACCCCACCGCTGATGTCGATGGTCTCGACGCGGCAGCCAAGATCGCGATCCTCAGTTCGATCGCGTTCAACAGCCGGGTCGTCATGAGCCAGGTCCCCGCCGAGGGGATCCGTGGACTCGCGCCAGAGGACATCGCGTATGCCGCCGAGATGGGATACACGATCAAGCTCCTCGCGATCGGTCGTCGCACGCCCGACGGCATCGACGTTCGTGTGCACCCCACCATGATCCCCAACGCTCACCCCCTGGCCAGCGTGAACGGCGTCTACAACGCCATCTACGTGGTCGGCGACGCTGTGGGCGAGACGATGTTCTTCGGTGAAGGCGCCGGCTCCCTGCCGGCCGCCTCGGCGGTCGTCGGCGACCTGATCGAGGAGGCGCGCCGCATTCAGACCGGATGCGCGCCCTTGGTCGGCTGCACCTGCACCGAGACGCTGCCCGTCCGAGACATCGCACAGCTCGAGTCCGAGTACTACGTTCGCCTCGCCGTCGCCGACCAGCCCGGCGTTCTCGCCGCGGTCGCGACGGTCTTCGGCGCTCATGGCGTTTCGATCGGCTCGGTGATCCAGAAGCGAGCCGAGGGCGGCGTCGCCCAGATCGTCTACGTCACCCACACCGCGCGAGAGGCCGACGTTCGCTCGGCTCTTGCCGAGATCGAGTCGCTCGACGTCGTGACCAGTATCGCCGCGGTCATTCGCGTCGAGGAGCTCTAGCCCGTGGGAGCTGGCGTATCAGTTCCGGCCACCTCGGCGAATCTCGGCCCGGGCTTCGATTCCTTTGGACTGGCGCTCGACTTCCACAATGAGTTCGAGGCTGATCTGGCCGAGAGCTGGAGCGTGGAGGTCGAGGGCGAGGGCGCGGGGGTTCTCGCCACCGACGAGCGCAACCAGGTTGTTCGCGCGATGAAGGTCGCGTTCGAGTCGGCCGGACAGCCGGACGTCGCGGCGCGTGTGAAGTGCATCAACCGCATCCCGCTCGGCAACGGGCTCGGCTCGTCGTCCTCGGCGATCGTCGGCGGGCTGCTGCTCGGCTTCCGGTTGCTTGCCGAGAATCCCGGCAGCGATCGCGTGCTCGAGCTTGCGGCAGCTATCGAAGGACACCCCGACAACGCCGCCGCAGCGATCCTCGGCGGATTCACGGTGTGCTGGACCGACGCGGGCCGGCCAAGGACCGCGCGCTTCGAACCGGCCCGCGGCCTGGCTGCGGTGGTGGTTGTCGGCACGGGCGAGCTCGCCACCTCCAAGGCGCGCGCGATGCTGCCCCAGGACGTTCCTCATGCGGACGCAGCGTTCAACGTCGCTCACGCGGGGCTCCTTGCGGCGTCGATCGCGACCGGTCGTCCGGAGCTTCTCGGCGCGGCGCTGGCGGACCGGCTGCACGAGCCGTACCGAGCGTCGGCGGTCGGTGACTTGCGTGCGGTCCACGACATCCTGCGCAGCGCGGGTGCCGCCGGAGTGGCACTCTCCGGTGCCGGGCCGACGGTCATCGGCCTCGTGGCAGCGGACACGGACGAAGCCGCCTTCGCGCTGGCGGTTGAAGTCGCCGAACGCGCAGCCGATGGCACAAGGGCACTGCCCACCCGCCGAGCACCTCAGGCGGTTCGTATCGACCGGCAGGGTGCCCGACTGCTCTAGGCTCTGTTCGGCGAAATGCCCGCGCGGCCAAATCGATCTGGTTTGACCGACTCGTGCCCGCGAGGGGAAGATACCTTTCAATCCCTCGTTTCTCCGCGATGTCGTATCCCACCCCACAAGCACGGAGGCACGCATGTCCCTCGAAGTCCCCCCGACCGAACTCCCCGCCGAGAAGCCCCGGAAGTCCCGGGCGTGGATCTGGGTGCTCGTCGTCTCGCTCAGCCTTGCGGCCATCATCGCGTCCTGCGGCTGGTCCGTCTCACTTCTCGGAACCGGAAAGCCCAGCGGCATCGTCGCGGGCAACGGTATCGCTGTCATCCCGATGGACGGCGCCATCGCTGGCTCGGGATCGGCCGCGGGTGGGATCATCACCCCCGAGGAGTTCCTCACCAAGCTCAACCGGGCCGAGGATGATTCCGGCGTCAAGGCCATAGTGCTGCGGGTCAACTCGCCAGGTGGGACCGTTGCCGCCAGTGAGGAGATCTCGGCGTACGTAAAGGCTGCCAAGAAGCCGGTGGTCGTCTCGGTAGGCGACGTCGACGCGTCGGGCGCCTACATGGTGTCGTCGCAGGCGGACAGGATCATCGCGCTTCCGGGCTCGGCGGTGGGAAGCATCGGCGTCATCACCGAGATCCCGAACGTCAACGGTCTGCTCGAGAAGCTCGGCATCAAGTTCGTCACGATCACCGCAGGCGAGTTCAAAGGTGCCGGAAGTCCGTTCGAGGCGCTCACAGCCACGGAGACCGCGCTCATCCAGACGTCCGTCGACCAGGTCTATGGGCAGTTCATCGATATCGTCGCCGAAGGTCGCAAGATGAAGCGCTCGGAGGTCGAGAGTCTGGCCACGGGTTGGGCCTGGAACGGCGCAGAGGCCAAGAAGCTCGGTCTGGTCGACGAACTCGGCACCTACGAGGACGCCCTCAAGGCCGCGGCCAAACTCGGCGGGATCAAGGGAGACTACGCGGTGGTCCGCTACGACGAACCGCGCTTCGACACGATTCTGAATACGCTTCTGGGCATAGAGAGGCAGCTCGGCAACCTGAACGCCGCTGGAAAGCTCAGCGGTCAAAGCGGAGGCGTCTCGCTTCCCAAGTAGACGGCGCCGGACAGACGGGGTGGTTGGTCGACATGAGTGACCCACTCGTGATCGCGCAGATATCGGACCTGCACTGCGGTTCGCCGTACCACATCCCCAGCCTCGCCAACCGGGTGGTCGACGAGCTCAACGAGCTCGCGCCGGACATGGTGATCGTTACGGGTGACCTCACCGATATGGGCTTCCGCGCCGAGTTCCGGCAGGCGCACCGTCTCCTCGGGAAGATCGAATGCGAGCGGCAGGTCGTCCTGATCGGCAACCACGATGCTCGAAATGTCGGCGACGTGCACTTCGAGGAGCTCTTTGGCGCGCGCCGCATCGAACTTGAACTGGAAGGGCTGCGCGTCGTCGGACTGGACTCGAGCGAGCCCGACCTCGACTCCGGGCGCATCGGGCGCAACCTGTACCGCTGGCTCGAGGAGCGGTTCGCGCTGGATCAGGAGGAATTCAAGGTGGTCGCGATGCACCACCACCTGGTGCCGGTCCCGGGGACAGGCCGCGAGCGCAACATCGTCCATGACGCGGGCGACCTGCTGCGCGTTCTGGCTGACAATGGGGTCGATCTGGTGCTCTGCGGCCACAAGCACGTTCCAAACGTGTGGCGACTGGAGGACATGCTCATCATCAACGCCGGCACCTGTTGCACACACCGGCTTCGGGGTAAGGTCCGGCCCTCGTACAACATCATCGAGATCCGAGACAACTCCAACGTCCGTATCCTGCGCAAGGAGCCTTACGTGGACGCCGAGATCGTGGGCGACTACCGCGGGTTGCACCAGCATGTGTGCGGCTGGCGGCCGGGTACGTACGTGGCCGGCGGGCCGGGAGCCGATGACGCCGGCGAGGATCTGCAGATCGCAGAGGCCGAGGCATGAGCCGGGCCATCGCGCTCATCGACGGGGAGCACTACCCGCCCGTCGTCCGCTTCGCCCTCGGGGAGCTCGCTCGAGATCACGAGGTGCTCGCTGCTGTGTTTCTGGGCGGCACCGAGAAGATCGACCTCGACGCTGGTCTCGACGCGTACGGCGTTCCGCTTGTCACCGCATCGAGCGCTGCCGAGGCATTGTCGGCCGCGCTGGCCCGCTACTCGCCCGACGCTGTCATCGACCTGTCGGACGAGCCGGTTCTGACCTCGGCCGAACGTTTCGAACTCGCGTCGATCGCGCTTGCGCAGGGAGCTGAATACCGCGGAGCGGACTTCGTCTTCACCCCGCCGCGTGCCGCCGTCGTCACCACGACTCCGGCGCTGGGGATCATCGGGACCGGCAAGCGTGTGGGTAAGACCGCGGTCAGCGCCTTCATCGCTCGGCAGCTCAAGGCCGCTGGAATCGACGTTGCCGTTCTGGCGATGGGCCGAGGAGGCCCGGCCGAGCCTGAGCTCATCCACGGAGAGCGAGTCGCGCTCACCACGCCCGATCTTCTCGCACTCGCCCGCAAGGGCATCCACGCATCCAGCGACAACTACGAAGACGCGGTGATGAGCCGCGTGACGACCGTCGGCTGCCGACGCTGCGGCGGCGGGATGGCCGGCGAGACGTTCTTCAGCAACGTGCCCGATGGCGCGCGGCTGGCCGACACGCTCGGCAAGGAGCTGCTCATCCTCGAAGGATCGGGCTCGGCGATACCGCCGGTGGCCGAGGACGCGACCGTGCTCGTGATCGGCGCCGGTCGCGGCGAAACGTACGTGCGCGACTACTTCGGTCCGTACCGTCTCGCTCGCGCCGACCTCGCGATCATCGCGACCGCCGAGGCGCCTATCGCGACGCCGGCCCAGGTCGCGTCGATACGCGATGCTATCGCCAGCGCGAGACCGGACTTGCCGGTGATCGCCACCACGTTTCGCCCCGCGCCCATAGAGCCGGTCTCCGGCAAGCGCGTCTTCTTTGCGACCACGGCGCCGCAGGCCATCCTGCCGACGCTCACCGAGCACCTCGAGGCGCAGTTCGGCTGCGAGGTCGTGGGCGCAAGCGCGAACCTCTCCAACCGCACGCTTCTCCGGAAGGAGATTTCCGCCGCCGAGGGGCGTTTCGACGTGCTGCTGACGGAACTCAAGGCGGCCGCGATCGACGTCGTCGCCGCGGCTGGCGACGAGTGGGGGGTCCCGACCGTGCTCTGCGACAACGTCCCTGTTTCAGTCGATGGCGCGGATCTCAGCGCGGCCATCGAGCTGACGGCCAAGGCAGCGATCGCCCGAGGCATGGAGCGCGGGGAGGGGGCGCGATGAATGACTCAAAGACCATCATCATCACCGATAAGGCCCACGGGCTGCCGTTCTCGAAGGGACTGCTTGCCCAGTCGTTCACCGCAACCGGCCTCGTCCCCAACAAGGCGTGGTCCATCGCGCAGTCCATCGAGGACGAGCTGCATGAACGCGGAGAGACCCGGGTCTCCTCGGAGAGGGTTCGCTCGATCGCTGTCGAGCACTTGGAGCGGTCGGCGGGGGAGCGCTATGCGGTTCGTTACCGCAAGCTTCGCGACGTGTCCCGCCACGATCGCCCGCTCATCGTTCTGATCGGCGGAACTACCGGCGTGGGCAAGTCCACGATCGCGACCGAGGTTGCTCACCGGTTGGGAATCAATCGCATTTCATCGACGGATTCCATCCGAGAAGTCATGCGTGGTATATTCACCAAGGATCTCATGCCCGCGATTCATCAGAGTGCGTTCAACGCGTGGCGGGGTCTGAGAGTCCCGGCGCCGCAGGGCGCCAATCCCGTGATCGTCGGCTTTCGCGAGCAGACGGCCGTCGTGAGCACCGGAGTCAATGCGCTGATCAAGCGCGGGGTGCTTGAGGGCATGTCGATGGTGGTGGAGGGCATCCACATCGTCCCGGGATACCTTGACCCCCGAAAGTTCGGCACCGCCCGGGTGGTTCAGCTCGTCATCGGAGTGGATGACGAGGAGTCCCACCTCAGCCACTTCTTCATCCGAGAAGCCCAGACAGATGGCAATCGGCCGCACGCGCGCTACCGCGACAACTTCGCGAACATTCGGACCCTGGGGAGTTACATCGAGGATCTTGCGCAGGCACACGACATCCCTGTCATCTACAGCCATCAGCTGGACCGCACGGTAGCCGAGGTTCTCGAGTATGTGGTGGCCTCGGCCCTGGACACGGAGTAACGCCGGATAGTCGGCATTCGGACAAGTTTGGAGGAGTGGCGACGTGAAGTTCTTTCTGGACACGGCGGACATCGCCGAGATCGAAGAGGCAGCGAGTTGGGGTGTGCTCTCCGGAGTGACCACCAACCCCACGCTGTACTCGAGGATCGGCGGGACGCTCTCGGGCTTTCACGACCACCTCAAGCGGATCTGCGAGATCGTCGATGGCCCGGTGAGCGGCGAGACCGTCGGCCTGACTCGCGATGAGATCGTCCGCGAGGGTGAAGAGCTCGCAGCCATCGCGCCGAACCTCATCGTGAAGGTGCCGACCATGCCCGAGGGCTTGGCGGCCACCAAGACGCTGTCGGAGCGCGGCATCAAGGTGAACATGACGCTCTGCTTCACGGTGCCGCAGGCGATGCTCGCCGCGCGCTCCGGCGCGTCGTACATCTCACCGTTCGTCGGCCGGTTCGACGACATCAGCGAGGACGGGATCGCGCAGCTCGCGGACGTGGTCGTGGCTCTCGGCAACTACGACTTCGGACACAAGGTCGAGGTCATTGCGGCATCGATTCGCTCGGCGAATCACGTCACGCAGGCGGCGCTCATGGGTGCCGACATCGCGACGGTGCCGTTCTCGGTACTCAAGAACCTGGTGAAGCATCCGCTCACCGATAGAGGCCTGGAATCGTTCTTGGCCGACTGGGAGAAAGTGAAGAACGCATGAGCGCACGTCCCCGTAAGCGCGGCCGTCGTGGCGGAAGTGGTGGGCAGCCCCAACAGGAGCAGGCCCCGCAGCCTTCGATAAAGCGCGAAGACCTCGCGGCCAAGACCGTCGCGGAACTCAGGACCATGGCGACCGAGATCGGTCTGGACACCAAACTCCTGAAGAAGAAGGACGAGATCATCGATGCCGTCCTCGAGGCCAAGATCAAGTCAGAGGGCTTTGTCGAGATCTCCGGAATCCTCGACGTCCTGCCGGAGGGCTATGGTTTCGTTCGCACCGGCGGTTATCTGCCCGGCGACCAAGACGTCTACGTCTCGATGTCCGTGGTCAGACGCAACGAGCTTCGCCGAGGAGACCTCATCCGCGGGCAGGTCCGCCCCCCCAAGGAGTCCGAGAAGTACCCTGCGCTCCAGCGGCTCGACGCCGTCAACGGTCGCGACCCGGGCGCCTCGAAGGGCCGCCCCAAGTTCGCCGACCTCACACCGATCTACCCCGAAGAGCGTCTTCGTATGGAACACGGCAAGGACTTCCTGACGGCGAGAACAGTCGACCTGGTGGCCCCCATCGGCAAGGGGCAGCGAGGTCTGATCGTCTCGCCGCCCAAGGCCGGCAAGACCACCGTCCTCAAGGATATCGCTGCGGCCATCACGGCCAACAACCCCGAGGTCTACCTGATGTGTCTCCTCGTCGATGAGCGGCCTGAAGAGGTCACGGACATGGAACGTTCCATCCATGGTGAAGTCGTCAGCTCGACCTTCGACATGCCCTCCGAGCAGCACATAGCCGTCGCAGAACTCGTGATGGAGCGTGCCAAGCGCCTCGTCGAGAGCGGCCGCGACGTGGTGATCCTCCTCGATTCGATCACCAGGCTTGCGCGCGCTTACAACCTCGCTTCGCCTGCTTCGGGCCGCATCCTGTCAGGCGGCGTCGACTCGGCCGCCCTCTACCCGCCCAAGAAGTTCTTCGGTGCGGCGCGCAACATCGAGTTCGGTGGGTCGATGACGAT
>CAZIPT010000090.1:0-7472 GCA_964541375.1 uncultured Eubacteriales bacterium
CGGCGCTGACATCGTGCTGTGCGCGAGCAACCCGCTCTCGACGCAGGACGACACCGCCGCCGCGCTCGTCCAGCACTACGGGATCAGCACCTACGCCATCAAGGGCGAGGACACCGACACCTACTACAGCCATATCGACACCGCCATCGCGCACAAGCCGCAGATGACGATGGACGACGGCGCCGACGTAGTAGGCCGCATCCACGCCGAGCAGCCCGAGATGCTCGAGCACATCATCGGCGGCACCGAGGAGACCACCACCGGCGTCATCCGACTCGCCGCGATGGCTGCTGACGGCGCACTCAAGTACCCGATCATGGCCGTCAACGAGGCCAAGACCAAGCACCTCTTCGACAACCGCTACGGCACGGGGCAGTCGACGCTCGACGGCATCATCCGCGCAACCAACCGCCTGCTCGCCGGCCGTACCCTGGTCGTCTCGGGCTATGGCTGGTGCGGCCGCGGTATCGCGAGCCGCGCCGACGGTATGGGCGCCAGCGTCATCGTCCTCGAGGTCGACCCGATGAAGGCGCTCGAGGCGGTCATGGACGGCTTCCGCGTGATGCCGGCAGTCGAGGCCGCCAAGGAGTGCGACATCTGGGTCACGGTCACCGGTGACCTCAACGTCATCGACGAGGCCTCGTTCAAGGCGATGAAGGACGGAGCCATCATCTGCAACTCGGGCCACTTCAACGCCGAGATCAACATCCCCAAGCTTCGTGAGCTTTCCGTCTCCGAGCGCGAGGTGCGCCCCCTGGTCGAGGAGTTCACCATGGCCGACGGTCGCAAGATCTACCTGCTCGCGGACGGTCGACTCGTCAACCTCTCCTGTGCCGAGGGCCATCCGGCGAACGTCATGGACATGAGCTTCGCCAACCAGGCGCTCGCCGCGGAGTACATGGTCGCCAACTGCAAGGACATGGCGCCGGGCGTCTACGACGTTCCCGCCGACATCGATGAAGGCATCGCCAAGCTCAAGCTCGAGACGCTCGGTGTCACGATTGACGTTCTGACGCCCGAGCAGGAGAAGTACCTCGCGAGCTGGCAGGAAGGCACGGTCTAGCGCCATGGCTGACGAGAAGGCTCCCACCTCAGGCGTCGACAACATTCCTCGCACCATTTGGTGGGGGGAGGACGAAGCTACGGGCAGGCCCGCGGTGTTCCTGATCGATCAGACCCGGCTTCCGCTTCAGGGTGACGTCTTGATGTGTAACGTCGCCGAGGGTGTTTGCCTGGCGATTCAGTCGTTGGGCGTCCGGGGTGCGCCGGCGCTGGGGGTGGCTGCGGCCCTTGCTCTGGCGCTGTGGACCGAGAACGAGACCGAGGGCATCGAGTCTAACGAGGACTACCTGGCGGGTCTCACGGAGGTCGCAGAGGCCATAGAGTCGACCCGGCCCACCGCGGTCAACCTGGCGTGGGGAGCAGAGCGGATCCGTCGTTTGGTGATGGACAATATGGACCTGCCGCTGGACGAGCTCAAGTCGCTCGTAGTGCAGGAGGCGCGCAACGTCGAGGCCGAGGACGAGAAGCGCAATCGGCAGATCGGCGAGTACGGCGCGGCTTTGTTGCCGGACGAGGCGAAGATCCTCACGCACTGCAACGCCGGCTCCCTGGCCACGGCGTACTTCGGTACGGCTTTGGGTGTCATCTTCACCGCGCATGAGCAGGGCAAGATCGCCCATGTCTGGGTTGACGAGACCAGGCCTGTAAACCAAGGCGGTCGTCTCACCTCATGGGAACTCGGCCTCGCGGGCGTGCCTTCCGCCCTGATCACGGACAGCATGGCCGGCTTCGTCATGGGCAAAGGCTGGGTCGACGCGATCATCGTTGGCGCGGACCGGATCGCAGCAAATGGTGACACCGCAAACAAGATCGGCACGTACGCGCTCGCCGTGCTTGCCAAGCATCACGGTATTCCGTTCTACGTCGCGGCCCCGACCTCGACCGTCGATCTGACCATCGCATCCGGCGATGACATCGTGATCGAAGAGAGAGATCCCCGTGAAATGATGGGATTCACGGTGTCAGGAACCTTCGAGCCGGACAGCTCGGAGGCGAGCAAGGCTTTCGATGCCCTCACCAAGGACGGCTCGTATAACATGCGTCTCACCAAAGGCCACGAGATGGTCATCGAGCGCAAGGGCGGCGGCTACAGTTTCGATGGCTGGTTCCGCATCACTCCGCCCAATGTACAGGTGTTCAACCCTGCCTTCGACGTCACTCCCGGAGAGCTGATCACGGCGATCATCACCGAGCGCGGTCCCATTCGCCCCGTGCCGGACTACGAGACGTCTCTCGCGGTGATGTGCATGATGTCCGGCGGAATCCACGAGCTGACTGTCGAGGGGTTCGGCAACATGATGCAGTTCCCCGGTGGCTCCTCCGACGGCCTCGAAGACGAGCCCGCTCCCGAAGACGCCTAGACCGATCGCATGAGCGCCGCCGCCCTCGCTTCGACGATTCTGACCTTTACGGCCATTGTCGGGGTGGGGGCGGCGCTGCGTGGTTTCGGAGTCCTTCGCCGAGAAGACGCGCGTCCGATCAACCGAATCATCATCTACGTCGGGCTCCCTGCATTCATCTTCAACGCCGTGCACGGCGCGAAGCTGAGGCCGGACCTTTGGCGCGTCGTTCTGATCGCCTGGCTCGTATTCGGCGCCATGCTTCTGATCGGCTGGCTCGCGGCACGCGCGCTCAGGCTTCCCTCTGAGATGGCCGGCGGCTTCATCATCGCAACGGCTCTCGGCAACACCGGCTACATCGGCTACCCGATCACCGAGGCGTTTCTCGGCAAGGGCAGCTTGCCTCAGGCCATCTTCTACGACGTCTTTGGGACCGTGTGTGTGCTCGCGCTCATCGGCCTGCTCGTCGCTCAACACTACGGCACCAATGCTGAGGCGCGCGTCAACCCGCTCCGCGAACTGTTCACCTTTCCTGCCGTGATAGCGCTGCTCGTCGCGCTGGCGCTTCGGGCGGTGCCCGTTCCGACTCTGGTAAGCGGCGGTTTAGGCCTGCTTGCGAGCATGGTGGCGCCGCTGATCATGCTCTCGGTCGGTCTCTCGCTCCGGGCGAGCGCCATGGTGCGGACGGTGGGTCCGCTTGCCGTGCTCTCGATCCTGCGCCTGTTGGTGGCGCCGCTCATCGGAGTCGGTCTGGGCTGGCTGCTTTTTGGTGCCTCGGACCCGGCTCTGCGCGTGCTCGCTCTCGAGGCCGGCATGCCGGCGATGATGCTCACACTAGTGGTGGGGGAGCGGTTTGGGCTCGACACCGATTTCATCGCTTCGGCGATCTTCGTGACCACGGCGGCTTCGGCGTTGACGCTCCCGCTGCTGCAGCTGGTCGTGTTCCGCTAGCCTCTGCGCACGCCTCCGACCGCAGCGGCTATCCGCCGAGGCGCGAAGGGAGTGGCATGCGGCTGATCGAGGGCCTCGCCGAGATACTCTTCCCCACGCGTTGCGCCGGCTGCGAGTTGCCCGGTGCCGTGCTCTGCGACCGCTGCCGAGAAGAACTGCCACGCGTTGATCGCCAAGGGGCGTGCCCGCGCTGCGGAGCGCCCTTCGGATACCTGGTCTGCACCGAATGCTGGTCGACAGAGTGGGCCTTCGAGGCGGCGCTGGCCGTCGGTTCCCTCGAGGCGCCGCTCGCGCGGGCCGTGGTCCTCCACAAGGACGCAGGCGAGCGCCGACTCGCCGCTGTGTTTGGCCGCCTCCTCGCCGAGCAGGTTGCGACGACCTGGTCTGGTTGGGCCGACTGTGTCGCCTACGTACCGGCGACCGACGCCGCGATGCGTCGTCGCGGCTTCGACCACGGCCGCGCGATAGCCGCGTCTCTGGCGACCGAACTCGACGTTCCTTTCGCCGAGATCCTGCGCCGCACCGCAGCGCGGGACCAGCGTGCGCTCGGTCGCGCCGAACGGGTCGCCAACGCCGCAGGTACCTTTCACGTTGTCGCCGAGCCGCCAGAGCGCGTGCTCATCACCGACGACGTCTTCACCACCGGTGCGACCCTGGATGCGGCAGCCGGCGTCCTGCTCTCGGCGGGCGCGTCAGCCGTACGTGTCGCCGCAGTGGCGCGGGCGTGGTGAGGCCTCCTTCCGCAAGAGGGCCACGTCGGTCCTGCGTGCTAGAATCGTCCTCGCTCCCGCTCGGGTCTGTGGTTGCGGGCGCGAAAGCGTCCTAGTCCAAGGTAGACGCGGCCGAAAGGACCCACGTAAGCCGGCGGATTCGTCCGTCGCGCGAGCATGGCGCGTCTTAGGGGTAAGTCGTACCGTCCGATGTAAGCCGCATACCGCGGCTTCGGGCGAGAGGGCCGGTAGTGAGATTGCATCAAGCGGAAGCCCCGGTGCGCGAGTGTGGGGCCAAAGACCAGGTCAGCCGGGCGGGAGCGCCCACCTTGAACGAAGGGGAAGCGCGATGAGGGGTGTTGTGCGCAGGCTCGTCTGGTTCTCGGCGGCCTGCCTGCTGTTTGCGACCGGCGCGGTCGCGTTGTCCGGCTGCACCGCCGCACCCTCGGTCACGTTGGAGCCCAAGGTCACGCTCCCCGCCAGCAGGCAGCCTGGCACGCTCAAAGTCGGCGTTGATCTCTCCTACACGCCTTTTGGCGGCACTGATGCTGGCGAGCAGGCGGGAATCGACCTCGATGTTGCGTCCGCGCTCGCGGCCAAACTCGGCCTGACCACCACCTTCGTGGATGTGAGGCCTTCGGACGCAGCCACCGCCCTTGCGGGAGGTAAGGTCGACCTCGTCTTCTCCGTCCCCTACAACCAGGAGGCGCTGTCTCGGACTACGCTCGCGGGATCGTATCTCTCCGATGGTCCCGCGTTCTTCATCGCCACAGAGAGTACCGCGGCGGTCGTTCCGTCCCTTACGCTCGACACGCTGCCGCCGATCAAGATCGGGGCGCAGGAGGGGTCCGCTGCTTTCTGGCGGCTGCAATCGGAGTTCGGTGCCGAGAGCCTGGTTGGCTACCCAACACTCCGCGACGCCCTGAACGGCCTGCGCGAGGGCAAGGTCCAAGTGGCCGCAGGGGATGCTCTCGTCGGCGGTTACATCATCCGAGACATGCCGACCGTCCATTTCGCGGGTCAAGTGGAGCCCGCGCTCCCGCTCGGTGCGGCCGTCGCACTCGACAACACCAAACTCGCTGACGCCGTTCGCTCCACGCTCGACGGGCTGTCCGCAGACGGGGTCTTGGAGGCGATCAGGAGCAAGTGGGTCGGGTCGCTTCCCAAGCTTGCGCTGCCGAAAGGCCTCGAATCGACCGCGTCCATCGAGGCGAGCTCCGGGCCCTAGAACCGGTGAGGAGCGCATCGCATAAGTCCCTTGGCGGTCATGCACGGACTCGAGTTTTGCATACGAAAGGTCCTGTACTGAATACGAAGCAACTCACTCGCAAGTTTGCAGAAGCGGTGTATGATTATGCACTGAAGTTCAGGGAGCGCCGGCACTTTGGTCCCGGCGCGGGGTCAAGTCGGAAACGACGAGGAGGAACGATGCAGAAGGCTCGCAGAATCACCGCAGTACTGCTCGCCCTGGCCATGATTGCCGCGGTCGTGGCACTCGCTGGCTGTGGCGGCACCGCCAAGACGGAACCGGCAAAGACCGAGCCCGCCAAGGCCGCTCCCAAGCTGGTCAAGGAAGGCGTGCTGACGATTGGCTCGGACACGGCTTTTCCGCCGTTCGAGTCGATGAACGGGGCAGTGGCCGAGGGCTTTGACGTTGACCTGGCCGGCGCCATCGCCAAGGAGATGGGCCTGACCGTCAACTTCACCAGCCAGAAGTTCGACACGCTCATTCCGCAGCTCAAGGCCGGCGGCACGTTCGACGTCATCATGTCGGGCATGACCATCACCCCTGAGCGCGAGAAGGAGATCACCTTCTCCGAGCCCTACATCGACTCCAACCAGTCGATCGCCGTCGTCAAGGGCAAGTTCCCCAAGCTCGATGGCAACGATCCTGCCGCGATCAACACCGCGTTCACCGGTAAGATCATCGGCGTGCAGTCGGGCACAACAGGTGAGACCTGGGCCAAGGAGAACCTGAAGGGTGCGGCACAGATCGTGCCGTTCGACGACACCCTTTCCGCCTTCTCGGCGCTCAACGCCGGCAAGGTCGACGCGGTCGTCAACGACCTGCCTGTCTCAGCGTACCTGGTCAAGTCCTCGTACACTGGCGACGAGCTTGTCGCCGAAATCCCGACCGGCGAGCAGTACGGTATCGGTATCGCCTCGACAAACCCCGAGTTGAAGACCGCCATCGATGAGGCGCTTCAGAAGATGAAGGACTCGGGCGAGTACAAGACCATCTACATGAAGTGGTTTGGCGTAGAGCCCGCCGCCCAGTAGAGAGCTTTCGGAGCAAACCATGCGCTCGGCTACGATGCGCGTGACTCACGAATGACAGCGAGGCCCCCGGCGCCCGCGCCGGGGGCCTTTGCAGTCAGCGAGCTGTGAAGGATGCGAACGATGACCATGAACCTCCGGCTTCGCGCCCGCGTCGCGGCCATCGTCGCGCTCATGCTGGTTGCCCTCGCAATCATGCCGGCCGTCGCACTAGCGATGGACGTGACCGCCTCTACTACGCGGCCGAACGGGTTTGCGGGCCAGGACACCTATGGCGGCAAGCCCACTCGACTGACATGGGAGCTGCGCCTGCAGGACGGCGATTCCGCTGTCAGCGGGCTTGAGCTCCAGTTTCCGCAGGGGACCGATCTCTCCAAAGCGGGCGTCACGGTCATCACCCTCAAGGGGCTTCAACGCACTGCTGTGAAGTCCAAGACCAAGATCGACGGAACCTCGTTGTTCGTGACGTTCTCCCAGCCCATCGAACCGGTTGCCAACATCCGCGTCACAGTGCAGCAGCTGGTGCTTCCGCCCGCTGGCGGCACATTCCAGATTACTGGTACCGCCACCACGGCAACGGGCACGGTGCCACTTCCTCCGGCCCCCACAGACCTGGTCTACAAGAAGATGACCGTGGCCGAGGGAATGATCTTCTGGCTCGATCAGCAGCCATGGGTCGCGGCGTGGAACTCGGTCAACTTCCTGAACATGTTCTTCAAGCCGCAGATCATCGTCGCGAGCATCTTCGTTGAGTTCAAGGGATGGCTCGTCGCCATCGCCTTGGTCGCCATCGGCTTCCCGCTCGCGATTCCGGTGGGACTCGCCCTGGCGTTCGCGAAGATGTCAAAGATTGCGCCGATTCGCTGGATCGCGTCGTCATACGTCAACGTCATCCGAGGCACACCGCTCTTCCTCCAGATCTACATCGCTTTCTTCGGTTTGCCGCTCATCGGCATTCAGGGCAACAAATACGTGCTCGGCATCATCGTTCTCGCGCTGAACTCCTCGGCATACCTCGCCGAGATCTTCCGCGCGGGCATCCAGTCGATATCTCGCGGTCAGTTCGAGGCCGCTTCGTCGCTCGGCATGACCTATTGGCAGGTGATGCGGTTCATCACCCTGCCGCAGGCGT
>CAZIPT010000091.1:0-7396 GCA_964541375.1 uncultured Eubacteriales bacterium
TCGTACTCCGCGCGCATGGGGACGCCGAAGACCGACCAGGGTGAGGACAGGGCTGTGCCGTCGGTTCCGTACTCGAAGCCGCCGTCGAACGCGGGAACAACCGTGAGCGATACGGCTGCCGCCGCCGACGAGGTGGTGCCGTCCGAGGCGCGGAAGGTGAAGGCGTCGGTGCCGTTGTACTTGGTGGCCGGAGTGTAGGTGACCTTGTCACCTACGATCGATGAGAGCGTGCCGTGGGCGGGCTGCGTGGCGATCTGGTAGGTCAGAGCGTCGCCGTCGACATCCCTGCCCGCGAGCGTGATCTCGACAGCGGTGTCCTCCGCGGTGGTCTTTGACTGCGCGGAGGCCGACGGCGCGTCGTTGACGGCTGTCACCGTAAGCGAGACAGCGGCAGGCGCCGAAGACGTGGTGGCGTCGGAAACGCGGAAGGTGAAGGCGTCGGCGCCGTTGTAGTTCGCTGCCGGCGTGTAGGTGACCTTGTCGCCCACGACCGATGACAAGGCGCCATGGCCCGGCTGCGTGGTGATGTGGTAGGTCAGTGCACCGCCGTCGCCGGTGCCCGAAAGCGTGATCTCGACAGGGGTGTCCTCAGCGGTGGTCTTGAACAGAGCGGTCGCCACCGGCGGCCGATAGTAGTCTGCCTGCTGCAGTGCTGATGTGTTGCCCGCGGCATCCACCGCATAGAAGAAGACGCTCCCGGGGCCTGGGGCGAGCTGAACCGGATTCGGTCCGCCCTGTCGATACTCGCGCCAACCGTCCAGTGGCGAGTAGCACATGACCTTGTCTACGCCAGACAAGGCGTCTGACGCTTGAAGGCACCATTCTGGCTGTCCGCTCGACCAGTCAAGCCCGCCAGTGATGACGGGTGGCGTCCAGTCCACCAGAATCGTCTTCGACTTCCACGGCTCCACGTTATACCCTGGCAAATCCGTCCAGTAGTCCCCACAGTCGCGGGCATACCATGTCAGCGTGTTCGCACCCTCCACCCATGGCGCGTTGGAGAGAGTCGCTGTCAGGGACTCTGTCCTTCTCAGCGCAGGTGGATCCCATCCGAAGTCGTGCCACGATTCCCGCCCGCTATTGACGTGCCACCACAATTGGACGACGCCGGTGAGATCATCCGTGCTGAGGAAGCGAGCCACGACATCAGACGGTCGATACCATCGCGATGTCGAGAGGTTAGTCTCAGTAGTTGTTGGCGGGGTTACGTCACATTCAAGGTCGAAGTCAAGAACGGCAACTTGCCCCTCCTCGACCGTGACGGTTCTCGTCTCGCTATTTATGCCGCCGCTACCCGCCACCACTGAGTAGGTTCCGGCCGGCACGGCCAGTTCATACCACTGACCTGTGTAGTACACGTACGAGCCGAAGCCCGGGATGTAGCCCGCGGGGTATGTCGCACAGGGCGTACCCGATCCCTGCGGGAATGCCTGGACGTTGAGGAAGTTGGCCATGTATCCCCAGGCAGGATCAGTAGAAACTCGGCCAGTGATGATCGCGCCCTCGAGGAACTCCGGCCGATTCTGGTAGACGTAGAAGATGGTGTCATTGGCGCTTGACCGCCATGAGCCACCTGTTCCAACTGGATCAGTCCACACTGCATTCCCGTTGTGTGTGGGACTTGATGCGTCGTACGCCAAGGCGAGTCTGTTCGATGCGTCCCCTCCGGCGAACCCGATCACTATCGCGTATTGATCACGCGCATCGAGGGGGATGGTGTCGGAGAAGCCAAACGTCACAAACTGCCCTGAATTCGAGCTATCGATTGTCGACACGTCCACAGGAGCCGATGTCGCGACAGGAGTGCCCCAGGGATAACTGTCGATTCCGTACCATCCCCCGCGCTTGTAAAGATACGCATAGGCGGAACCCGTTGGGTTTCCCACCCTCTGAAGAAGCACCCGCACCGAGTCCAACGGTCCGTCGATAGCGGCGAAGGCCTGCCCCCTTCGGGTCGCGCCGTAGATTGCGCCTGTGTCTCCTTCCCAATTCACTTCGGAGTAGCTGTCGGAGACGACAGTCCGGCCTCCCGCAGCGTTCAGCTCGCCCGCAGACCCGACGTTCCCATCCGGCACAACGGGTGCAACCTCGCCGACTGCGGTCATGATCGCGTCCGGCTCTACGGCCTTCACGCCGGAGAGTGCCGCGACGGCTTGAGCGCTGGCCTGAGAAGGAAGCTCGATGACGGCACCGTCTATCAGCGGCAGGTCTTTGGCCTTCTTGCCAGCGAGCCGTTCGATGCGTTGACGTGCGGCGGGGCGGTTCGCTGAGTCCTCGAATGTGACGATGTAGCGCTGGCCAGGAGGTTTTGCGCTGGCCCCAGCCGGACTCATGAGAGCCACCATAGCGGTGACCAAAAGAACCCGAACACCCTTGTGCAACCAGCGGTTCATGGCCGATCCCCCCGGGACGCATCCGAGGCGGCCCACGCGCTACCGCCCACGTGTTGCCCAACAATTGCTTACGCAATCTTAACTCAGAACACCGCGGAGGTCACGCGGCGGCGACCGGGTCGACCGTCGCCGCTCGGGCGCACTGCGTCGGCAGGAGCAATGGCCTCAGAAAGGAGGCGGGCCCCCGCTGCCACTACGGGGCCCGATCACATAAAGAAGATACGTAGTCCATTGACGAGCATTCGGCATCCTAAACACGTTGCTCGCCAAGATCTGTCCCGTATCGCGGAAGAGGCCTCGCCGAGTCAATCGCCGGGATAGCGTGGATGTCGCGACGCGACGGAGGACGAGGATGCCTTGCCGACAAGGCCCCCCAAACAGAGGTGAGCCCCCGTTCGCCCAACGGGGGCTCAATCACTGAAGAAGATACTGCGTGTATCGGTAAGTTCGCCGTCGGGCTGAAGAAGTCTTCCTAGGCGTTGATTCGAGTGATCGCAGATCTGCGCTCCTGGCGCATCGTCCGCCGCGATTCACCAGCCGAGACTACAGGAGAAGCCCGGCTCCTCGCTCGGCGCTTCCTTGCTACAATCCACAGCGCGCGCTGTCCAAAGTTCTTCTATCGCGCGAGTCACCACGGGAATCGACTGAGGGTGGGCACATGTCAGCGAGCACGCCTGTACGGATCGGCGTAGCCGGCTACGGCTACTGGGGGCCCAATATTGTTCGCAACCTCGATCGCTTGCCCGACGCACAAATCGTCGCGGCATGCGACGTTTCTGAGGCCAACCTCGCCAAGCTCTCCTCGCTCTATCCCAACATTCAGACCTCGTGCGACCTCGAACATCTCGTCACCTGTGAAGACATCGACGCTGTGGTGGTCGCGACGTCGGCTCCGAGCCACCACGCCATCGCCCGGCGTGCACTTGAGGCCGGGAAGCACTGCTACGTCGAGAAACCACTCACGCTGACGAGCGCCGATGCGTTGGATCTGGTGCGACTCGCCGACGAGCGCGGGCTCGTGCTCATGGTGGGGCACCTCATGGAGTACCATTCGGCAATCAACTGGATCCGGGACTACCTGGCATCTGGCGATCTTGGCGACGTGCTCTACGTGTACATGCAACGGCTGAACCTGGGCAAGGTTCGCACCGAGGAGAACGCCTTCTGGTCGCTCGCGCCCCACGATGTCTCGATCGTCCTCTACCTATTGGGCGAGGCACCTGACTACGTTTCGGCGAATGGAGCCGCGTACGTGACGCCGGGTGTGCACGACACGGTGTTCGCGAATCTGCACTTCCCCAGCGGCAAGATGGCGAATATCCACGTGTCATGGCTCGACCCGCACAAGGTGCGGAAGCTCACGGTGGTCGGTACGAAGAAGATGCTCGTCTTCGACGACATGCAGGCCACCGAAAAGATCTGGATCTACGATCGCGGCGTGGGAGAACCCAAGGACGCACTCGCGTACGGCGAAGACCTCACGCTGCGCTTTGGCGACATCACAGTGCCGTACCTCAAGTTGTCTGAGCCACTGGAGCTCGAAATGCAGCACTTCCTCGACTGCTGCCGAAGCGGCGAAACGCCCAGAAGCGACGGTCGCGACGGCCTGAACGTTGTTCGAGTACTCGAAGCGGTCGGCGAGTCGATGGCGGCCAACGGCGCGCCAATCGCGACGACCGTGGAGGTGTAGCGCCCCGTGGGCGAGATCCTCGTGCACCCAACGGCCGTGGTTGGAGAACGCCTCGTCGCCGCGCCAAACTCGGTTGTGGACGAGAATGCTCACATCGGCGATGACGTTCGCCTGGGCATGGGAGTGCACGTCTGTGCGAGCGCAAGCATCGGCGACCGATGCGTGATCGGCGATCACGTCGTCATCCACCAGGGCGCGCATCTGGGCGAGGAAGTCACCGTCGCGGACCTCGCTGTCGTTGGCAAGCGGCCCAAGCTGGCGCCTACATCGACTGCCAAAGGCGGTGAGCTCTCCGGCGTAGTGCTCGACGACGGATGCTCGGTGGGAAGCCACACGGTTCTGATGGCCGGGACGACCTTGGGTGAGGGCTGCGTCGTCGGTGATAACGCGGGGGTGCGCGAACGCTGCACGCTGGGTGATCGCGTGGTCGTTGGGCGCGGGGTGACCATCGAAAACGACACGACGATCGGCTCTCGAACCAAGATCCAGAGCGGCGCCTACGTGACGGCCTACGTGACCATCGAAGAAGACTGCTTCATCGCCCCGATGGTAGTCACGACAAACGACAACTTCATGGGCCGCACGGAGGCGCGCTTCGCTAGCCTCAAGGGTTGCACAATCCGCCGCGGTGCGCGCGTGGGCGGCGGATCTCATATCCTTCCCGGCATCGAGATTGGCGAGGAGGCGTTCGTTGCCACCGGCTCAGTGGTAACTCGTGACGTGCCTCCCCGAACTCTCGTGATGGGCGTACCGGCAAAGCCGGTCAGGGAAGTCCCTGCCGAGGAACTGCTCGAGAACCAGTAGACTCGATACCCCGGCCAGTTGGCCGACTCGAATCAATCAAAGGAGTCGCACCGATGGGTATCCCCCTGCTCGACCTGAAAGCCCAGTACCGCGAGCTCAAAAACGAGCTCGACGCAGTCTGGTTCGAAACGATGGAGGGCGCTGCGTTCATCGGGGGTTCGAAGGTCAAACAGCTCGAGGTGTCTGTCGCCGAGTACGTGGGTACCGAGCACTGCGTGGCATGTGGCAACGGCACTGACGCGCTCTTCCTCATCATGGCCGCGCTGGGTATAGGCAAGGACGCCGAGGTCATCACGACGCCCTTCTCGTTCTTTGCAACGGTCGAATGCGTCGCGCACACAGGGGCGACGCCAGTCTTCGTGGACATCGAGCCCGGCACCTACAACATGGATGTCTCGCTGATCGAGGCGGCCATCACGCCCAGAACAAAGGCAATCCTGCCCGTGCACATCTTTGGACAGTGTGTGGACATGGACCCGCTGCTTGAGATTGCTGAGCGGCACAATCTCGTTGTGATCGAGGACGCCTGCCAAGCCATCGGCGCCACCTACAAGGGCAAGCAAGCCGGCTCGCTCGCTCGCGCTGCAGCGTTCTCCTTCTTCCCCAGCAAGAACCTGGGTTGTGCAGGCGACGGCGGCTGCGTCACGACTGACGACGCCGACCTCGCGGCCAAGATTCGCCATCTGGCCGCGCATGGTAGCTCCACGAAGTACTACCACGACGCAATGGGAGTGAACTCACGTCTGGATGCTCTCCAGGCTGCGATCCTCTCCGTCAAACTCCCCCACCTGGACCGCTGGAACGCCGAACGTCGCGACGCCGCCGGCTACTACAACGAGCAGCTTGCTGATCTCGAAGGGCTCGCGTCCCCGATCGCACGTGACTACGGCGAGATGGTCTACCACCTGTATATCGTCAAGGCGGACTCAGCAGACCGGGCAGCGCACGTGACGAGCGCGCTCGCAGCGGCACAGATCGGAACCGCGCTCTACTACCCACTTGCGCTGCACGAGCAAGCGGCGCTGGAGTCACTCCCCGGCTACGTGCGGCCGAGTCTGCCGATCGCCGAATCCTGCGACGCCACCACGTTCGCGCTGCCATGCTTCCCTGGCATCACGCGCGACCAGCAGGACGAGGTCGTGCGGGTTGTGCGCGAGGCGCTTGACGCATAGCGTCTTGCGTGCGGAGAAAGGAGCACCTGTCGTGCGCGTTGTCTCCATCGTAGGGGCCAGGCCCCAGTTCATCAAAGCTGCCCCCGTGTGCCGCGCCCTGCGCGAGCATCACGAGGAGATCCTCGTCCACTCGGGCCAGCACTTCGACCACGGCATGTCCCAGGTCTTCTTCGACGAGCTGGACATCCCGGCGCCGGACTACAACCTGGGCGTGGGTGGCGGTGGGCACGGCCGAATGACCGGCGAGATGCTCGGTTCGCTCGAGGAACTGCTGGTCGAGCTGAAACCGGATGTCGTTCTGGTGTATGGCGACACGAACACAACGCTCGCGGGCGGTCTCGCTGCCGCCAAGCTCAACGTCCTCGTCGCTCATGTCGAGGCGGGCCTGCGCTCCTACAACCGCACCATGCCCGAGGAAATCAACCGGGTACTGGTCGATCACCTCTCAAGCGTGCTGCTGTGCCCCACAGAGACTGCAGTCGACAACCTCGCCGCCGAGGGCATCACCCACGGAGTATCCCTGGTGGGCGACGTCATGCTCGACACGGCGCGCTACTTCGCTGAGCGAGTGTCAGTCGAGAAGACGGCCGAACGATACGGCGTGGAGCCCGGCGAGTACTTCTTGGCTACCGTGCATCGTGCCGGCACGAGCGATGACCCACTGCGGCTGGGCGCGGTCGTTGACGCGTTCGCAGCGCTCCCACATCCCGTGGTGTGGCCCATGCATCCGCGCACGCGCAAGAATCTGGAGGCGTTTGATCTCATCGATCGCGTACGGTCTGACGAGCAGATACGTATGGTCGATCCTCTCTCATATCTCGACACCAACGGGCTGCTTCGTGGCGCAAACGCGCTGCTCACCGACTCAGGCGGCATGCAGAAGGAGGCGTACTTCTTTGCGATTCCGTGCGTGACCCTGCGCGACGAGACCGAGTGGGTCGAGACCGTCGAGCTGGGGTGGAACGTGCTGGTAGGTTCGGATGACCCGCAGCGGATCACGATGGCTGCCGAGGAACCACCGCGGGGAGCAGTGCACCCTGACGTGTACGGGGACGGTCACGCTGCAGAGAAGTGCGTGCGTGAGCTCGAACACCTCAAGACCGCAGCAACGTAGTCGCGTCGACCGGCAAGAGTGCGGACTCCGACCTGCGCGGCGTAGAGCACATTCGCGCAGCTCGCAGAGACTACCTCATGCTCGCGAGCGACTGCGCAACAGAGGCCTCGACAGACTCCGCCAACTTGACCGCCGCTAGACCGTCCTCGCCAGTCACTTCAACGGCGCAGTCGCCTCGAACCGCAGACACGAAGTTCTCAAGTTCCATTGCGAGCGGTTCGGA
>CAZIPT010000092.1:0-7045 GCA_964541375.1 uncultured Eubacteriales bacterium
CCCGAGCTCCAAGGTTTCGGCCGCCGCCAAGAAACAGGTGGCAGTAGCTCGCGAGGACATGAGTCTTGCCCGCAAGACCGCCTGGTGGACGCTCCTGGCCATGGTGTTCGTGGTGCCGATAGCGATGAGCAACATGACGTCGCTGTCGCGACTGGGCTCTACGGCCACGCTGCCGATCACCTTCGATCAGTTCGACATCATGAAGGTGTTCTTCCAGCGGGTGCTCACGCTCGTGGCACTCGGGGCTTGGTCCTGGGACATGCTGACCAAGGGGGGCAAGATCCGCCGGACGCCCGTGGACTGGTTGATTCTTGGATTCCTCGCTTGGGTCGCACTCACCACCGTCACGTCGATCCATCCTCCGACAGCCTTCTTTGGCAAGTACCGCCGGTTTGAGGGTCTCCTTTCGTTCATCAACTATGCGGTTATCTACTTCTTGGTGCTTCAGTTTGCTGACCGGCCGTCGCGCGTCAAGGCGCTGGCCAAGTCGCTCTTCTGGTCGAGCATCATCGTCGCTGGCTACGGCGTCCTTCAGCGCTTGGGACTCGATCCGATTCAGTGGGGACAGCTACCCTTCGAGCAGTTCCGGCCCTTCTCCACCTACGGGAATCCAGACCTCCTGGGTGGGTTCCTGATGTTCTCACTGCCGGTGTCGCTTGGCTTGGCGCTCGCCGAGGAGAAGCTCAGCATGAGGCTCGTGTACTGGACAGGCTTCGGCATCAACCTCTTCGTGACGGTCGTAGCGTTCACGCGTGGCGCCTGGCTCGGCGGACTGTTCGGTATCGCCATCATGATCGTGATCGCCTGGCGGCACTCGGCCAAGATGGCGTGGACCGACTGGATTCCAGTTGCGATCACCGCGCTGTTCGGCGGGTCGGCGATCGTCCGCAGCCTGTCCAACCCCAACGAGGTCATGAACTTTGCGAGTCGGTTTCGTTCGATCATTGAGTTTGACTCGGGCAGCGGCCAGACGCGGACGCAGATCTGGCAGGCCGCCATCGCTGCCATCAAGGCGCGACCGATCTTCGGTTTTGGCGCCGACACGTTCCGCCTGGTATTCCCTGGCTACAAGCCGGTGGAGTACGTCGGAGCCGCAGGCTACCTGTCCGTGGCCGACAACGTGCACAACTACCCACTGCAGCTCGCAACCGGCATCGGAGTTCCGGGAGTGCTGATGCTCTACGGGATATTCGGGTGGGCCGCGGTCCGGTCGTTCGGGACGGTGTTCAACAAGACGAACGATGCCAAGCGCATTGTGGTCGGCGCGTTTTGGGCAGCCTGTGCCGGCTACCTGCTCCAGCTGATGGCCGGCCTTTCCGTCACGGGAAACACCTTTCTGCTGTGGACAGCCATCGCGGTCGTCCTCGCACCCACGGCTTCCGTCGTCGAAGTCAAGGCTCCCACGTGGGGCAACATCACGGCCGGAGTGCTCATGTTCGTTCTGGCCGTTGGGATCGCAAGCCAGTTCGTGATCCTCTCCGCTGACAGGGCATACCTCATCTCCCGCATCGGAGCCGGGGGAGCTGCTCGAACGGCTGCTGCACGCAAGGCCGTTTCTCTCAATCCCTTCAACGATATGTATCGGGCCGAGGTAGGTCTGGCGCTCACCGATGAGGTCTTCGATGCCTTCAACGCAGCGCAGGCCGCGCAATCTCAAGGCCAGGACACGGCGCAGGCCTTCGCCAACGTTCAGACAAAGCTCCAACAGGCCGAAGCTGCGCTACTCGAAACCATCGCGTTCGTCCCGTCGGAGTACGACAACTACGTATTCCTGTCTAACCTGTATAGCGTTGCCGGCCGGATGGTCAATCCTTCGTACTACGAGAAGGCGGTGGAAATCGCCGACAAGGGGGTCAAGGTCGAGCAGTTCGGCCCCGCCATCCGCGTTCAGAGAGCCAGGGCACTTGTGGCACTCGGCCGAAACGAGGAGGCGCTCAAGGACGCCGAGTTCGCGGTGAAGATGGACCCGAACTACACCGAGGCGGCCTTGCTGCTCTCGAACATCTACCAGAGCCTCGGCCGAAACGAGGAGGCCCTCAAGGTGCTGATCACCTCCAGCAAGTACAAGCCGGGGCAACCTGAGATCCAAAGCGCCATCCAGGCGCTTGAGGCGAGCGGCACGACGACGGCGCCATAGGGGCAACGGTGGCCGGGCCAGGCGAGATCAAGCGGGGTAGCGACCAGGCGCCAGACTCGGCTAAGGCGTTACAGCCGTCACGGTCGAGCGAGCCGGTTCCGACGTGGCTCGCGATCCTGGTGCTAGCCCTGCTGCTCGCAGTTGTCCTGCTCAGCGGATTCATGTTCCGAGGGCTCCTCGCGCGAGATCAGAGGGCCTACTCTCGGCAGGAGATCGAGATCAAGACGTGGACCGCACGCCTTGAGAAGAATCCCAACGACCCCAAGACTCATCTTGGCCTCGGGTACGCCTACCAGTCCGACGGCCGCTACGACAAGGCCCTCGACCAGTACGCGATCGTCCTCAAGACCAATCCGAGAGACACCGCCGCGCTCTACAACCGCGGCAGCGTGTACTTCAAGCTGGGCGTGGACGACCGCGGTGAGAAGGCGATGCAGGAGGTTCTCAGCGTCGAGCCCACCCACAGGCTCGCTGCGAAGGCGCTCGGCGAGTACTACGCTCGCAAAGGCGAGTTCACGTCGCTGGTCGCGGCCGTCAAGCCCGCTGCCGACGCCCACCCGGAGATCGCCGAGCTCCAGTACCTTCTCGGCATGGCTTTCGAGAAGCTGCAGGACGACGCTGCGGCCGCAAACTACTATCAGCTCGCGATCAAGTACTCGCCCGACATGACGGCGGCGCGGGAGGGACTCAGGCGGGTCAAGGCGGGACAGTGAGCTCGCGGGACACGGCATTCTACCGAGGGCCGCACCCATGGCGGGAAGGTTGAGCGGACAGGTTCTCGGCCTTGTGATCGGGGGCTCGCTCCGGTGAGCGAAATCAGGATGAGCGACACTCGGACGCTGGCTCTTGCGTGCTAGACTAAGCGCGGTGAAGCGCGCCGCCCGATTGGGAATAAGTCCATATAGTTGCTGCGCTTCAAGGAGGGTCCTTGTCCGATTCCAAGGCTGTCTCCGACAATGACGTCGAGGCACTATTGGACACCGATCCATTCGAAGAAGAGGATCCGAGCAGAGGGCCGTGGTCGGGCCTCTGGGTCACAATTCTCCTTGTGTTGCTCACCATGTGCGTCTTGCTCACGATGGCCGACATCATCATCACTCGCGGTCCGGAGCAGGCCAGCTTCGTTGCCCGAAACCTCACCTGTCTCCAGTGCCACACCGAGCTCATGCCGGACTTCTCCAAGCCCGTCATTCACCGACCGTTTGCACTCGAGGAGTGCACCGTCTGCCACACGCCCCACGGCACCGAGCTCTCGTCGATGGTGACGCCGGCTTCCGGTGTGAGTTCACGGCGTGTGCGAACCCTCATCCAGTGGCTGCCGCTCCGCGTCTGGTTCACCGCATGGGAAGGCCTTCTGGGCGGCAACAGCACAACGTTCTCGTCGATTGCCACATCCGGCACCGCCAACGTGATATCGCGGACTGCGCAGGCTTCGACCACGGCGACCTCAAGTCTGGTCACGTCCGCCGACAAGCTGTGTTGGACGTGTCACGGCAGCATGGGCGCTCTTCTCGGCGACACCTATCAGCACCCGCCGTTCACGTCCGGGCAGTGCGTCTCTTGCCACGACCCGCACGCATCGAACTACAAGGCGCTGCTCACTCAGGCGCCCAACAAGCTCTGCTTCACGTGCCATCCGATGGGAGCGCAGATCAACCTGATGCAGGCTCATCCGCCCGCGAAAGAGGGATGGTGCACCGACTGCCACAGCCCGCACGCATCGAACAACCGTGCAATCCTCAACACGCCTCAGCGCGAGCTATGCTTCCGTTGCCACCCCTCAGTCGCGGTGCTGGCTGACATGCCGGTGCAGCATCAGCCGTTCCTCGCCGACAACTGCACCGGTTGTCACGAGCCGCACGGCTCTGACAACATCCCGCTCCTGGTCGCGGTCCAGCCAGAGCTCTGCTACCGGTGCCATCCGGCGACCGAGAACCAGTTCGCCCAGCTGAGCCACCACCCTGTGGGGGTCGATCTTCGGTGTGCCTCGTGTCACGACCCGCACGCAGCGCAGTCCGCCAGTCTGGTCAACGCCCAAGACAACAACTTCTGCTACCAGTGTCACAGCGACAAAGAAGTGACCTACGACGATTCAGCGCACCACACAACGCTGTGCATTCGCTGTCACACACCGCACGGTTCGGCGTACCGGCCCATCCTCGTTGCCGAGAATCCGGACCTCTGTCTGACCTGTCACCCCGCTTTGGAAGGCCTGAGTAAGCACCCCGCCAGAAAACAATTCTTCGATGTTCACGCAAAACAAGGCCTCAGTTGCTCCTCTTCATGTCACAATCCGCATGGAACCAAATATGAACACATGCTTAAGAACTTCAGCTCTGGACAAGACGGTCTCTGCCTTCAGTGTCACGGGACCGTTGGCGTGTACTTCTAACGGCTAGCGAAAGGCGCTTCGATGGCTCGCATCTCTTTCGGTGGATTCAAGGACCCGGTCACTCGTCCGCGCTATATCATCTGGGCCCTCGTCGCGGTCCTGGTGATTGCGGGAGTCATGATCCCGGTGCTGGGGGTGACATCGACCAGATGGTTCTGCGCCGAGGGTTGCCACAAGGTCCAAGACGACACCATCAAGGCGTACCAGCATTCCGCGCACGCGGAGATCAGCTGCATGGCCTGTCACATGCCGGTCGCAGCGAACCCGGTCATCTTCCTCATCCACAAGGCCGAGGCCCTTGGTGAGCTTGCGCAGACGGTCACCAACAGCTACGAGCTGCCTCTCAACGCCGAGAGTGAAGTCGCGCTGACGATGACGCCGGACAAGTGCACGCAGTGCCACAGCATGAGCACGCGCAAGGTCACCCCTTCGCCCGGCATCAAGATCGACCACAAGATTCACTCGGACAAGGACGTGAGCTGCCCGCTCTGTCACAACCGCACGGCGCATGTGGAGGACTTCCCGCTCACTCTCAAGAACCCCAAGACCGGTGAGCCCAACAAGAAGCACCAGGACTTCATGAAGATGACGGCCTGCTTCCGCTGCCACACGCAGGCTGCTTCCGGGGTCGCCTCGGGAACGCCCGTCGCCGAGAAGAAGCCGACCGGCAAGTGCGAAGCTTGCCACACTCCTGAGTTCCAGCTGAAGCCGCCGAGCCACGAGACCACCAACTTCTATCCGGCTGGCCATGCCGAACTCGCCCTAGAAGCCGACAAAGAGGTCGTGAAGGCCGGCGGCGAGGCGTGGTTCGCGGCGGCATCCGGCGAGACCAGCGCTCAGGTCAAGGAAGCCAACCAGGAGAACAAGCCCGGCACTGAGCCCGGCGTGGGCCCCGAGCTCAAGAGCCCCGAGCAGATCAACGAGTGCTCCACCTGCCACGCCAAGAAGTTCTGCCTCGACTGCCACGGCCTGCCAATGCCGCACCCGCCGACCTTCACCAAGGAGCACGGCAAGCTTGGCACCGCAAACCCGGCGGTATGCGCGAAGTGCCACGGCAACGCCACGACCTTCTGCAACGAGTGCCATCACGGGAGCGCGATGAAGGTCACTTACAACCCCGCCGTGCCCTGGCTCCAGGCGCATCCGGCGATAGTCAACCAGGTGGGAGCGGCTGCGTGCTTCAAGTGCCACAACCCGACCATCTGCGCGAACTGCCACGTCAACGGTCCGGGTAAGAACAAGCAGTAATCTCCATTTCGACTCGATCGGCGCGGTGTGGGTGCTAGATACCCGCACCGCGCCGTTGCTTTCCGGGATTCAGGTCGCTTCAGAATCGGCCCCAAGGGTGCTATACTCCCTCCTGCCTGCTGGCCTGCCCGGTTCGCGGGCGGGGGGACGGCAGGGGTGTCGTCCAGGGGTCGTAACCACGACCGAAAGGGCCTGGCTCTTCATGCAAAAGGTCGATCTCGTACTCCTGCACGCTCCGAGTGTCTATGACTTTCGCGAGCGCTCGATCATGTTCGGCCCCGTGTCGGACATGGTGCCATCCTCGCCGATTTTCGAGATGTATCCTCTCGGCTTCACCACCATGGCCGAGTACATGGAGCGCCACGGCGTTCGAGTTCGCATCGTCAACCTTGCCGTGCTGATGCTCAACAAGCCCAGCTTCGATGTCGAGGCCTACATCGCCAAGCTCAACCCCGTGGCGTTCGGCATCGATCTGCACTGGTTGCCCCACGCCCACGGGTCGGTCGAGGTGGCGCGTCTGGTCAAGAAGCTGCACCCCGATACGCCCGTCATCTTCGGGGGCTTGTCGGCGACCTACTTCCACGAGGAGCTCATCACCTACGACGCCGTCGATTTCGTTGTCCGCGGCGACTCGACCGAAGAGCCGATGACGCGACTGATGAAGTCGCTGAAGGGCGGCGGCGGTTTCGCCGACATCCCCAACGTGACCTGGAAGGACGCTTCGGGCGCGGTCGTGATCAACGACCTCTCGTGGGTCCCCGCAGATATGAACGCGATCTCGCTGGACTACTCCTTCGCGATGAAGTCGGTCATCCGCTACCGCGACATGATGGGCGCGATTCCGTTCAAGGACTGGCTGCAGTACCCCGTCTGCGCTTCGCTCACATGCCGCGGCTGCACCCACGACTGCGTGACGTGCGGAGGCTCGGCAACGGCGTTCCGCAAGCACTTCGGCCGGGACCGGATCGCCTTCAGAGACCCCGAGCTTCTGGTCCGCGACATCGCCCACATCCAGAAGTACATCCCTGGACCCATGTTTGTCCTCAATGACTTCCTCCAGGCCGGCCCGCAGTACACGAGCGACTTCGTACGCGGGCTCAAGAAGGTCAACCTGAAGAACCCGATTGGCTTCGAGTTCTTCAAGCCGCCCGCCGAGGAGTTCTACGAGCTCCTCAACGAGAACCTCAACGACTACTCCGTCGAGATCTCCGTTGAGAGCCACGACGATGGCGTTCGTGCCGCTTTCGGCAAGAAGCACTACACGATGG
>CAZIPT010000093.1:0-6447 GCA_964541375.1 uncultured Eubacteriales bacterium
ACTCTCAAAGCCGGAGGAGACCAGGATCTCGGCAGCTGAAGCGGCCTGCGCACCCGTGAGCGCACACACCACCAGGATCAACAGGACGAGCGACGCTACGAGCGTCCCCCCGAACCGTCCGAGCCTATTTGAAGACGACATTCCGTGACCCCTTCTGAGCAACCAATACCCCACCGGACAAGTACCAGCAGATCTGCAGTTCTCGAAAGCCCCTCTATTCCTGCCGGGAATATGCCGAGCACTCTATGTCATCCAAGACGAAGAGCGCGCGCAGCAGCGGTCGGCTTCTCGGCCGGCCCCTCAAGCTTTCGTAAGGCGATGCAAACCTCACGCCAGATGTATCGGCAAAAGCGAAATTGGCCTTAGGAAAAATCCGTAAATTCTTCGCAAACCCGCTAGCGGATGCCCACACACGCGGAAAGGAATAGCCGCGCTACCCCAGAAGAGGCAGTTCTTGCGGCGTCTTGACGAAGCTCAACTAGTCTTGATCTGCACGGCGGCCCACACTACCACTCTGAACTGCGACAATCCGCGCCTGCCACGGAAGCCCATGGCGAGCCGGTCCCAGACGCGGAACACATGCCTGAGGCGTCGAAGGCCCGACAACTTCGATGCTCGGCGAGTGGGGATTCGGCCGTGGTCACCGCCACCGTGGGCCGCTCCGCACCGATCCATGCTGCGAATCCACACGGTGCGCGCACATGGCTTGACGTCCACTTGAGGTATAGGCCTAGTCCCCCGTCGTGGAGCACACCCAGCTGGAATCCGGTCCCCCGCCACACCAACGCCTCGCGCCTCGCCCTAGCTTGTCGGCATCCGCCTCTCACTCATCGAGGTGCGGCCTAGTACCGCGCTCTGGTCGTGCTCGTGATCCTTCCGCGAATTCCGGTCCGTCGCCACGCAGAGCGCAGCCGCACCAAAACGGTCTCCCCCACGAAGCGCAAAGGATGGCGAGCTGTCTCCGAGATATTCGCGGTGCAGGTGTAGCAGCACGGCGTGTTCTGAGCGCACGCTTGGATTCGCGAGCACTCACCTTCGATGCGAGCAAGGGCATCGCCGAGGGGCTCACTACGCAGCGAGGCGAATGCGGGTAGGTCTAGACATGCCGCAAGGTCACCGTTCGCGCGCAGGTCCAGGAAGACGCGTCCCGCATCGCACGCGCGAATCGGACGGCCAGACACGTAGTCGGCCGCTACGTCGTAGTAGCCGCTGTACTCCCAGAGAGGTTCCCCCGCCCGCCGGAGATCCGCGAGTTGTCGGAACAGCTCGGCCATCTGGACACGTTCGGCTTCCGAAGCCGCGAAGGCCGCATCCTCCGAACGGTGCGAAAACCCCGCTCCCTGCATCACAGGCGACACGGTGATTCCGAGGCCTCGCCCCTTCGCGAATTCGAGAATATCCATGATCTCGTCACGGTTCACTCTGCTCATAACCACGTTGAGCTTCACCGGGAACCGTGTTCTGGAAGCGGCGATCATGTCCATGCTCTCGAGCAACCTCGGAAGAGAGTCGGCCCCGCGCAACTCGGCGTATCGCTGTCGATCCAGCGAGTCGCAGCTGATTGCGAGCTGGAGCAAACCAGAGCACGAGCCGAGGCGCTCGATCAACCCCGGCGTGAGCAAAGTACCGTTGGTGGTCAGCGTGTAGAGGAATCCGAGGCGATCCAAGACACCCAGGATCTCGAAGATGTCTGACCTGAGGAACAGCTCCCCGCCGGTGACCTCCACCACGGCGATGCCCGCTCGTCGCAGCTGCGAGAATATCCGAGTGATCTCGGCAACCGATAGTTCCTCTGACGGCGAGGTCCACACACCGCACATCGGGCACCGCTGCGTGCATCGGTTCGTTACGTTGAATCCGATGAACGTGGGTAGCCGTCGCCGCACGCGCCACGCGATGTTGACAAGCTTGAGGAGTCGCATGCCGTGGAGGTTCCGTTCCTGAGCGCAGTGATGTTCCTGCACGCATGTCGGCTAGCGTCGATTCGGGCGATGGCTCCTCGGGCTCGCTACTGCGGAGGGCCACCATTGGTGACATTGAGGTAGTCGCCCACCTGCGTGACGACGGGCCGTAGGTAGGCGAACTCAAGAGCTCGACCAATGGAGAGAGGATACAACAACAGTGAGGTGACGAGCACCGCCGACCCGTAGACCAGTAGGACCTTCTGACCGTACCGTCTAGTAAAGGCTGAGACTACGGAGCCGAGCAGACCTGCCGCAAACGGAGTTACGGCCACCGAGGAAAGCACCCAGATGGGTCGAGAAGACACGACAAGCGGAAGGTACGATGCGAAGAAGAACGTCAGCAGCAGTGCATCGCGTCGGCGCTGCTCCGGATTCAACAGCGAGTAGCCGACGGCCGGGAGCACGGCAAGCCATACCAGCGGATTGCCGACGCCGACTGAGAGCTGCACCTGGTGTGATGCGGTGATCGCCACTTCGTCGTGACCGTAGAACGGCCGCAAGAACCACCAAGCGGCCCGATTGTTCGCTCGGAACCCTACCGACGGCCGCGTGAAGGTCGCCATCGCGTTGACGAGTGAGGCCTGATAGCGAATCCATTCCGGGAGGTCGTAACCGCGTCGGAACCAAGGAATGTACGTCAGCAGATACACGAGGAAAGGGACCAGGCCGAGGGCCGCAGCCAGCAGTACCCCCTCGTCCGGCCTCCGACGTTTCCATGCCGAGTAGCCCAGCAGAGCCGCTGAGACGGCCAGAAGCGGCAACGCATAGAACTTCTCAGCTGCACCGAGCCCAAACGCCAGGCCCGTGAGCGGTACGAGCCACCTCCAACATCTGGTGTTCTCGGCGCGGAGCGCCTCAACCGTAAGCCACGCGCCGAGTACGGCGAACAGGGCAGCGTGCACATCGTTGATGGCCTGGCGCGAGTAGACGATCTGAACGCCGTCGAGAGCCACGATGGCGGCGGCGATCAGCCCCGCTCGGTCGTCGCGAGCAGCCCGGCGTACGAGAAGCCCGGTGAAGACCACCAGCAGGCTCCCGAATAGCAGGCTGAGCCCCTTCACGCCCAGGACTGAGCCGCCAAACAGACGCGTCGATGCGAAGACCATGAGGTTACGTAGCACAGGGTGGTGTGCCATCGTCGGCCACGTCTGGCCGTGGAGCGTATAGAGCCACGCGGTCCATGCGACCTGAGCGTCGTCGGGAGTGGGGGTCTGGCTGCCAATCCAGGCGAAGCGGAGCGCCGCGCCCGCAACAGTGATAGCGGAAAGTGCTGTGATGAACCTCCGGCCCGGCAGTGTCTTCACTTGGAATCTCGCCTTCGGAGCATCTCGGCTGCGCTGTCGAGCCTCACGCGGGCAGCGTCCGGAACATCGGTGGCGTCAACCGCTCTGTTCAGAGTCACGAATCGGTATGGGATCGCCGACTTCTCGAGCATTCCGAGAAGACCCTCCGGCGTGCCGTTCACGAAGTACGATGCGTCTATGTTCAGTACAACGGGCCCGGCCAATTCCGATGGGAACCCGTCGCCCACCTGACGCAGATAGCCATCATCGTCGGCCGTGATCGACCGACCGTCAGGCGCGATGCCCGGATAGCCCCTCTCCCGGCCAACGCGTACCTTCTCCGCGAGACTGACGGGATCCACCACGTACGTGACCGAACGGGCGATGCCGGTCTTGGCTGCCACCCATATAGCGCTGCGGCGCTCGACGGAGCTGCGGAAAACACTCTGAAGATCTCGCAGTGGCACGGGCCATCCAGCTGAACCGGGAATTGCCCCCGGCGGGAAGGCGTACCCGAGATCACGCGTCACGTCGACCAGCTGGACACCATGCACCCCGGCCTCATCCCACGCAGCCAAGAGGCCCTTTGAATCATCGACGACGACGATTGAGGGGGACTCGGCGGGGACCACACGGGCGGCAACGCCTGAACGATCCAGCAACGCGAGCGAGAGGATCAAGGCCAACGCGACGAACGCGGCGAAACCCAGCGCGAACCGGAAACCTACGTCGGTCTCAACGTCTCCTTGGGCAGAGGCGCTCGATTCAGGGCCGATGGCCTCGGGCATGCGCTCTCCCCCCTTGGATCCTGTATGCGCATGCAGCGCCGATGGCGCCGACGCTCCCAGTGGCAACGTATCGCACGCCCGCGATACGTCGGATGAAGTTGGCAGCGCTGGCTGCGTAGACGGTGATCGATTCAAGCTCTCGTGCCGCAGCCGGGCTCTCGCGTCGTGTCTCTGACAAGTGAGCACCACAGCAACGATCCATGCTCGAAGCCTCTCTCGACGGGACGTGGATTCTCCACCGGGCATGACCCAGGCAGGGCGCACGCCACTGGGTGAAGTGTAGAGCATCAGAGCGGCGGGTCTTTGGGCAGTACCGACCGCAAGGCGGCGTACAAATGGAGCATGCCGTCATCGGGACCCCTCTTCGTCCTCAACCCGCTCATGGTGTTCGTCATCGGCATTGACCTGCCAGACCTGTTCACGAGTCCCCTCCCCTGACATCGCCCGCACAGCAGCCTGGGCACTGAGCATTGCGTGATCCATGTTGTTGTAGCGGTGCGTCCCGTTGCGCCCCATGACATAGAGGTTGTCAATCGAATCGACATAGCCGCGCACGATGTCAATGTCGGCGTAGCCTCCGAAATAGCCCGGGTAGGCCTCCGAGACGCGAATCACGACCGAATCCAGGACGTCCTCGGCATCGACAAGCCCGAGAGCCGAGAGTTCTTTGGTAGCTAGCTGCGCAATCGCCGCGTCGTCCATCGTCGACAGCTCGTCGCCTTGACTGCAGAAGAACTCAAGCCCCAGCCATGTCTTGCTGTCGTCAGCTACGAGGTAGGGACTCCAGTTATTGAACACCTGCAACCTGCCGAGTCGCACGTCGCGCTCCTGGATGTAGAGCCAGTTGTCCGAGATCCGACCCCCGGCACCGTCCTGGACACTCATCTTGGTAACCAGGAGTCCCACAGTTACGAAGTCGCGGTACGGAAGTCCGCTGGCGACCCTGATGACTTGGTCGGGCGGCTGCTCGCCCTCGACACGCTGGACCAAGTCACGGAGAGGCATGCTCGAGAGAACATGCCTCGGACGAAGGACGTCCTCTTCTCCGCTCGTCAGATTCCTGACATGCACGGCACGGACCGCGCTCCCCTCCACACGAAGACCGACCACTTCGTGCCCAAGCTCTATGCGGCCACCACACTCCAGAATCCGAGCTGCGACGGCCTCCCACAGCTGCCCCGGCCCGTACTTGGGATAGAGGAAGCGCCCGATGAGCGTGGTGGGAATCCCAGCCTGCTCCACCGAATCATCGCGTCTCAACAGAGAACGGGCCGCATGGCTGACCGCGGACCCCATGGACAGCCCTCTGACGCGCTGGGCTCCCCAATCCGGACCGATATCTGTGCAGGGCACACCCCATACCTTCTTCGTATAGTCCTCGAAGAACAGTCGGTAGAGTTCACTCCCGAAGCGGTTGGTGAAGTAGTCGGCGAGGTTGCGCTCGGGCCGAATGGGACGCAGTCGCGCCGCGAGATAGCTGACGACTATACGAGACATTCGCCCTAGGCCAAGACCCCGTATGGTCGACAGACTCAGCGTGACCGGGTAGTCGAAGAAGCGCCTCAGAAAGTAGATTCGAGACAGCCGGATGCGAGAGAGCATGACCTCGTCATCGCATTCTGGATCCGGTGCATCTGGGGCGTTGGAGAGCGGCACCCTTCGGCCGAGCTCTCTGTCATCCCTCGCCGGAGCGCCTTGAAGCGGAAGCACGTCGAGCCACCAGCGCATCACGGCCTCGTTGCGCGAGAAGAATCGGTGGCCGCCAAGGTCGATTCGGTTGCCCCGGTACTCAACCGTTCGAGCCAGGCCACCCACCTGTTCCTCCAGGTCGACGACGATGGGTACACCGCCGAGGGCAAGCACGTCGATCGCAGCTGTAAGTCCCGCTGGACCAGCTCCGATCACTAGCACGGTGTCCCCGTGCGCGAAGCATTCACCTGTGGGCGAGGCGACTCGGGACGATTCGGTGATGGGTGATGCGAGCGTGTCGGACGTCAAGGCGCAGCTCCAGTCGGCTCGCGGGTCGGCTCACGAGCACTCGTTCGATACATCTTAGGCGCAAACTACTTGGGCAGCGCGCCCGAAGTCGCCTCAACCAAGCACCACCCAGTCGCCGTTTCGCGTCCGGCAACGCAGGCGGATGCTCTTGTTGACTGCGGCATCATCCGTCGTGCCGAGCGTACGGGGGCCCGCCACCCTTCGGTGACGGGCCCCGTCTGGTTCGATCTGCTCGCGGCTACGGCCAGTAAGGCGCCGTCGCCGAGTGTGCGCCGCTCGCACAGTTGTCGTTGCAGCTTTGCCCTGTCGAGAAGCTGGTGTTGGCAGCGACGACCTTGTAGCCCTCCAGGCCTACCTGAGCCGGATCCGAGTACGGCAGCGCATCGACGGTCTCGGTCGTGGTTCCGCCCGCGG
>CAZIPT010000094.1:0-6437 GCA_964541375.1 uncultured Eubacteriales bacterium
GGAACCGGATCGGCTTCATCAGCCACAACCCGCTGCTCTACCCCGACCTCACCGCCGAGGAGAACCTCGAGTTCTTCTCGGACCTGTACTGCATCGACAACGCCAAGGAGCGCATCCACGAACTGCTGACCGCAGTCGAGCTCGATCACCGTCGGCTCGATCCGGTGCGGACGTTCTCGCGGGGCATGATCCAGCGGCTCTCGATCGCCCGGTCGCTGCTGCACGAGCCCGACGTCATCTTTCTGGATGAGCCGTACTCGGGCCTCGATCCTCACGCGATGGACATCCTGGACTCGCTCATCGCGCAAGTCCGCGACCAGCACACGTTCGTGATGATCAGCCACGACCTGACCAAAGGCCTCGAACTCTGCAGCCACGCGCTCATCCTGGCCAAGGGCAAGGTCGTCTTGTTCGCCGAGAAGGACGACATCGATCCCGACGTGTTCGCAGCCACCTATCGGCAGACCGTGGGAATGGGGGTGTCCTAAGCGATGGCGAAGATCTCCTCGGCAAGGCAGTACAAAGCGATACTGCGCAAGGACATCGTCATGGAGCTCCGCACGGGTGAGATGCTCACATCGATGGGCCTGTACGCGATCCTGGTCCTGATCGTCTACGGCGTCGCGCTGTCGCAGGCGGGATCGTCATTCGACGTCCAGCGCATCGCTGCCGGCCTGCTGTGGCTGGCGATCCTGTTCACATCGATGCTGGGGCTGAACCGCTCGCTCGTGCACGAGAAGGACCAGGGCTGCCTCGACGCGCTGCTGCTCTCGCCGGTGGACCGTCCGATCATCTTCTTCGCGAAGGCGACCGGTAACCTGATCTTCCTGGCCATCGTTGAGGTCATGATCCTGCCGCTCTTCTACTTCCTGTTCCTGTCCGGCAAGCCCATGGGCGCGCCGTTCTGGCTGATCTCCCTACCGCTGATCGTCGGGTCAATCGGCATCGCAGGGGTCGGCACGCTCCTTGCGACTATGTCGGTGAATACGACCGGCAAGGACTTCATCCTGGCAGTGCTCTTCATCCCGGTGATGTTCCCGCTGCTGTTCTCGGTGGTTGCAGCTACTTCGGCGATTCTGATCTCCGATCCGATCGCCGGCGTCACGTTCTTCGATGCGTTCTGGAAATCCCTCGCCCTCGGCGCGGGATACGATGTGATAATGGTTCTGGCCGCTTTTGGCCTGTATGAGTTCATCATCGGGGCGTAGGGCGACCTGATCGCTCCCGATCTCTTCGTCGCAAGGAGGCGGATGCGCGTGGCCGAGCAAGGCATCGGGCAACGCAAGTTCCTGGGGCTGACCGGAAACGTATGGACGCTCCTGATGCTTGGCATCGGGGCCGTTCTTACCACGGCCGACTTCATACTCGCGTTCTATTACACCCCGCTGGTCGAAGGCGCCGGCGTGGGCGGAAGCAAGACCATCGGCGGCGTCATAGTGAGCCAGCAGCTGCTGTTCTCGCAGAAGATCTTCTACTTCCACGTGCCGGTGGCGATCGGGTCCTTCCTGGTGTTCACGTTCGCAGCGGCGTACGCCCTGCTCTTCCTGATTCGCAAGGACGAGAAGTACGACGTTCGCTCTCGTGTCGGCATGGAGGTCACGCTGCTGCTGGTCATGTTGACGCTGATCACCGGCGACATCTGGACGCGATTCGAGTGGGGTGTCTGGTGGGCCTTCGGCGAGCCGAGGCTGACCACCTACGCGATCATGGCGCTTCTGGTCGTCGCGTACTTCGTGCTACGTGCCGCCGTGACCGACGATGAGCGCCGAGCGAGCTACGGCGCGGTCTTCTGCATCATCGCCTGGATCGACGCGCCGATCTCGTTCATCATCACCCGTCTGATTCCGACCTCGATCCACCCCGTCGTGTTGCGTAGCGGTGGTGGGTTGACCGGTTCACAGCTCCTTGCCTTCTTGTTGGGGCTGTTTGGGATGCTGTTCACGTCGTGGGCCATCTACCAGCTTAGATTGCGCGAGGAGTTCGCCAAGGTACGCATAGACGCGCTCAAGGAAGCCCTCGAGGGCTAGTAAAGGAGAACCACCATGGACCCTGTACTCGCCGAGATATACAAGACAGTCCTGGGCGCCGCCCCGTATGTTCTCGCCGCCTACGTCCTGCTGTGGGTTGGACTCTTCGGCTACGTTGCCTTCGTCATGATTCGCATGACGGGCCTGGAGAAGCAGATCGCCGTTCTCGAAGAGGCGATGTCCCGCCGCTAGTCCGCTGCGCATCACGCCTGGGGGCGCATCGTTGCTCGAGGCTGAATCCGCTAGCATATAGAGAATCAATCGTCGGCACGTGAGAGGAGGACGGACGTGGCGCAAGCATCAGTAGTACTGTTCTGGTTTGCCCTCGCGCTCTACATCGGCGCAACGGTGCTTTATGCCTACCAGTTCGTCCTCAAGCGGTCGTCAGTCGGCTGGTGGGCGCGCTTCCTGACCGGAGCCGGCTTCATCTGTCAGACGCTTTCCATTGGGGCGAACTCCATCTCCACAGGCGGGACGCAGCTCAACGGTGCCAATCAGCTCATGCTCGCCTCGTGGGCGCTCGTGCTCCTCTACTTCGTGATGGAGCACCTCATAAAGATCAAGATTTACGGCACATTCTTGATTCCGGTCGCCGTGGCGTTCATGGTGGCCGCCGAGATCATCAGTCACTTTGCGGTTGGCACCACCACTCTCACTGCTGCGCAGGCGGCGCAGCTGGCGGGCTGGAGGGTCGCGTTCCACGTTGCGCTCGTAGTGTTCGCCAACGCGGGTTTCGCATTTGGCGCTGTTTCGGCGGGGCTCTATCTGTGGCAGGAGTCTCAGCTCAAGAAGCACCACTCCAACACGGTGACGCGGAGACTACCGTCGTTGGCCACTTTGCAGATGGTAGCTCGACGTTCGATATCCTTCGCCTTTCCGGTGTACACGGTCGGGCTGCTGTTGGGAGTCATTCGTGCCATCGAGGAGAACGTCGCTTCCTGGTTCTTCGACCCGCGCATCATGCTTGCCGGGGTCGTATGGCTTACCTTCGGGTTCTACCTGACGCTGGTGTATCGCCACAACGTGTCGACTCGGACTTCTTCATGGATCGCGGTGCTTGGCTTCGGAATGGTCGTCATTCTGGCGATCGCAGCTCGCACGGTTCCGGCCGGTTTCCACGTCTTCGGGTTGTAGGTAGTCGTCGTGCCGGCCGGAACGCCAGCACCGCACTATCCGATGTTCCTCAACCTGTCCGGTCGCAGCGTCGTCATTGTGGGCGGCGGGGATCTCGCCGAACGTAAGGCATCGGCGTTCCTGCGCTACGAGGCAGACGTGATCGTCATCTCTCCCGATGCCACCGACCGGCTTCGCCAGATGGAGGCCGAGGGCCTCATCTCTCTTGAACAGAGAGACTACGCGCGAGGCGATCTTGAGGGCGTCGCGCTCGTGATCTGCGCGGGTGCGTCCGAGGAGGTCAGCCGCGCGGTCTTCTACGATGCAGACGCTCGCGGCTGCCCGATCAACAACGGAGGGGCGCCAGAGTTGAGCAACTACTTGGTTCCCACTTCACTTAGGCGAGGGCCACTGCAGATAGCGATTTCGACCGCGGGCGCAGCGCCATCGGTAGCCAAGCGCATGCGGGACGAACTCAAGGCGTCATATGGCGAGGAGTGGGGAAGCTACGTGACGCTCATAGGCGCCGTCCGCGCGCTCGCGGCCGTCCGTATCGCGGATTCTGCTGACAGAGACGCGGTGTTGGCCGAGGTCGCGCGAGCCGACCTCTTGGCGCGAATCGCGGGGGGCGAGGAGCTCGATCCTGAGGCCGTGCTCGCCGAGTTCGCGCCTGCGACCGTCGACGATGCGTCCGAGCCCCGCGCGTCCGAGGAGTGAGCGTGTCCGAGCGCATGAGTGTGATCGTGACCGGCGGCAGCAGCGGAATCGGGCTTGCGACCGCGCGGCTCTACGCAAAGCGCGGGTGCGACGTAGCGATCGTGGGCCGGAGCGCGGACAAGCTCGCGGCGGCTCGAACGGAGCTTCTCGGCGTCGCGACTTCGCAGGGCCAGCGCGTCGAGACGCGGCAGGCGGATCTGAGCGATTTCGATGCGGCGAAGACCGCGATCGACTCGCTGGTGGCCGACGGCTTCGCGCCGGACATCCTGGTCAATTCAGCTGGGGTCATCGTGCCGGGCGAGTTCGCGACGATGCCACTGGAGAACTTCGAGTCCAATCTCACCAACGGCTACTGGAGCGTGGTCTACCCGTGCCGCGCGGCTGTGCCGCACATGCTCGCGCGCGGGAGCGGCCACATCGTCAACGTGAGCTCGGTCGCCGGCTACCTGGGCATCTACGGCTACACGGGGTACTCCTCGGCGAAGTTCGCGGTCATGGGCTTCACCGAGGCGTTGCGTTTCGAGATGAAGCCGGAGGGCATCACAGTCCACGTGGTCTGTCCGCCCGATACCGACACGCCCGCACTCGCTTTCGAGCACACCCTGCGTCCCCCCGAGACAGACGTCATTGCCGGCAACATCAAACCGATTCCTGCCGAGAAGGTCGCCGCAGCGATCGTGCGAGGAGTCGAGCGGGGCACGTACCTGATCATCCCGGACGCGCTTTCGGCCTTCTACTTCCGGCTCAAGGGTCTGCTTCCGGAGCTGTTCTTCGCGATCGTCGACGGCGACGTGGCAAAGGCCCGCAAGGCCAGGAGCTAGGCTTCCCGGGTCGGTCGGCACGCGCTTCGCTACCCTCGGGGGAGATTAAGGTTCGTTGCCGAGGGGCGCGGCTCGGTGATAGAATCCGAGCGTTCAGGCAGTAGCAGTGGTGCATTACGTGGAGCGTTTGACACCGCCCTCGCCGGGTCTGCTTGCCTGAACAACATGCACCGCTCCGGCGAGGGCGCTTCTATGTCTGAAAACGTTGTGAGGCGAGCTGCCATCGTATGCATCTCACACTTGTAGGGTTGAGCCATAAGACGGCTCCCGTAGAGATACGGGAGAAGCTGACCTTCCCGGCGAATCGCCAGGAAGATGCGTTGGCGATGCTGACCTCTACCCCCACTGTCAACGAGGCGGTCATCGTCTCTACGTGCAACCGCACCGAGATATACTGCGTGACCGCATCTGGTGCTGACGGCCCCGGTGCCGTCATCGACTTCATCGCCGACTACCACGATCTCGATCGCGCCGAACTCGCGCGCTATCTGTACGTGCTTGAGGGCGAGGCCGTGGTGCGCCACCTGTTCCGCGTGGTGGCGTCGCTGGACTCGATGGTCTTGGGCGAGGCCCAGATCCTCGGCCAGGTCAAAGAGGCCTACGAGGCGTCGTTCAACGCAGGGGCGAGTCAGCGCATCTTCAACAAGCTGTTCCGGCAGAGCTTCGAGCTGGGCAAGCGGGTTCGCAACGAGACCGAGATCGGCGAGAACGCGGTCTCGATCAGCTACGCGGCAGTGGAACTCGCCAAGCAGGTTTTCGACACGCTTGAGGGCCGCACCATCCTGGTGCTCGGCGCCGGCAAGATGAGCGAGCTGACCGCAAAACACCTGGTGAGTAACGGTGTCAAGAAGGTGCTCGTCGCGAACCGAACCTACGAGCGCGCGCAAGAGCTTGCGACCAAGTTCAATGGCGAGGCGATCGTCTACGATGAGATGTTCGACCGCATGAGCGAGGCCGACATCGTCATCTCTTCGACCGCCGCCACTCACTACGTGGTCACGAAGGAGCGAGTAGCCGCCGCCCGAAAAGGCCGGAGGGGCGCGCCGATCTTCTTCATCGACATCGCTCTTCCCCGTGATATCGACCCGGCCGTCAACGACCTTGCCGACGTCTACCTCTACAACATCGACGACCTGAACGGTGTCGTCTCGCAGAACCTCGAAGAGCGCATGCGCGAGGCCGAGAGGGCCGAGGTCATCATCGCCGAGGAGATGGACGCTTTCGAGCGCTGGCTCGAGTCGCTCGACGTGGTTCCCACGGTCGCTGCGATGCGCGCCAACGCCGACGCGATTCGCACGGCCGAGATGCAGCGTGCGATCAAGCGCCTCGGCGGGCTCTCCGAGAAGGAGCTGGCGACCGTCGACGCGCTCACCTGCTCGATCGTCAACAAGATGCTTCATGAGCCGACGAGCCGCCTCAAGGACGTCTCGTCGACAAAGGACGGCTACTCGTACGTGGCCGCGGCACGTTACCTGTACGCACTGGACGGCGAGGCCCCCAAGGAGCGCGGCGGACTGCTGCGCTCCCTTCTCGGCAGGACAGAGAAGGCCTCGGCGAAGGAGAAGGAGATGGGAGATTCAGTTGGCATCTAGCCGGACAGCGCTGGTAATCGGGACCCGGGGCAGCAAGCTCGCCCTGTGGCAATCGGAGTACATCAAGGGGCTGGTGGAAGAGATCACCGGCCTTCCTGTTGAACTGAAGATCATCAAGACCACCGGCGACAAGATCCTCGACGTGCCGCTGGCCAAGGTTGGCGGCA
>CAZIPT010000095.1:0-6102 GCA_964541375.1 uncultured Eubacteriales bacterium
GATGGACGGAGTACGCCCTACCCGTTGGGAGGTGCTTGAGCGCCGGGGGGAGATGGGCCTGGGGCAGCAGGGAATGGACCTGCTCAAGCAGAAGGGGGACGCGCTGCTCATCGAGTTCATGGGTGTCATGGACGAGACGCTGCGCCTCTCCGACTCGCTGCAGAAGACCGTTCGGGAAGCGCAGTACTCCCTCGCGGTCGCCCAAGCGGTCGATGGCGTGGTAGCGCTCCGCTCGGCGGGGCTGGCCACCAAGGGCGAGATCGTGGTCGACATGACCGGTACCAAGATCATGGGCGTGTCGGTCCCTGTCGTGACTAAAGGTGACAGCCCACTGAAGTCGTCGTTCACCCGAGGGTACTCGGTGACAGGCGTCTCCTCCCGAGTCGACGAGACTGCCGAGAAGTTCGAGGGCATCCTCGATGTGATCATTGAGTACGCCGACATCGAGACACGGCTGAAGCGTCTCGGCGAGGAGATCAACAAGACGAATCGTCGAGTCAACGCGCTCGAGCAGGTCACCGTTCCTGCACTGCAGGAGCAGGTGACCTACATCCGCCAGACGCTCGACGAACGCGCCCGCGAAGATCTCTTCCGACTGAAGAAGGTCAAGAAGAAGATCGAGAACAAGAAGCGGGCTGCGGCCGCCGCAGCCGGATAGCGCTCTGCAAACTTACAAAGAGAAGAGGCGTCGGATTTCTCCGGCGCCTCTTCTCCGTTCAGGGAGGAAACCTCAACTGCGTAACTGCTCGCCGGTCACGGGGTCGGCGAAGTGCCTGCGGCTACTCCGTGAAGGTGTCCTCGTAGGGGGTCTCGGCATCGATGATCGCGCGAACCTCGCGCAGGATCTCGATGTTGCTGCGTGCATGCCGGCGCAGCTGGCTGCTGAGCGACATCATCTTGATACAGTCGGTGAGCGTCAGGCGACCAAAGTGCATCTCCGCCCAGTCTTTGTGCGAGACGTAGGCCCAAACCTCGCCCAAGACCCACTCGAGTTCTTCGATCTCGTCGGCGGTGAATTCGCTCCAAGAGGTGCCAAGGCTGTGGCGGATGAGTTGCACGGCACGCTCGACCGCTTTGGCCTTCTGAAGCTTGAATGCTCTGATTCCCAGATCTTCGTCTGATACGTCAGGACGTTGGCTGTTCATGTCCCAAATCACCCCCTGCGGAGCTTCTTCGACGTCGGCTCTGGCGTCCCTGCGCAGCGATATGCGAATCGCCCGGCCGAGAGGGAATGGGTGCCACCGATGGGCTAGAATGGGGGCGGTTGTGTCATCGGGCCGGGAGCAGCGAGTCGTGCTCCGGCCGTCGCGAGGGAATGGGCAGAGCATGGAGTTCTCCGAGGTCATCGCCAAGCGTCGCAGCGTGCGTCACTTCAACAGCAGGCTCGATGTGCCTGACGAGGAGATCCGCGGCCTGCTCGAGATGGCTGTCGCCGCACCGACAGCGGGCAATATTCAGCCGTGGCGCTTCACCGTGGTTCGCTCGATTGAAGCTCGCGAGCGGCTTTCCGGGGCGCTCCACCAGCGCTGGGCCACGTCTGCTCCGGTGATCATCGTGGTTTCGGTGGACCCGCGTCCCTGCTCGGCCCGTTACGGTGAGCGCGGCGAGCGCCTCTACGCCATCCAGGACACCTCGGCAGCGGTCGAGAACATCCTGCTCGGCGCCGTCGACCGAGGGCTGTCGTCGTGCTGGATCGGTGCCTTCGATGCGGGCGCAGTGCGCACCGCCCTCGGCATTGCCGAGCACTTCGAGCCGGTAGCTATTTTGCCGATCGGATACTGCGCTGAATCCGCGGGTCGCCCGGCCCGACGCCCTCTGGCAGAGGTCGCGACCTGGATCTAGAGGGAGTCCGTATGCCCGGCTTGGGCTGCAGCACGCTGGACGAGGTTCAGTCGTTGATCGGCGACTGCCACCGCTGCTCGCTCGGGGACACACGCACGACGCTGGTCTTCGGAGTGGGCGATCCAAACGCGCGGGTGGTGTTTGTCGGCGAGGCTCCGGGCAAGAACGAGGACCTGAAGGGTGAGCCGTTCGTGGGCGCCGCCGGCCAACTGCTCAATGAGTTGCTCGCCGAGGCAGGTTTGGCACGAGACGATGTCTACATCGCCAACGTGCTCAAATGTAGACCTCCCGGAAACCGGAATCCGGAGCCGGGCGAGATCGAGACATGCACGCCCTTCCTCCGTGAGCAGATCAGGGTCATCGCCCCGGAGGGGCTGGTCCCACTTGGGAACTTCGCGACCCGGTTCGTGCTCAAGACCGACGTGGGAATCAGGCGCCTGCACGGCAAGCTACACAACGCCGGGAGGTTCACGGTGCTGCCGATCTACCACCCGGCGGCGACGATCTACGACCGCACGAAGCGCGACGACCTGTTCGCCGACTTTCGGGTGTTGCGCGATCTTCTCGGCGAGGCGCCTGCCGAGAAGTCGGCAGCAGACGAGCCGAACGGGGCCTTGCCCGACCAGACTGCACTGTTCTGACGAGAGAGCGACCATGTCCGCACGTATCATCACAGCAGAGAGCGATTCAGCGACTCAAGCCGCCGGCCGTGTCCTGGCCACGCTGCTCAAGCCGGGGGACGTGGTCGTGCTCTCAGGCGACTTGGGTGCCGGAAAGACGCAGCTCACAAAGGGGATCGCAATCGGCCTTGGTGTGTCAGAGGCGGTCACCAGCCCCACCTTCAACATTCTGCTGGTACACCAGGGGCGCATACCGCTCTATCACTTCGACCTGTATCGGCTGGAATTCGCCGAGCAGCTTGACGACCTGGACTACTGGGCGATCCTCGAGGCCGACGGTGTTTCGGTCGTCGAGTGGGGAGACCGCTTCGCTGAGGCGGTTCCGGACTCGTGCGTGTTGGTTCGGCTCACCATCACGGGAGACGAATCGCGCGCGCTGGAGATCGAGTCACGCGGCATTCGCGGAGACGAACTCGCCGCCAGCTGGGTCGCGGCATGTGCTTCCGAGCCGGGGGTCGCTCTGGACGCACAAGGCGATGCTGATGGCGATGTCCTGTGAGCGAGATCCTCCTCGCGCTTGACACGGCCACCGAGCGCACCACGGTCGGCCTCGCGCGTCTCGGCGACAAGCGTCTGGAGCTGATGGGTGCAGCCGTGGTCGATGCTCCGCGCGCGGCCATGTCGCGACTGTTGCCCATGACGGAGTCGCTCCTGGCAGCCAATGGCCTGACGGTTACACAGGTCGATGGAGTGATCGTCGGTCGAGGTCCCGGTTCGTTCACGGGGGTCCGGATCGGCGTGGCGACGGCGAAGGGGCTCGCTCACGGGCTTTCCTGCCCGTTGTGGGGGGTCAGCACGCTTGATGCGATCGCGTGGGGATTTGCGGGCGACGACGTCACGCTGGCAGTGATCGGTGACGCCATGCGAGGCGAGGTCTACCCCGCGCTGTTCCGCTGTGGCGCGGGCAAGGTCGTCAGGCTCACACCCGACCGCGTGGCCAAACCGGTCGACGTCGCCGCCGAGTGGGCCGGACTCGGCACACCGCTCCTGCTCGCCGGCAACGGTCTTCGCAAGTACGCGGCCATCTTCGCCTCGGCGCTTGGCGATCAGGCCGCCTTCGCCGACCCCGAGCTCTGGCCGCCCTACGCTCACGGCCTCTTCGGCGCATGGGCTGCAGAGCTTGCCAGCGGCGAACACGAACTCGCCGAGCCCGCCGATGTGTTGCCGGTGTACACGCGGCTCTCCGACGCCGAGGAAGACGAGCGGAAGCGGCTTGGGCGCGCACCGGCACCGACTCCCGATTCAGGGGTCTCGGGCGGCGAGAGCGCATGAGCGTCACGATCCGCGCTCTTGCGCAGGCGGACATCCCGCTCGTCGCCAGCCTTGAGGCCGAGATCTTCCCCGATCCCTGGACGGCCCACATGTTTGCCGAGGAGATCGCGGCCGACGCGCGTGTCTGGCTTGTCGCCGAGGACGCGTCAGCCTGTCTGGTCGGCTACGCGGGGGTCGCGGTGCTCGCCGATCAGGACGCGCATGTCATGAACCTCGCCGTTTCTCCCGCAAGCCGGGGTCGCGGGGTGGGAAGACAGCTTCTCGGCGCGCTCCTGACAGCAGCCGCCCAACTCGGCGCGCAACGCGTCACGCTCGAGGTCCGCGCGGAGAACGTCGAGGCGATAGCGCTCTACGAGTCGGTGGGTCTTGAGTCGGTCGGAGTCCGGCCGAACTACTACGCCCCCGGCAGCGACGCGGTCATCATGTGGGGCGACCTACCCGGCGCCGAGCGGCCCCTGCCTGCCGACAAGACCGACGAGGTCATCCTCGCGATCGAGTCCTCGTGCGACGAGACCGCCGCCGCAGTGATGCGAGGCGGCCGGGAACTGTTGGCCAACGTCGTAGCGAGCCAGGTCGACTTTCACGCCCGGTTTGGCGGCGTCGTCCCCGAGATTGCCAGCCGAAAGCACACCGAGGCGATCGTGGGCGTCATCGACGAGGCGATGGAGCGCGCCGGTGAGGCCCTCGGGCTCGACGGAAGGATGCCGTTCTCCGACCTCGACGCCATAGCCGTCACGAACGCGCCGGGGCTCATCGGCGCGCTGGTAGTGGGTCTGGCCTACGCAAAAGGCCTTGCGATGGCGACCGGCAAGCCTCTCATCGGCATCAACCACCTTGAGGGACACATCTTCGCCAATGTGTTCGCCGACAGCGCGGTTCGGCCGCCGCTCGTGGCGTTGCTGGTCTCGGGAGGGCACACGTCGCTTGTCCACATGCCGGAGTGGGGCGTCTACCACACGCTCGGCGAGACGCTCGACGACGCGGCGGGGGAGGCCTTCGACAAGGTAGCCAAGGTGCTGGGGCTCGGCTACCCGGGCGGCCCCATACTCTCCAAACTCGCCGAGAGTGGTGACCCGGCCGCGATCGCGTTTCCGCGTGCGATGATGAAGAGCGGCGACTACGCGTTCTCACTGTCCGGCCTCAAGACGGCCGTTCTGACCTACATCCGCCACGAGGAAGCGGCTGGCCGAGAGGTCAACGTGCCGGATCTCGCCGCGTCGTTCCAGCAGGCGGTCATCGATGTGCAGGTTTCCAAGGCGGTGCGTGCGGTGCGAGAGACCGGCGCAGTCGCGTTCTGCCTGGGCGGTGGGGTCGCGGCGAACCGTGCGCTTCGCCGAGCACTGACGGAGGCCATCGAGCCGCTAGGGGTCCACGTCAGCGTGCCTCCGCTTGAGCTCTGCACCGACAACGCGGCCATGATCGCCGCCGCGGCACACTACCGCTACGCGCGCGGGGACCGTCTGGGGCTTGACGCCGAGCCGAGCGCGAGCGAGGCGCTGGACCGGGTCTAGCCGCCCCACGACACTCGAACATCTATGTCTGGGGCACTTAGATTTCTCAGAAACTCCTCAACGACACCCTTGCTCTGCCGAACCACTCCCGCTAGAATTCGATGTCGTTGGCACTCGGCGTTTGAGAGTGCCAGCAGTCGCAGGGGGTCAGCGCGAAGAGGGGTAGATACTCCTTTGCGCTTCCACCGTGAGGCTCGGTATATGCGGGCGTCTGCCCGTTACTGCACGTGCGTGACAACAACGAAAGGTAGGAGGACGTCGATGAATCTGAAGCCCCTGGGCGAGAACGTGATCGTCAAGGCCGCTGAGGCCGAGACTCAGACCAAGAGCGGTCTGATCCTGGCGGACAGTGCCAAGGAAAAGCCGCAGCGCGGCACCGTGCTCGCCGTTGGTGCGGGCAAGCTTGACGACAAGGGCGAGCGCATCCCTATGGACGTCAAGGAGGGTGACACCGTCATCTACAGCAAGTACGGCGGCACAGAGATCAAGCTCGACGGCGAGGAGTTCCTCATCGTCCGCGCAAGCGATATCTACGCGGTCGTTCAGTAGCAGGTTCCGCATCCGCATCTACTCGTATTCAGACTGAAAGGGGATTCCTGGAATGGCTAAGGAGATCCGTTTCGACGAGGACGCCCGTCACGGGCTTGCCAACGGCGTCAACAAGCTCGCCGACGCCGTCAAGGTGACGCTTGGGCCGAAGGGCCGCTATGTCGTCCTCGAGAAGAAGTTCGGCGCCCCGACCATCACCAACGACGGCGTCACCATCGCCAAGGAGATCGAGCTCGACGACCCGCTCG
>CAZIPT010000096.1:0-5818 GCA_964541375.1 uncultured Eubacteriales bacterium
CGTGCGCTCCGCCGATTGATATCTCTTCCGCTGGGTCGGTTAGAAGATCGGTTAGAAGTCATTCACTGCGCTACCGAAGAACGCGTTCTGTTCTCCGTCCATGTAGCGCCAAAGCATGTGATCGACCAGCTTCACGGTTACCGATGCGTCGTTCTTGGATGACTGGACCGAAGAATAGACCGCGACGAAGCGTGTGAGGAAACTTCGATAGGCGACGACTCCTCCGCTTAGTCGAGCGGGATCTTCGCCCAGCCTCGCGAAAGCTTCGCTTTTCATGAGGTGCCCAACAGCCGTCACTGCGCGATCGTCGAAGATCGGCACTTGGTCGCAGTGAAAGTGCAGATACTTGGGCACGAACGAGGTCAGCCATCTCTTGCCGGTGGATGGCAGAAGCCCCTCCGCTGCGTAGTAGTGCAGCTCAAGAATCTCGGCGGACATTTGTCTGTCGAACGCCCGCCCGGCGAGCGAAGCGAGCCGAGTCTCCAAACCGTCAGCCATCGACATGAGCGCTTCGGCGACATGAGCCTCACGATCACCTTCCGCTCGTGATGCGCGTGAGATTCCCGCAGCGTAGAGTCGGTTGACCAACACCACTTTCGTGTAGACATCCTCGAGGCTCCGGTGTCCACGGTCTCGAACCGCTTGGTAGAGCAGACTGTCGACCGAACGCCACCGCCCGAAGTAGTCGGCACGGGCGTCGTCAAACTGCTTTGCAATCGCCGCCATCGCAGAGTCCGGCAATTGGGTCTCCATTCCGTGCACATTCCGGAGTTATCACAGAGCCGTCAAAGAATGTTCGGACACTGAACGCACAATCTAGCTGGTATTTCTCACTGAAAAGGTGGTTCCAGAAGTCCAGCCATCAAACAACCATCAAAGAAATCATCTGGATTGCGGTGCCGCCCAGAAGGGCAAGTAGCGCATCGCCTTCTTCCCTGCATCCGGGTCGAACGGCACTATCATTCCTGCGTCGACGGCCTCCTTGATGAGGCGTGAGGCGACAGCGCTGTTCTTCTGATCGATCCCGAATCGCTCGCGCACCGAGGCGTTGGTCAGGCTCTGTCTGTTCACGTGACGCAGGCATGAGTGTAGATAGACCGCACGAATCCGGTCGGCCTTGTCCATTTCGCCCAGAGGTCGAGGAGAAAAGAGGACTACACGGGTGCTTCCCGCCGCCAACTCCGCAAGCGGTGCGGGCAGTTGGAACAGCTCCGACTGGAACACGACTTTGTCCCAACCACTCCCCCTTTCCTCGCATGTGCCGATTCGGCGCATTACTGACGCGAGCAGCTCATTGCGTGACCGTGGGGGTGAATCTACGAACCGGTCGGTGTCCACCAGCGGCTCACCGGGATTCGTGATCTCGATGCGGTCAGAAAAGATCTCGACCATCGGGCCGGCGCCCGAGACAAACAGGTCCTGATGGATGAGCGCATTGGCGACAAGCTCTCGAACGGCAAGCTCCGGATACATCGGGACGCTAGTGCGCAAGGCGCGTCCAACGACCTCGTTCGAGGGCAAGAGGCCGTTGATATAGTCGATGAGGCCCTCGAAACCGCTTGCGTATCCTTTGATGCCGACCTGCTCGCGGATGGCGTCCACGCGGGTGGGCCCGGAATACTGGACCACTCGCATTGCCTTGCGACCAAGCGCTCCGAAGTTGTCGAGGTGTCGCGCGAACAGCAGCGCCCCGAGATTCGTGATGTCCCAGCCTCCCGCATCGTTGGGGACGAGCAGGCCATCGGCGCAAAGCGCCTCCAAAATGCGATTGCCATCCGCAGGAACAGGCAGTCCGAGGAGTTCGAAATACGCCTCAAAGTCGAGCATCGTCAGGACATCCTCGTCAGGAATACGCTCCGCAGCGACAAGACGCTCAAAGGGCGTGCTATCGAAGATGCGCCAGAGCTCTCGCTCCTTCTCAGGGAAGTCCTTCAGATTCTTCTTGTATGAACCAACTCGAACGTACTCATGCCCCTTGAACTTGACTGGATGCCGAAAGGCCGGATCTACCTCGAGCAAGATGATCGTCTCACCGTCCACGAGCACCTCGTGAAAGCTGAAGTGGATCTTGGGATCGAGGAGTCGGAGCAGCCAGTTCTCGAGTTCCTCATTACCGACCTTGTCGGTTCGTGGCGAGAATGCCGTCCCGACAATCGCATGATCGGCATCGGCGATACCCCAAACGACGTAGCCATGCGCCTTGCCGCACAGGGCTGCCGAGTTGGCCATGGCGGAAATGTACTCGCCGATCTCGTCAGCCTGGTCGTTGTTCACCTTGAACTCGACCCATTCCGTCTCGATAGGCAGCTTACACAGCTCGCGAACGAGGCTCTCCAGGTACTCGGCGGAACGATCGGCGCTCATGCGTGCTGTTTCCTCATCTGTACGGCGAACGTGTCACTGATTGTCTCATGTCGTATGAACCAAGAACTGCGAGAAGGACACGGAAAACTGCGCCGGTTAGAAGAAAGTTAGAAGTCGGGTCTGACAACGAAAACAGGCCAGACACGTTTATCGTATCTGACCTGCTATTTTCTTGGTCGCGGGGGCCGGATTTGAACCGACGACCTTCGGGTTATGAGCCCGACGAGCTACCAGACTGCTCCACCCCGCAATGTTCAATTCGCCTATTCGGCGGACGCACAAACTAACATACCCAGCTCTCCGGATGCAACAAACGCCCTTATGCCTCTCGCCCCGCTCTGCTAGGTCAGGCCGCTTGCCCGATACTCCACGCCACTAAGCCCCTCGAAGTCCGCGTCTTGGGTCCAGAGCAAGGCGCTCTCCAGCCGAGCGGTCGCCAAAATGACCGAGTCCGCCATCGCCAATCTCTCGGCAAGGGAGATCCGTGCGGCTTCGAGCGCGACACTCGCGCTCACGTCCACAACTCGCCCTCGAAGCATGACGCCGACCGCTTCGATGCCGGCCGACTCCCCCTTGAGCTCGACGACGCGCTTAAAGACCTCGTAAAGGGTGATGCTGGGAACCAACAGCCGCGCACTGTCTTCGATCGGAACAGCAAACTCGGCAGCATTGGGGCCGTCGGCGAGGAACTCAAGCCACGCCGATGAGTCGACGACGTTCACGGCCGGTCTTCCTTCTCGCGCTCGAACGTCGCGTCGAGGCCCCGGAGCATCCCGCGCACATCGTCCGGTGTGCGCATCGGCAGGAATTCGATCCGGTCGCCGTAGGCGATGACCTGCACTGTTTGTCCGGGAACCAGCTTGAGCTGCTCCCGAACCGCCTTCGGGATGACGACCTGGAACTTCGGCGAGATGGTTACGGTATCCATATCGATAGCCTCCTTAGTTGTACGCATTATCGCATCGATATGGATTCTTGGGTAGCGATTGCGACCGCCACCGGCCTACTGTCGCTCCATCCCTGTCCTGCGCGCCGCCCCCTCTTTGCAGCTTCCCGGCATGGTTCCCCTGCAATAAGGGAACACTTACCAGCGAGAGGGATGGGGTGGGGACTCGCATGTTGGCAAGGGATCTTGCAGTCGATTACGTCTTCCTCGTTTCGGGCCTGAGCCTCATCTGCCTCAGCGCCGAAGCGCTGGTACTGTACGCCGAGCGCGACCGGACGATGAACTGGCTCGCCCTTGCCGGCTTTGGGGCCGCCGAGGGCGTCGTGCTCTTGCTGCAGCCTATCGCCATCGTCTTGGGCGACCCTCTGCCCTTTGCCGTGGCCCGCGTGCTGCTGGGTATCGTCGCCTTCGGCTGCCTCTTCGGTTTCGGTCGCCGCGGCCTCGCCGACCTCGGACTGCCAGCGGGCCGTTGGTGGATGACCTACGTGCTGATGGCGGCGGTGGCCGCGTCGCTCCTGTTTGGAGTCGCCGTCGCCGAGCGTGCCACCTTCTACGTGTTGGCAATCCCCTCCGGGCTCCTCTCGGCGACGGCGTTCTGGTTGACCGCAGCAAAAGCGACCACGCGCGTGAAGTGGCCGCTTCGCCTCGAGGCGGTTTCGGTGGGGCTCTTCGCCGTCATCGCCGGGCTCTCCGGCTCGGCCACCGCGCGGTTCGGCCCCAACTCCATCGAGCAACTGGGTGGATTTCCCATCGCCAGCCTCTATGCCGCTCTCGCAACCGTCGCGGGACTCTCGCTCCTCGCATACTCGGTGCTGTCGCAGGTCTCGGCGTCGCGGCCGGACAGCCGCCGAGCAGCGCTGAAGCGGTTCATCGTCATTCCGGTGATGTTCGTCGTGCTAGTGGGGGGTTACTTCACCGCAGCCGGCACCGGGTATCAGGCCGATGACGAGACGCGCGACTTCCTCATGCAGCGTGCGGCAACTGCCGCCGCCGCACTCTCGGATGACGACTTCGCCAAACTGATGGCTAGCCGCGTCGACCTCACCAATCCTGCATTCAAGTCCATGATCACGGAGCTGAACGCCCTCAAGGCCGCCAGCCCCGACATCACCTACCTCTATGCGCTGCGTCTCGTCAACGGCCGCGCCGTCTTCTTGGGCGAGGCTGGCTACCCGACACAGGCAGACGCGTCGTCTCCGGGCGACGAGTACGCTGAGGCCAGCCCTGAGCTCCTGGCCTCCCTCAAGTCAGGCACGGCCTTCACTGAGGGACCGATCGCCGACAAGTGGGGTACCTGGGTTAGTGCGTTTGCACCCATCACGGATGGCAGCGGAAAGAAAGTTGGACTCATCGGCATGGACATGCCTGCCGAGGATTTCGCCGAGGAGGTAGCACTCTATCGGCTTGTCGGCCTGGCCTTCACGTTCCTAGTCGCCATGATCGTGCTCGCGTTCTTCGGCGTCGCTCAGATCAACCGCGACTCGTCCGAGCGGCTCGCCGCATCCGAGCGGCGCTTCCGAACCACCTTCGAGATCGCTCCCGAGGGCATCGTGCTTATCGACCCCGCCACCACGACCATCGTGCAGGCGAACCCCTTCATCGAACGATTGCTGGGCTACGAATCCGAACTGGTGGGCCGCCCGATGCACGACATCCTCGCCACCGATTCACAGTACTTCGGCGAGATGGAGGGCAGCAGCGGGCCGATGATCACTCAGGCGTCCAATCAGACGCTAGTCACGCGCGGTGGCGGCGCCGTTGAGATCGAGCTCACTTGCACCCCGTTGGACGTTGCCGGCGAGGCCCGCGTGCTTGCATTCATGCACGACGTCACTGCGCGAAACCGCGCAGAGAAGGCGCTGCGCGAGCGGATAAAGCTCGAGAACGTGGTGCGCGCGGTCTCGGGCCGTTTCGTCGACATCCGCACCTCAGAGATCGACCGTGCCATCAACGATGCACTAAGGAACGTCGGCAGCATCTTGCGCGCAGACCGCGTCTACATCTTCCGCTTCGATACCATCGCCGAGACGATGTCGAATACGCACGAGTGGATCGCCGAAGGCATCGAGTCGCGTGCGTCGGCGATGCAGGACGTGCCGCTGTCTACCTACCCGTGGCTCAACGGGAAGTTGCTCGCCGGAGAGTACGTACACTTGCCTGCCTTGGACCAGATCCCGACCGACGCCACGACCGACGCACGGCTGCTGTCTGACGCGGGCATACGCTCGTTGCTGCTCGTGCCGATGACCGTGGACGGCGCTACCCGCGGCATCTTGGGACTCGACGTCTTGCGCACGTCCCAGTCGTGGAGCAACGACACCATCGCGCTCGTTAACGTGGTCGCCGACGTCTTTGCCAACGCCTTGCGCCGCGCCGACTATGAGGCCGATCTCGAGCAGGCGCGCGAGGAGGCCGAATCGGCCAACCGGGCCAAGTCCGACTTCCTCGCCACGATGAGCCACGAGATCCGCACGCCGATGAACGCGATCATCGGCATGGCCGAACTGC
>CAZIPT010000097.1:0-5517 GCA_964541375.1 uncultured Eubacteriales bacterium
GCCGACGTAGCGCTTGGCGATCGAGACAACGAGACGCAGGTTGGCTTCGACCAGCTGCTGCTTGGCATCGATGCCGACCTGCTCCATGCGGGACAGGCGGCGCTTGTCGGCGCGGTCGAGGGCAGGACCCTCATTCTCGGCGGCATCCATGCGGGCACCGGCCTCAAGACCCGCCTCGATCTTCATCGCGAGATCGATTTCCTGCGCCGCGGTCAGAAGCGGCACCTTGCCGATCTCCTTGAGGTACATGCGCACCGGGTCCCCGGTGAGCGGCGCCACAGCGTTGAGGTTCTCGCGCTTCTTCGGCTTCTTCTTGGCGGTCTTGGCCGGCGCAACCTTGGGCGGCAGCGGAATGTCGATGACGTCGGCTTCCTGTATCTCGGCATCAGCCTCAAGCGGCACGAAGTCCGAGACCGTACCCCCAGCAGCGCCGGCGATATCCCCGACGGCTACTGACGCATCGCCGGAGCCGTCGTCAAAGATCTTGATGCCGCTCTCGCGGAAGTGAGAGTAGATGCTCTCGAACTGCTGATCGCTCAGGTTGATGTCCGAGAGCGCGCCCTGGATCTCTTCCTCGGTGAGGTTGCCCTTGGACTTGCCCATCTTGGTAAGCGTCTTGACCTCGGACAGCTCAAGCTCGAGCGAGTGTTTTGCGGCAGCAGACGCCTTCGTGGCGGCCGCATTCGAGGCAACCCTGGGCGCAGCAGCGGCTCTGGGGGTTGCCGGGGACTTCGATGGGGCCTTTGCAGCAGCTGGTGCCTTCGGGGCGACCGCAGGCTTCGCGACGGCCTTCGGGGCTACCGCAGGCTTCGCGGCGGCCTTCGGGGCTACCGCAGGCTTCGCCACCGCCTTCGGGGCCACCTTGGGCGCGGCCTTCGTGGCGGCCTTCGGGGCGGCCTTCGCGGTGGCCTTCGGGGCGGCCTTGGGTGCAGCCTTCGGCGCCACCTTGGGTGCTGCCGCCGGTTTCGCAGCCGCCTTCGGAGCTGCAGCTGCTCTCGTCGGTGTCTTCTTCGCAGCGGCCGGCGCGACTGCAGCCGGCTTTACGGCGCTTGCCGCTCGCTTGGCGGCGGGCTTGGCGGCCGCGGCAGAACCGCCCGCGGACGCTTTGGCGGCGGTGCTCTTGGCGGCGGCCGGCTTTGCGGCAGCCGCGCTCTTCGTACTCTTGGGAGTGGTACTCGGTTTATCGGTCACGCTGAATGTCACGCCTCCAGATCATGTCAGTTGCCTCGAACGTCGCTGCGCAGCCTATCGAGTTGGTGCTGCAACGCCGAGATGCTCCTGAAGAGCTCGGCATCTTGGGACTTGTCGTTGAGAGACTCCGTCTTCTTCAGTTGAGCCTTACCTACAGCAATACGCCGTTCCAGGTCGAACTCCTTGAGCTTGCCGACCAGCTCCCCCTCCATCAACCGTGCCTCGTCGTTGTTTGAAACGTCGAGCGTTGAGCTGGCCAGAGCCGACGCCGCAGCCGGCATCTTCGCCTGAATCGATCCGAGAATCTCGGCGGCAGTCGCGCCCGGAGCAGCGTCTGCGATTGATTCTGCGATGAGTCTGTGAGCGGGGTCGGTCAGCAGGTCATCCGAAAGCAAGAACCGTGCCCTCGGCCTCAGCTCGGGTGTTCTGAGCAGCAGGTCGAGCACTTCGCGCTCCACCCTGAGTTGCGGAGAGTCGACGACGTCCGGCGCCGCGGCCGGCTCGTGGGTAGCGGTCGCAGCGTGTGATGTCGACGGCTTCGCTACGGCAATCGCTCTGCGAACCGTAGCGAAGTCGGCGAAGAGGCGATCAGCGATGTAGGTTGCGTAGTCGTCAGCGAGCAGCGAGTCCTTGATCGGAGCAAGCACCTCGGCGGCGTCCTTTAATGCCCGAGTACGCTCCTCAGGCCGATCGAGGTCCCAGCGCTCAAGCCGACGGTCGATGGAGAACCGCAGCAGTGGGGTCGCCTGGGCGATCGTCGTCCTCAGGTCGTCAGCGCCATGTGCGACGACGTAGTCGGCCGGGTCCTGGCCATCGGGCAGCACCGCGACGAGCAGCTCGACCCGGTCGCGTCCAGCCTCGGGCGTGATGCTGGTGTCGATGAACTCCGAAGCACGGTCGGCGGCCCTGAGTCCAGCCGCGTCCCCGTCGAACAGGTAGACGACACGCTTGGAGAACCGCGACAGCAACCGCACGTGTTCGCGGGTCAGAGCGGTCCCGAGCGTGGCCACCACATTGGTCAGCCCCGCCTCGTGCAGCGCGATAACGTCCGTGTAACCCTCGACCACGACTGCGGTACCCGACGACGTCACCGTCGCCTTCGCCCGGTCGAGGGCGTACAGGTTCGCCGACTTGTGAAACGCCGGCGTGTCCTGAGTGTTCAGGTACTTCGGCTCTCCACTGCCAAGAACCCGCCCGCCGAAGGCGATTGAGCGGCCCTGCAGATCGAAGATGGGGAACATCACGCGGCCGAAGAAGCGGTCCCGAAGCTTGCCGCCATCGCCCTTCAACCCGAGGTTGGCGGTCTCAATCTCCTCGGCAGTGAACCCAGCCTCGGCCAGATGGCGCACGAGCGCCCCGTGGCCGGGGGCGAATCCCAGACGCCATCGTTTGGCGACCTCGCTCCCGAAACCGCGCTTCTTCAGGTACTCCCGGGCCTCACGCGCCCCCGGATCGGGTGACTTCGTGAGCACCTCGTGGTAGTAGAGCCAAGCGGCTTCGTTCGCCGCGATCAGTCGTTCGCGCAGCCCCCGTGGGGCGCCGCCCGCCTCTTCGACGATCTCGATGTTGCTGCGGTCCGCCAGAATGCGCACGGCGTCGAGGAAGTCGACATTCTCGGCGCGCATGAGGAATCCGTACGCATCGCCGCCCAAACCGCACCCGAAGCAGTGCCACAGCTGGGTTGCCGGATCCACCTTGAACGACGCCGTCTTCTCGGCGTGGAACGGGCAGCAGCCCCAGTGGAGGCGGCCCTTCTGCTTGAGAACCACTCGCTCTGAGACCAGGCCGACCAGGTCGGTTGCGTCGCGAACACGCCGCACGTCGTCATCGGATATGCGGCCCACGCGACCCCCTTCCCCGCTTCGCCCGGTCGCCGAGTAGACAACACACCGCGCCGACCGAACAAGCGTCGCGGTGTCGCAAGATTCTACCCCAAGCGAGGGACGTGCCCGACACGTCCGCACTCCGGGAGATCGCACAGACTCAGACGAGCCACTTTCGCGGCTCGAACAGCCGCTCGAACTCGCGGATGGCGAAACGGTCAGTCATCCCGGCGACGTAGTCGACCACCGCCTGAACAAGCCCGGACTCGTCGGCCGGACGCTCGTCGGGCGGTAGGTCGTCGGGCACGGCGAGGTAGTGAGCGAACAGTGACTGTACGACGGCGTTGGCCTTGGGCTCCTCGGCTTTTGCGCGCGTTGAAAAGTAGACGTTGTCGAACAGAAACGCCCTCAGCTCCATCATCGCGTCCCAGATCGCAGGCGACATGCCGATCTCATCGGCCCCCGCAGATGTGAGCACCATGTCGTTGACCATCGTGGTGATCCGCGCGCCCGGATGCGGTCCGAGCACCTGCAGGGGCCCCGCTGGCAGGTCGGCATCGGTCAGCACTCCCGCGCGCACTGCGTCGTCGATGTCGTGATTAACGTAGGCGATTCGGTCGGCGGTGCGGACGATCTGTCCCTCAAGCGTCTTTGGCGCAACCGGCCCCGTGTGGCCGAGAATCCCGTCCCTGACCTCCCACGTGAGGTTAAGCCCCTTGCCCTCGTACTCGAGCTTGTCGACGATTCGCAGCGATTGGACGTTGTGGCGATAGCCGGTGAGCTCCGTCCGGCCGTCGGCATTGAGCGCTCGAAGGGCCTCGTCGAGTGCGGACTCGCCCGTGTGGCCGAACGGCGTGTGGCCCAGGTCGTGGCCGAGTGCGATCGCCTCGGCGAGGTCTTCGTTGAGGGCGAGCGCGCGCGCTATCGACCGCGAGATCTGCGAGACCTCGAGCGTGTGCGTCATCCTCGTGCGGTAGTGATCGCCTTCGGGCGCCAGAAACACCTGCGTCTTGTGGGACAGACGCCGAAACGCCTTGCAGTGGATGATCCGGTCACGATCGCGCTGATACTCCGTGCGATACGGGTCCAGCGGTATCTCGCGCTCGCGCCCACGGGTCTCGTCGGCGAAGGCCGCATGTCGAGAGAGCCTTTGGTGCTCCTCGGCTTCGACCGCCGGTCGCGTCATGATGTCGGGACGGGCATCAGTCACGTGAACTCACCGGGCGAGATCATCTAGACGGCCGCGCGGTCACGACGGCAACAACGCCGCGAGGAGGGCGAAAAGCAAGGTCGCCACCACGACACCCACGATGACGCCCCACAACAGCGGAAACCGCCATCCCATGGCACGGGTGACCTCCACACCTGAGAACGCGCCGACAAGAGCTCCAAAAACGCCGCCGAGGATCGACCATCGCGAACCACCTGCGACCGAGGGGGCCAGGTACACGAGCGCAATCGCCGCAACTGCCGAGATTGCCCACGCCGGCAGCCATTGCTGCCATGAAGGGCGCTGGCGCCTGGATCGACCCTGGATAATGGGCGATCCCGCGGCCTGCCAGAGCTTGGTTCCCTTCACGCGCTTCCCCCTCGAAGAAGCTTGCGAGCCCCGGCCGAAGCGGTTCGTGGCCGGGGCCTTGTGTCGCGCGATGCTAGCGGTTGTCCGACGCCTCTGCGGCCGCCTCCAGTACCGCTTGAGCGGCGGCGAGACGGGCAAGCGGTACGCGGTAGGGTGAGCAGGAAACGTAGTTCAAGCCGATCTTGAAGAAGATCTTGACCGACTCCGGATCTCCGCCATGTTCACCGCATACGCCGAGCTTGATCTTCGCGTTGGCCTTCCGACCGCGCTCGCAACCCATCTCGACCAGCTGAGCCACGCCGGCGTCCACGGTCTCGAACGGGTTGCGGGCGAGAATCTTGCGCTCCAGGTACTTGGGCAGGAACTTGGCCTCTATGTCGTCGCGTGAGAAGCCGAAGGTCGTCTGAGTGAGATCGTTGGTGCCAAAGGAGAAGAAGTCGGCGTACTCGCCGATCTCATCGGCGGTCAACGCAGCCCGGGGAAGCTCAATCATCGTGCCGATGGGGATGTCGAGCTCGATACCTTCGGAGATGGCGACCTCGGCGAGGACCTTCTCGGACTCGGCGCGAAGCGTCTGCAGCTCGGCAACCACGGAGACGAGCGGGATCATGATCTCGGGCCGCGGGTCCTTGCCCGCCTTCTTCAACTGGCAGGCGGCACGGGTGATCGCGCGGACCTGCATGCCGTAGATCTCCGGCCACATGATGCCGAGGCGGCATCCGCGCAGACCCAGCATCGGGTTTGACTCGGCCATCGAGTCGACGAGCGCGAGCAGCTTCTTCTTGGCCGTGATGACGGCAGGATCGCCGCCGGTGCACTCGAGCTTCGCGATCTCGACCTCGAGATCGCGGCCGGAGTCGAGGAACTCGTGCAGCGGCGGGTCGAGCAGGCGTTCCGTGACGGGCAGGCCCTCCATGGCCTCGA
>CAZIPT010000098.1:0-5397 GCA_964541375.1 uncultured Eubacteriales bacterium
TGATCATGTTCTTGATGTAGTCGGCGTGCCCCGGGCAGTCGACGTGCGCGTAGTGGCGCTTCTCGGTCTCGTACTCGACGTGCGCGGTGGCGATGGTGATGCCGCGCTCGCGCTCCTCGGGAGCCTTGTCGATCATGTCGAATGGGGTGAACTCGGTGTTGCCCCCGCGGTTGTGCAGCGCCAGCGTGATCGCAGCGGTCAGCGTCGTCTTGCCATGGTCGACGTGCCCGATAGTCCCCACGTTCATGTGGGGCTTGCTGCGGTCAAACTTCTCCTTCGCCATGTTCCTTACTCCTTTTCCTGAAACCCGGAGGTTGAGCTCACACAAGAAGCGGCACGGCGCGACGCCGTACCAAAGGTGCGCAGTATACACGAAGCCGGCTCACGCCGGCAAACGGACCTGGGGATAGCCTCACCCCCCGCGAGCTCGCGTGATGAGCTCCGTCGCGATGGATGCGGGGACCTCTGCGTAGTGCTTGAACTGCATTGTGTACGTGGCGCGGCCCTGAGTAGTTGAGCGTACGTCAGTGGCGTAGCCAAACATCGTGGAGAGAGGCACGGTCGCGTTGATGACTTGGGCGTTGCCACGTGGCTCCATGCCGTCGATGTGACCGCGCCGCGAACTCAGATCACCCATCACGTCGCCCATGAACACAGCGGGCGTGACGACCTCAACCGCCATCATAGGCTCGAGAAGAACAGGATGAGCTTTCTGGGCTGCGCTCTTGAAGGCCAGCGACCCGGCGATCTTGAATGCCATGTCCGACGAGTCGACCTCGTGGTAGCTGCCGTCGGTCAAAGCCACCTTGATATCGACCACTGGGTAGCCGGCGAGCACGCCGCTGTTCATGGCTTCCTGAATACCGGCGTCGACCGACGGTATGTACTCGCGCGGGATCGACCCGCCCATGATGCGGCTCTCGAACTCGTAGCCCCCGCCTGGGAGGTTGGGCTCCATCTCTATGATGACGTGCCCGAACTGGCCACGTCCCCCGCTCTGCCGCACGAACCTGCCTTCGACCTTCTCCACCTTGTTGCGCACAGTCTCCCGATACGCCACCTGCGGTCGGCCTACGTTGGCGTCGACATTGAACTCGCGGACCAAGCGGTCAACGATGATCTCAAGATGAAGCTCACCCATGCCGGCGATGATAGTCTGGCCCGTCTCTTCCTCCGTGTGCACCCGGAAGGTCGGGTCCTCGTCTGCAAGACGTTGCAGCGACGTAGAGAGCTTCTCCTCGTCGGCTTTGGTCTTGGGCTCAATGGCAACGAAGATCACCGGCTCCGGGAACTCCATCGACTCGAGGATGATCGGCTTGCCGATCTCGCACAGCGACTCCCCCGTGGTGGTGAACTTCAAGCCCACCGCCGCGGCCAACTCGCCCGCGTAGATCTCATCGCGGTCCTCACGGTGATTCGCGTGCATCTGCAGAATACGGCTGATGCGCTCCCGCTTGTCCTTGCTGCAATTCTGAACGTAGGAGCCGGCTTTGAGCGTCCCTGAGTAGACGCGAAAGTAGGTCAGCTTGCCGACGTACGGATCGACGGCCACTTTGAACGCAAGCGCCGAGAAGGGCGCGTCGTCGGTGGTGGGACGCGTTTCCTCATCCCCGTTGGGAGTCATGCCGGTCACAGGCGGGACATCCAGGGGCGACGGCAGATACTGCACGATAGCGTCCATGAGCGGCTGCACGCCCTTGTTCTTGAAGGCCGATCCGCACAGGACAGGGGTTATGCTGATGTCCAAGGTCGCCTGACGAATGACCTCGCGCAGATGCTGCGTCGTGATCTCCTCGCCCTCGAGATACGCTTCGAGCAGGTGATCGTCATGGTCTGCAACGGCCTCGATGAGGCGCAGGCGGTAGTCCTCGGCCAGTGGCCGCACGTCGTCCGGAATGTCGATGATCTCGTAGTCTGTGCCGAGCTCATCCTGATACACGATGGCGTGCATCTCGATGAGATCGACGATGCCGCGGAAGTCCGCCTCGCGGCCGATTGGAATCTGCAGGGCGACAGGATTGGCGCCGAGGCGCTCCACCATCATCTCCATGCCGCGGAAGAAGTCGGCGCCGATGCGGTCCATCTTGTTGACAAAGGCAATGCGCGGAATGCCGTACTTGTCTGCCTGCCGCCAAACGGTCTCGGACTGAGGCTCGACGCCTCCCACCGAGCAGAACAGCGCAATTGCGCCGTCCAGCACCCGCAAGCTGCGCTCCACCTCCATCGTGAAGTCCACGTGCCCGGGTGTGTCGATGATGTTGATCTGCGTGTCCTGCCAGCTGACGGTGGTCGCCGCCGACGTGATCGTGATGCCGCGCTCCTGCTCCTGCGCCATCCAGTCCATGACCGCGGCGCCCTCGTGAACCTCGCCGATCTTATGCGTCTTACCTGTGTAGTACAGGATGCGCTCGGTCGTTGTCGTCTTGCCGGCGTCTATGTGCGCCATGATGCCGATGTTGCGAGTGTTCTCGAGAGCGTACTGTCGCATGATGCCTGAGTGTGTTCCTTCCATGCGAAAGCCCCTCACCGACGGCCGTCAGTGAGGGGCCTCGGTGAAATTACCAGCGATAGTGGGCGAAAGCCTTGTTTGCCTGCGCCATACGGAAGATGTCGTCCTTCTTCTTGAACGCGCCCCCCTGTGCGGCCAGGGAATCCATCATCTCGCCCGCGAGACGCTCGGACATGACCTTCTCCCGGCGGTCACGTGCATACGCAACGAGCCAGCGAATGGCCAGCGTTCGGGCGCGTCGTCCGGGCACTTCGACCGGCACCTGATACGTCGCGCCGCCAACACGCCGACTGCGGACCTCGAGGTGTGGAGTGAGAGCCTGAATGGACTCTTGCAGCACCTCGACGGGATCGCGGCCGGAACGCTCACGTACCAGCTCGAGTGCTCCGTACACGATCTGCTCGGCCGTCGACTTCTTCCCGTCGAGCAGCACTTTGTTGATTACCTGAGTGACCAGCTTGCTGTTATAGACAGGGTCGGGAAGAATCTCCCTACGCGTGATTGTACCTCTCCGCGGCATGTCTTACTTCCCTCCCTTGCCCTTGGCGCCGTAACGCGAACGGGCCTGCTTGCGGTCGGCGACGCCCGAGGCGTCCAGCGTGCCGCGGATGACCTTGTACCGCACACCCGGGAGGTCCTTGACACGGCCGCCGCGCACGAGCACGACAGAGTGCTCCTGCAGGTTATGGCCGATGCCGGGGATGTAGCTCGTCACTTCCATGCCGTTGACGAGCCGCACGCGCGCCACTTTACGCAGCGCTGAGTTCGGCTTCTTGGGGGTGGTGGTGTAGACGCGCGTGCAGACGCCGCGCTTCTGGGGTGAGCCTTTGAGCGCCGGCGTAGTGGAGCGCTTGATCTTGCTCTCGCGCCCCTTCCGGATGAGCTGGCTTATCGTTGTCATCTGACCTCTCTGGTGGGCTGCTTCAGACAGCAGTCGTGTAGTGTAGCGAAGCTGGGCCGCGGCGGCAAGACGTGTAGCAGCCGCGACCCATTCGCCAGCTTCGTTCAGGACTCGTAGTCTTCACTCTCTCCCATGAGCCAGGCTGTGGCGTCGTCGTCACCCCCGGCGGTCATGAGGCGATCCGCCTCGGCGAGCGCCTCCGTCCGGCCCGCGGGCTGGATCTCAACGCCGCGATAGCGGCGCAAACCCGTCCCGGCTGGAATGAGCTTCCCTATGATCACATTTTCCTTCAGGCCCTGCAGGGTGTCCGTCTTGCCTTCGATCGCCGCGTCGGTAAGCACCTTCGTGGTCTCCTGGAAGGAGGCGGCCGAGAGGAAGCTCTCCGTCGCGAGCGAGGCTTTCGTGATGCCGAGAATGATCTGCTCGGCTTCGCTCGGCTGACCGCCCGCGGTCGCCACGCGTTCGTTTTCGTTCTTGAACGCGGCGCGATCGACGAGCTGACCGGGCAGGAACTGCGTGTCGCCCGCCGTCAAGAGGCGAACCTTCTTCATCATCTGACGTGCGATTAACTCGATGTGTTTGTCGTTGATTTCCACGCCCTGGGACCGGTAGACCTCCTGCACCTCGTTCACGAGGTACCGCTCCGTCGCCGTATCGCCCGCGTACTTCAGGACGTCGGCCGGGTACATCGAGCCTGGCGTAATCTGCGTGCCCTCCTCAACCCAATCGCCGTCCTCGACGAGCATGCGGGTACGCCGCGTAAACGTGTACTCCTTGGCAGGCCCGTCGTCCGGAATGATGGTCAGCTTCGAGCCGCGCTCGGTATCGTCTATCGCGACGCGGCCCGACGTCTCGGCAATGCGGGCCACGCCCTTAGGTTTGCGTGCCTCGAAGAGCTCCACCACGCGCGGCAGGCCGTGTGTGATGTCCGCGCCGGCGACGCCGCCGGTATGGAAGGTTCGCATCGTCAACTGCGTACCGGGTTCGCCGATCGACTGGGCCGCGATGTGACCCACCGCGTCGCCGATCTCGGCGGGCGCGTTGTTGGCGAGCGCGAACCCGTAGCACTTCTGGCAGACGCCTGTCTTGGCGTCGCACTTGAGCACGCTGCGCACGGGGACCATTGGGTCAGTCTGCGAACCGCGGGCGAAGATGTCGAGGATTATGTCGCGCGTCTCGAGGTCGATGTGCTTGTCACGGTCGAACGCGACCTCGCCTGTCGCCTCGTCGATGACTGACTCACCGAGATAACGGCCTATCAAGTTCTCGTTGGGTTCGTGCGTCCAGACGGCGATCATGTTGCCGGCAGCGCCGTCGCCACCGACCACGGGGACCTTGGCGTTGGGCAGGTCCGAGTAGACCTCGCGCAGGAGGCCGATCTGGGCAGGGCCAATGGTCTCGCCCGCCCTGAGGACGGTCCGGTCGCTGCGGGGGCGCTTGACGTCCTCGGCGAGGACCTTGCCCTCGAGCTGTGGATTCTCCTCACGACGGCGGGACCACGGCGACATCGGCACAGACTGATCTGTCCCGCAGTCGATCTCGCTGACCGTCACGTCCTGGCACACATCGACCAGCCGTCGAGTCAGGTAGCCGGAGTCGGCCGTTCGGAGGGCCGTGTCGGCCAGACCCTTGCGCGCACCGTGGGTCGAAATGAAGAACTCCAACACCGTGAGACCTTCGATGAAGCTCGACTTCACTGGCTGCTCGACGATCTCGCCCTTCGGGTTCGACATCTGACCGCGCCAACCGGCAAGCTGCCGGATCTGCTTGATGTCGCCACGGGCGCCTGACGTCGCCATCATGTAGATCGGGTTGAGGGCGTTGAAGTTGGCCTTCGTGGCGGCCGTGATCTGCACGTCGGCCTCGCGCCAGATCTCCTGGACTTTGCCGCGGCGCTCCTCCTCGGAGAGAAGCCCGTTGTTGTACTCGTCGCGGAGCTGGTCGACCATGGCCTCGTGCGTCCTGAGGATCTCGGCCTTCTCCTTGG
>CAZIPT010000099.1:0-5379 GCA_964541375.1 uncultured Eubacteriales bacterium
ATACTTCGGTCGATGGCGGTGTGACTGCGCCACGAGGCTTTGTCGCAAGCGCCGTCGCGGCGGGTCTGAAGACGGGTGGGGGCCTGGATGTCGCGCTCGTCGCCGCCGTTGACGGGCCCGTCCCCTCGGCCGCCCTGTTCACCACAAACAAGGTGGCCGCGGCGCCCGTGATCGTTTCTCGGCGACACATTGCAGGCGGTGTTGCTCGGGCCGTCGTCATCAACGCCGGAAACGCCAACGCGTGCACCGGCTCCCAGGGCATCGTCGATGCCGAGACGACCGCAACCTCGGTCGCCGAGCTGCTCGGCGCGGAGCCAAGCGAGATCGTCGTCGCATCCACCGGGGTCATCGGCGTGCCGCTGCCCGTGGGCGTCCTGCTTGCTGCGCTGCCGGCCGCAGCGCAGGGCCTCTCGGCAGGTGGGGGCGCCCAAGCCGCCCGCGCGATCATGACCACCGATACCGTCGCCAAGGAGGCGGCCGTCTCGGTGCTCGTCGACGGGCACACGTACACGGTTGGGGGCATGGCCAAGGGAAGTGGCATGATCGCTCCCAACATGGCCACGATGCTGGCGGTCATCACCACCGACGCGCCGCTCACCAGCGCGGCCTGCGACGCCGCATTGCGTGCGGCAGTCGCTACCACCTTCAACCGGGTCACCGTCGACACCGACACGTCGACCAACGACATGGTCGTCCTGATGGCGTCCGGAGCCGCGGGTGGTGCGGCGATCGATGTGCCGAGCACCGCGTTGCCGAGCCTTTCGGCGGCTATTCACGATGTCTGTGAGTCGCTCGCGCGCATGATCGCGCGGGATGGCGAGGGCGCGACCAAGCTCATCACCGTCACGGTCCGCGGTGCCGCGAACGATGCGGACGCCGAACTCGCCGCGTTCGCCGTGGCGGGCTCACCGCTGGTCAAGACCGCGGTCTTCGGCCGAGACGCCAACTGGGGCCGCGTTGCCATGGCCATCGGCAAGTCGGGCTGCGCGCTCGATCCCGACGCCTTCGACATCACCTTCGCCGGCATCGAGGTCTGCCGAGAAGGCGCGGCTGTGCCCTTCGACGAGAGCGCCGCGCTTGAGGCCCTCAGCGCGGTCGACGTCGGCATCGACGTGGACCTGCACCTCGGAGACGGGGCGGCGACCGTGTGGACCTGCGACCTGACCTACGACTATGTGCGCATCAACGGGGAGTACCGCTCGTGAGCGGCCCGCACACGGAAGGACGCGACATGAAGGACCTGTTCCTCAAGGCGGCCACCCTCACCGAGGCGTTGCCCTACATCAAGCGCACCTCGGGCAAGACCGTCGTCATCAAGTACGGTGGTGCCGCTATGACCGACCCGGTGTTGCGCGAGCACGTCGCAAGCGACATCGCGCTCATGAAGCTCGTCGGCATCAATCCGGTGATCGTCCATGGTGGCGGTCCGGAGATCACCTCGTACATGAACCGCCTCGGACTGAAGGTCGAGTTCTACAACGGCCTGCGAGTCACCACGGAAGAGGCGATGGAAGTCGTGAAGATGGTGCTTGTCGGCAAGGTGAACCCCGAGTTGGTAGCGGCGATCAACCACCACGGCCGGCTGGCAGTCGGCGTTTCCGGGGACGACGGCAACCTGGTGACGGCCACGCAACGTGACGAGCGCCTCGGCCGCGTCGGCGATGTGACCACCATCGACACCACCGTCATCGACAACCTTATCGAGGACGGCTTCATTCCCGTCGTCGCGACCGTCGCAGCTGGCGACGACGGTGGCAGCTTCAACGTGAACGCCGATCTGGTCGCGGCGGAGCTTGCGACAGCGCTCGGCGCCGAGAAGGTCATCTTCCTCACGGATGTCGACGGCCTCTACGCCGACTTCGCCGACAAGTCCTCGCTCATCAGCGTGCTGACGCCCGCCGAGGCCGAGGAGATGATCGTCGGCGACCTGCTTGAGGGCGGCATGGTGCCCAAGGTCGCCGCCTGCGTGCACGCCCTTCGCGGCGGAGTGAAGCGGGCCCACATACTCAACGGCACCGTTCCTCACGCCCTACTGCTCGAGGTCTACACCGACGAGGGCGTCGGGACCATGATCACCGATCCTTCTGAAGGGGAGTAGGCGATGACACAGCGCTTCGACGCCGAGGTCGCACTGGATCGCGACGTGATCATGCAGACGTACGCCCGCAAGCCCGTGCTGTTCGTGCGGGGCGAGGGCATGCGCCTCTATGACGACGCCGGCCGAGAGTACCTCGATTTCGTGAGCGGTATCGGCGCCGTCAACCTCGGTCATGCTCACCCTGCTGTCACGGCGGCCGTCGCCGAGCAGTCCGCCAAGCTCGTCCACGTGAGCAACCTGTTCTATGTCGAGCACCGTGCCGAGTTGGCCAGAGACATCTCGGACCTTCTCGGCGGCGGATGGAAGATGTTCTTCGCGAATTCGGGTGCCGAGGCGACCGAGGGCGCGATCAAGCTCGCGCGCAGGTGGGCGGCCGCGCACAAGCCGGGCGCGTTCAAGGTCGTCACGCTCGAGCGCTCTTTTCACGGCCGCACGCTGGCAGCGCTCGCGGCGACCGGGCAGGCCTCGAAGCAAGACGCGTTCAAGCCGCTTCCCGTGGGCTTCGTGCACGTGCCGGCCAACGATGTCGCTGCGCTCGAAGCCGCTGTCGACGAGAGCGTTGCCGCTGTCATGATCGAGGTCGTGCAGGGTGAGGGCGGAGTGTGGCCGCTGACCGCCGAGTACCTCGACGCCGTGCGCCGCATCTGCGACGAATGCGGTGCTCTGCTGATCGCCGACGAAGTCCAGACCGGCTTCTTTCGCACCGGTCCGGCCTTCGCGCACCAGGCGTTCGGCGTGATTCCCGATGTGGTGACCGTTGCCAAGGCGCTGGCCAACGGGCTGCCCGTCGGTGGCTTCCTCGCGCGCGGAGACGCTGCAGATGCGCTCCTGCCTGGAGACCACGGCTCGACATTCGGCGGTGGGCCGGTCGTTTGTGCTGCGGGCCGCGCTACAATCTCCCAGCTTGTGCGGGGCGACTTTGGCGCCCGGTCGCTGGCGTCGGGCGCGTACCTCCAGGAGCGGCTCAGGGAGCTGGCGCAAGACACGGGTCGCATCACGGACGTACGCGGTGCCGGACTCATGGTCGGCGTGACCCTTTCGCGACCGGTGGCGGCCGAGGCCGCTGCCTTGGCGCTGGAGCGCGGAATCATTCTGAACAGCATCGGGACCGATATATTGCGTTTTCTTCCGCCGCTCCTGTGCGGAAAGCCGGAGATTGATACACTTCTCATCACGCTATCCGACATTCTCAAGGGACTGGACACCTGACATGGACAACGCTCTCAGGGGCAGGGATCTGCTCTCGCTCGGCGATCTTACGCCCGCGGAACTCCTCGGCCTGATCGACGTTGCCGAGGCGCAGAAGCGAGCGTGGGAACGTGGTGCACGTTCCGCTCCGCTTACGGGGAAGTCGATCGCGCTGATCTTCCAGAAGCCGTCCATGCGGACCCGCGTGTCCTTCGAGGTCGCCTGCTACCGGCTCGGCGCGCACCCGGTCGTCATGTCCGGCAACGACGGGGCCTTCTCACGCGGAGAGACCGTCTACGACACCACCAAGGTGCTCGAGCGGTACTGCGACGCCATCGTGATCCGAACCTTCGCCCAGTCGATGGTCGAGGAGATCGCCGAGTACGCTTCGGTGCCGGTCATCAACGCGCTTACCGACGACCACCACCCGTGCCAAGGACTCGCCGACTTCCTCACGATCAAGGAGCATCTCGGCAGGCTGCAGGGGGTCAAGCTCGCGTACGTGGGCGACGGGAACAATATGGCCAACACCTACCTTCTCGGCGGCGCGCTGCTGGGAATGTCGGTGTCGATAGTCACCCCTCCCGGCTTCGAGACGGCCGCCGAAGTGGTCGAGCAGGCCTCGGCCATCGCCGAGCAGACCGGCGGGCGCATCTGCACCACCTGCGACGTCTCGGAGGCGGTGACCGGTGCCGATGTCGTCCTCACCGACACGTGGGCGTCTATGGGGCAGGAAGACGAGCGTGACGCTCGCATCGCGACGTTCGAGCCCTACCGGGTCGACGCGGCGATGATGGCCGCGGCCGACCCGGGTGCCCTCTTCATGCACTGCCTCCCCGCGCACCTTGGCGAGGAGGTCGTCGACGAGGTAATCGACGCACCGTGCTCGGTCGTCTTCGATGAGGCTGAGAACCGCCTGCACGCCCAGAAGGCGCTGCTCTCGCTCGTGCTCGGCTAGCTTCGACTCCGCGGACCCAGGGGGAAGAGACGCACACATGAGGAAGCGACTCGAACGGCAGGACGCAATCAAGCGGATCGTGCGAAACGAGCGGGTGAAGACTCAGCGGGCATTGGTCGAGAACCTGCGGGCCGAGGGCTTCGTCTGCACGCAGGCGACGGTCTCCCGCGATATCACCGAGATGGGACTGAAGAAGCTGCCCGAAGGCGTCTACGTGCTTGCGGAGGACCTGCACCTGCAGCGTATGGTGTCCGACCTCGTGCACGACGTGAAGCTCACCGAGAAGTTCGTGCTGGTCAAGGCGTCCGCCGGCACCGCTCCCGGTGTGGCCGCCGCGCTCGACGCCGCCGAGATCGACGGGATCTTGGGCTCGGTCGCGGGCGACGACACGATCCTCGTGATCACCGTGAGCGAGAGGGACGCAGCGCTGCTCGTCGACACGCTCGACAAGTTCAGGGGCGTCAGCTAGCCGCTCGTTGGGCAGCAAGACCGCCTCGGTCTTGGAAACGCAAAGCATGGCGGCCGCCTGTTGCGGATCTGCCGTCTGACTCGGAAGGACGATTCATGGCTCGGGACAAGGTAGTTCTCGCGTACTCCGGCGGGCTGGACACTTCCGTGGCAATCAAGTGGCTGCAGGAGAACCACGACGTCGACGTCATCGCGCTGGCCGTCGATGTCGGGCAGGAGCGCCAGGACCTCGAGTTCGTGCGTCAGAAGGCGCTGACTATCGGCGCCGTCGAGTCCATCGTTAAGGACGTTCGCGAGGAGTATGTCGAGGAGTTCCTCGCCAAGGCACTGCGTGCAAACGCGCTGTACGAGAACAAGTATCCGCTCCTCTCGGCGATGTCGCGTCCGATCATCGTGAAGCATCTGGTCACCGAAGCGCATCGGCACCAGGCCAAGTACATCGCGCACGGCTGCACAGGAAAGGGCAACGACCAGGTGCGCTTCGAAGTGGGCATTGCTTCGCTCGATCCGGACCTTGAGGTTCTGGCGCCGGTGCGCGAGTGGGAACTCAAGACCCGCGAAATGGAGATGGAGTACGCACAGGAGCGCGGCATCCCTGTGCCTACGACGCTCGCGAGCCCGTACTCGATCGACGACAACCTCTGGGGTCGCGCCATCGAGTGCGGCG
>CAZIPT010000100.1:0-5173 GCA_964541375.1 uncultured Eubacteriales bacterium
CACCCGTGAGCGCACACACCACCAGGATCAACAGGACGAGCGACGCTACGAGCGCTCCTCTTGAACGCTCCAGAGTGCATAGTGATGGCACTTTGAAACACCTCCGGAACCTGCAACCGAGCGGAAGGGCACGACAACACTCTGCAGTGACAATTTGTGAACGTCAATTAGCTAAGCCTACCGTGTTCGACAGACACACGTTGCACAGATTCCCAATTGACGAGGCCTCGGCCTAGAACATCACTCTAGGCCCGTTCAGACCGGCTGCTCGGTATATGCCCACGCAGTCGGCATGGAGACATCTCACCGATTGCGACCCGGGCAAGCGAGGCAGATCATGCGCCTCCCGTCAGTTGCCAAAGTAGACGATGTCGTCGACCCACAGGTTCGTGTTCTGGTAGCCCTTGAAGAGCAGGCCGCTCGTCTTGGTGATGTTGTTGGTGCCCCGGAACGGGATGGCGGAGGTGGGGGCGGCTGCGGCCTTCAGGTCGGTCCAAGCGTCGGCGATGTTTGAGCGACGCGAGAGAGTGTAGGTCTTGGTGGTGAAGTCGTAGAGCACGCGGTACTGCATCCAGCCCGTGGCGTAGGTGCCAACGGTGGTGTAGCCACCTGTCGTGTAGCCGGTCGCCGTGCGGCTCGTGAAGACCTGCAGGGCGCCGGTGTTGGTGAAGTACAGGGTGAAGGCCTTGGACAGGTCGACGGCGTTATTGTCCTCGATAAGGCGCCTGGAGTTGGCGGTGTCGAAGTAGACCCAGAAGGTCTGGTATGCGCCGTCGCGGTCCATGTTGGCTGTGGCCGTCTCCGCCACCCCGCCGTAGGCCGCTGTCGAGGGGCCCTGGACCCAGCCCGACAGGGTGCCGTTCTTGGCCCGCAGGCTGTCGTACTCGCGCTTGGCCGGCGTGCCAAAGAGCACCCAGGGGGAAGCCAGATTCACACCGTCGGTGCCGCTCTCGAAGGTGCCATCAAACGGCGACACCCCGAGCGCCATAGCGCTCGCGGAACCGCTGGATGCGCTCACGTTGCCATGAGTGTCGAGGGCCTTGAGCGTGTAGGTGTAGGTCGTACCGCTCAGACAGCCGGTGTCGGAGTAGGTGGTTCCGACGATCGGGACGGTATTGACCTTGACCCCGTTGCGATAGAGATCGTAGCCGGCGAGGTCGATCTCCGAGTTCGCTGACCAGGACAGATCTATCCTGCGGTCGCCACCGACCGCCGCAAGGCCTGTGGGCGCGGCAGGCGCGAGATTGTCAATCGCGACCGCGGTGGATTCGGGCGATTTCGGCCCTTCGTTGCCGGCTGCGTCGACAGCCGAGACCGCGTAGTAGTACGTCACCCCGGTAAGCGCCGTGGTGTCGATATGGCTGGTAGTGGCATCCAGCGACACGGGCGCACCGTAGACGCCGGGCGCGATGCCTCGGTAGAGCCTGTATCCGGTGACTCCGCGCTTGTCGGTCGCGCCCGACCACGACAAGGTGATCGATCCGCCCTGATCTAACGGCGTGTCGGCAGAGAGCAACACCGTGGGGGCCGTCGGCGGCGTGAGGTCGGGCGGAATCGCCGTGGTCGAGGTCGATGGGGCGCTGGGATTGCTCTCATTGCCGTTGATGTCCACGGCGCGTAGTACATATGTATAGGAGGTCTCGTCCGAGCGTCCCGCGTCGGTGTAGGTCGTAGCCATAATGGGGATTGCGTTTACCCTGACCCCATCGCGGTACAGGTAGTAGCCCATCAGGTCGGCGTCGACGTTGGGCGACCACGACAGGCCGATCAGGCCGGAGCCGACACCCAGCCCCTCGGCCGACAAGTCAGTCGGGGCGGCGGGCGCCAGGTTGTCCACCGCCGTCACAGACACCTCGGGCGATTTCGGTCCGACGTTGCCGGCCGCGTCAACGGCCGCCACGGCGTAGTAGTAGACTGTGCCGGTTTTCGCGGTCGTATCGGCATAGCTCTCAGCCGAGGAGAGCCCCTTCGGCGCCTCTGGATAGACTCCCGGGGCGGTGCCGCGGTAGAGCCGGTAACCGGCGACCCCGACGTCGTCGGTGGCGCCCGACCATGACAAAGTGACCGATCCTCCCTGGTCGGACGGTGTGTCCATGGCGGTCAAGGAGGTGGGTGCAGTCGGCGCGACGAAGTCTGGAGAACGCCTCGTCCAACCGGCGGTAGTTGTCGGCTCAGTGACCCATACGCTGTTCTGCAAGTAGCCCACCGTCGTCTCCACCGAGACTTGAGGCTTCGCGGACTCCGCATCGTCGATGAAGATCGGCGCCGAGATGGGACCGATTTGAAGCGCATCCACCTTCCACCCCGGTCCGTAGACGGAGTCATCGCACTTGTAGGCAAGACGTATCTTGACCATCTGGCCTGCATAGGCGGCTAGATCGAAGGTGGCGTTGGTCCAGACGTCGACCGCTGCTGTGATGCCATTGCCCTGATTACGACCATAGGGATTCGCGGTGGTGGTGATACTACCGGGCATGTTGGTCCAGGTGGTGCCGCCGTCGGTCGAGACCTGAACGTAGCCGTAGTCCCAGCCATTCTCGATTTGATGGAATGACTTGAAGTTGATCACCGACGTCGGCGGCAGGATGCCGTCCGGTGAGATCGTCATGTAGGACGTAAGTCCTTGTTTGTCGCCCGCGGGCAGAGTGTCCCACATGTAGACACCGTCGTAGGGCGCCGGCGAGAGAGTGTTCATCGCCCCGTGACAGTTGGCACAGTCGTTGGCCGGGTAGCTGGAGGCCATACCCGCCTCCTGGTAGAACTGCAGGTGGCATACCGTAATGCCGCATCCATACGGAATGGCGTTGCCGGTTGATGCCGTCCTCAGAGGACCATGGACGTCCATCGCATTGCGGCCGGCGACCCGGGCACCGGACGGAGCGTTGAAACCGCCGTCGTAGTCGCGAGGTGCCTGGTGGATCGCACGAACGGCGTTGTAGCGCGCCGTACCTACGACGTTGTGGTTCTCAAGCCGCGTCCCATCATGGCACGCGTTGCACGTACCATCCCACGGGCCATCAAGCGCAAGGAAGGCGGCGCTCGTATGGCACTGATCGCAGCCGACCGAGATGGTCCTCGCGATGGACTGAGTGCTTGTCGAAGTGATACTCGCTATCTTGCGATTGTGCTCCTGGATGAGGTCGGTCGTGTGGCACGTCGTGCGCTCGTAGCGGCCGGAACCGGACGCTGCCGAGCAACCACCGGGAAGCACCGTGTAGGACGCCGCCACCGAGTGGTCGGCGAGCGTCGCGATCGCACCATGTGGCTCCCGCCCGGCGACGGAGTGACAGCCGGATCCCGTCGAACCGACCTGGGTGCATGTCTTGTTCCAGGCGGTGGGCAGCAGCGAGTCGCGAGCGACAGGGTGACAGTCCTCGCAGACCGAGGTGTTTCTCGGCGCGGACGAAGGCCTAGCGTGTTCGGTCTTCAAGTCGGGACTGTGACAGGCCGGGCATCGGAGATCATAGGCAAGCGGCGCGTGGAGCAACTCCCCTGCTACTGTCTGGTTCGGCAGCAGAGACATCGTCCAGGTACCGGCCACCGCTGCGGGACTGGTCTCTGCAGCGTGTTGCGACGCGCGATAACCGTGGAGTCCGTCGACCTTGTCGGCGTGGCAGGCCGAGCACTCGCGACTCACCGGTACGGCGTTCCCGTGGCAGACCACGCAACCCGTGCGAGTCACACCGCCCACGGTGGCCGTTGCCTCGGCGTGTGTCTGAATCAGGGTATCGGTCGCGGCGGACGGATGACACGAGGATGTGTAGCAGGTTTGACCCGGCACCGGCGTATGGCTCACGTCGATGTCGGCGTGCATGGGAGCGCTCGATCCGGCGGTGTGGCAGCCGCCTTCGACGCAGGATTTCCCCCACTTCCCGACCAGCGTGTTCCGCGGCGAGGGGTGACAGGCACCGCACCCCGTAACCGCGGAAGATGCTGACGGCTTGTGGTGCTCAGGCTGCAGGTCTGCGTCGTGGCAATCGCCACAAACCGCCCCGGTGGTGCCGAGAGGCACTGAGGCGATGTTGGAATGGTGGACTTCCACGTGCTGACCTGCCCACTGATGACACGCCGAGCAGGAGGAGTTGCCCACGTGCACGCCGGCGGTGTTGGTGGCGTTGATGGCGGCGATGACGGCCGGGTCGGTGCTCTGATGGCACGTCACGCAGTCGATGATGACTCCCGCGCGTGTGTGACGCCCGGTGTGTTCGAAGGTGAGGTTGCCGTTATGGCAGCTGCAGCCGGTCACGTCGGCGGGCGTGTGCATCGTGGCCGAGGTGCCGGTATGGACGGCGGTCGGCGTGCCGATGGTCCCGTGGCACGAGCTACAGTTGCTCCCGGGGTTGTGAAAGCTGTGGCAAGTCGCGCAGCTCAGGTCGCTGCCGATCCGCATCTCGACGGTCCCGGGGACCGAGAACGCGGGGGCGATCGTGTGGCTCGCGCGCACGTCGGTGAACCGGTAGGAGGCCGGCGGGTACGACGTCGTCGTGATCGACAGCCCGTCGACCACCACGTCTGAGAGGTAGCGGCCGGCGTCAGGCGTCATCTGGTAGAGCGGCGAGTCCGCGCCGTAGACCACCGTCGCGGTGCCCTCCGGCGACAGGGAGCCGCCGGCCGTCGTCGCCGACGAGATGGTGTAGGTCGCCGTCGTGGCCCCGTAGACGATGTCGTCGACCCAGATGTTGGTGTTCTGGTAGCCCTTGAAGAGCAGGCCGCCGGTCTTGGTCAGGGTCGAGGCGCTGCGGAACGGGATGTCAAAGCCCGCGCCGGTGCCCCTCAGCGGCGTCCAGGGGTCGGTGGCCGCCCGGCGCGTCGAGAGCGCATAGGTCTGGCCCCCCTGGCCTGAGAAGGTGTAGATGATGCGGAACTGGGTCCAGCCGGTGGCGTAGGTGCCCACCGTGGTGTAGGCGTTGGTGGTGTAGCCGTTGGGGTTGCCCGCACGGGCGGTGAAGACCTGGATGGCCGAGCCGGTGCTCGCGAACTGGATCGAGAAGGCCTTGGTGGCGTCGGTCGAGGCGTTGTCCTCGATGATGCGCTTCTGGTTGGTGTTCTCGAAGTAGACCCAGAAGGTCTGCTCGCTGCCGTCGGCGCTCATCGAGCTCGCGACCTCGCCCGCGCCGCCGTAGGCCGCCGTGGCCGGGCCCTTGATCCAGCCCGACAGGGTGCCGTTCTTGGC
>CAZIPT010000101.1:0-385 GCA_964541375.1 uncultured Eubacteriales bacterium
CCCGTCGCTCGGGGCGGAGGCGTTGGCCGGTATTGTGGCGGGTCTGGGGCCCACAGCGCGAGGCGTCCCCGGCCCCGACGGCTACGGCCCCGGTGAGGTCGCCCTCTTGCGTTTCGGCACCGCATCGCTCGCACTTATTCTGTACGCGCTGGTCACCCGAATGCGCCTTCCTGACCGACGCGACTACGGGCGGATCGCCATCGCCGGGCTCACGGGAATCACCATCTACCACGTGGCGCTCAACTTCGGCGAGATGACGGTTCAGGCGGGGGCGGCGTCGTTGTTGATCGCGGCAGGCCCGGTGTTCACGGCGCCTATGTCGTCGGGCTTTCTCGGCGAGCGCCTGAACGTTGCCGCTCATCTTTTCGACACTGACGCCAAGCGC
>CAZIPT010000101.1:395-4230 GCA_964541375.1 uncultured Eubacteriales bacterium
GGGAGGGGCCCTAACCGTGTGCGGCGGGCAGGGGATCGCGGTGGCCGTTGCAGGGGTGGCGGTCATCTCCATGAGCCAGGGCGGTGGACTGACCTTCGACCCCGGCGCGCTTCTCATCCTGCTGGCAGCGGTATCGACGTCGGTGTTCTTCATCGTCTCCAAGAAGCCGCTGACGCACTACTCGGCGCTGGAGTTCACGAGCTACTCGATCTGGGCGGGGACCCTTCCGCTGCTGATCTTCGCGCCCGGACTGATCCGCCAGTTCCCCTCAGCGGCACCCTCGGCAACAATCGCAATCATCTACCTGGGCATCTTCCCCGCGGCGATAGCCTACGTGCTCTGGAACTACGCGCTGGCGCGGATGCCCGCTTCGATCCTGTCGTCGTTTCTGTATCTCGCGCCAGTGCTCGCCATGGGAATCGCCTGGGTCTGGCTCGGAGAGCTACCGACGCTGCTGACCATTGTGGGTGGGGCGGTCGCGATCGTGGGAGTGTTCATCGTGCAGACCAAAGGCCAGGCTCGCCGAGTCGCCTCCGCCGTCGCCGAGAACCCGATCGAGGCCTCCGAGGTCTAGCCCGAAGACGCCGCAGTGTCGTCTGAAGCGGCATCGTGTGTCGTCGAACCTGACCAGCGGGTATAGTAGATGAACCCGCGAACCGGGAGGGAAGCATGCCGATCGTCCGTATCGACATCCAGTCAGGCAAGACCACCTCGTACAAGCGTGACATCCTGCACGGCGTCCGCACGGCGGTCACCGAGTCGCTCGGCGTGCCCGACGACCGCGTCATGCAGAGAATCATCGAGACGCCTGCAGACGACATCGATGCGCCGGAGATCCGGTCGGACCGACTGACGATCATCGAGATCGCGATGCTTCCCGGGCGTGGTCCCGACCTCAAGGAGGAGCTCTACAACGCCATCGTGCGCCGGCTCGGCGAGAAGCCGGGCATCTATTCTCACGACATCATGGTCCTGATCAGCGACCCCGCGGCCGAGTGTTTCGCGCTGGGCGGCGTGATGCAGTGCACGACGACGGCTTCGCCCGAGGAGGACGTCGACTCGTGACGGACGAGTCAACACCGCAAGGCTCTGAGGCGATGGGCTCTTCGAAGATTCGCGCCTACACGCTGGGCGAGGAGATAGCCAACAGCATTATCCATGGGCTCGGCGTAGGCCTGTCGATCGCCGCGCTGGCGATTCTGCTCGTCTACGCAGGTCAGAGTCACAACGGCTGGGCCATAGGTAGCGCGATCGTCTACGGAATCTCACTCGTGCTCGAGTACACCGCTTCGACGCTCTACCACAGCTTCCCGCAGGAGCGCGTGAAGCACGTCTTCAAGATTCTCGATCACTGTGGAATCTACGTGCTCATCGCCGGCACTTACACTCCGTACTGCCTGGTCACGCTCAGGGGTTCGGGTGGCCTCGTCGTCTTCGGCGTCGTCTGGGCGTTCGCACTCGCCGGAATCGCCGCCGAGGCGTTTTGGACGTATCGCCCCCGTTGGCTCTCGGCGGCCGTCTACCTGGGCATGGGCTGGATGATCGTGTTCTCGCTCAAGCCGCTTGTCGCGGCTCTGCCCAGCGCGGGCATCTGGCTGCTGGTGGCCGGCGGGCTCTGCTACACCTTCGGGACGATCTTCTACGTGATGAAGAGGGTCCGATACATGCACGCCGTCTGGCATGTGTTCGTGCTGGCCGGAAGCATCTTGCACTTCTTGTCGGTGCTGCTCTTCGTGATCATTCCGGCGTAGCTGTAGGCCTCGGCGACGCTACTTCGCCCCGGGCAGAAGCGCGTCATTGTCGTAGCCCCGCTTCTCCCAGTAGCCGCGGTAGTTCGCGTCGTTGGACACTTCGATGCCCGTGACCCACTTCGCCCACTTGTAGCCAAAGCGGTCCTCGGCGACCACCTGGAAGGGAAAGCCCCGCTCCGGCGGGATCTCCTTGTCGTTCATCGCATAGGCGAGTAGCAGGTTGCGTGACACCACGAAATCGAGCGGCAGCGAGGTCGAGTATCCGTCGTAGCTCGTGAAGATCACCGTCTTGGCCGCGGGGTCGTAACCGGCCTGTGTCAGCAGGTCCCGCAGCCGAACGCCTTGCCACAGGTACGTCTTGCTCCATCCTTCGACGCAGTTCAGCGTGGTCACTTTCTTATACGAGGGCATCGCCCTGACTTGCTCGTACGTGAGCTTAAGCGGCTTGTCGACCTGTCCCGTCACGGCAAGCCGGTAGGTCGCCCTATCGATCTCTTGCGGGCCCTTGATCGAGTTCTCGGGTTCACTGGCAACGGTGTCGAGGGGCTTCCCCTTGTATGAGGTGACCTCGACCGTACCGAGGTCTGTGGAGGAGGGGACGGCGCTTTGCTCGGCGGCGGCCGGTGGTATCTGCGTGGCGCTGGGGGGCAGAAGCCGCGTGCATCCGGTTCCGACCAGCACGAGCGATATGGCCACCACGCACGCGGAGAAATGCCTGCTCATGCTCATGGCGCTCCAATCCAGCGACATTGCTCTCCTTCGACTGCGAAGGGTATGTTCCCGAGGGAGTGCCCAACTAGCCGAGACGGAGCCCGGATGAGTACGAGCCACGCAGTCGAGTTCCTTGGCGGGGAGACGTGTGGCGCAGACGTCTATACCGCACGCTTCTCTCGACCGGAGGGTTTCACATTCGCACCAGGGCAGTGGATTGTGCTGGCCCTGGCGCAAAGTGACGGCCGCGTGTCCGAGACCTTCACGATCTGCTCGGCGCCTGGCGACGACTACCTTGAGATAACCACACGGCTCTCCGGTTCGGACTACAAGAACCTACTGGCGTCCCTTGTCCCGGGCGACGCAGCCGTGGTCACGGGGCCCGGGGGGCGATTGGCGCTGCCGGCGACCGCTTCGCGGCTTGCCTTTCTGGTGGGCGGCGTGGGAATCACGCCGGTTCGAAGTATGCTGCGGGACGCCAAACGGAGAGGCCGGGTCTTCGCCAGCGCGCTGCTGTTCTATGGGAATCGCGACGATTCGTGTGTGCCGTTCGAGGCCGAGCTCGAGGCCATGGTCGAGATCGGTGTGCGGACGGTGCTGTGCTACGAGTCGCCGCCGGACGGCTGGAGTGGCGAAAGCGGCTTCATCACCGCGGACTTGGTTCGACGCTACTTGCCGGCCGAAGAGCTCAACCGCCCGTTCATCGTCGCAGGCCCACCAGTCATGGTCTCGGCGATGGAGATGGTCCTCGACGCGCTTTCCGTCCCCGCTGAGAACAGGCTGATCGAGCAATTCGGATCGCGCTTGTGAGCGTTCGGCCGCGCTGAACGGGACCACTTCACGGGGTAGGCAAAGGCTCAATAAGGGAACATCATGGAGAGAAAGAGGTTGCGCCGTTTCTCTTCAATGCACGGAAGGAGATGTCCGGTGGAACTACTCGCACGCACGTGCAAGTCAGAGCAGATGAACTTCCAGCGCATAGTCGCCCGCTGCCTGCTCATCAGCGGGATCGTGTTCACGTTCTGGATGGGGTTCGGCAGCCAGTACGCGTACAAGGGTGAGCCGCTTGCGGTGGCCGCGGCCTACGGGCTGCTCTTCTCGGGCTTTCTGATCGTGGTATTTGTGCTCGGGCTCTTCTTCGAGAATCTGGCAGCCTTGCTGCTGGTGATCGGCTCTGTGGGAATCATCGTCTGGGGGATCCTCGCGGGCTGGCCGAACGGCGCATGGGGTGCGATGGCCTTCATGCTCGCACTTCCCATGTTGATCTCGGCGATCTTCTACGCCTCAGCTGCCAGCATGCAGAAGATATGCGACGCCTCATCCGATTTGTAGAGTCCAACAAACTGCCACTTCTCTGAGGGTGCCAATGCGTG
>CAZIPT010000102.1:0-4042 GCA_964541375.1 uncultured Eubacteriales bacterium
GCGGTCGGCCAGCCAGTCGATGACCTTATGGTCCCAGTCGTCGCCGCCGAGGTGGTTGTCACCGTTGGTGGATTTGACCTCGAAGACGCCCTCGCCGAGCTCCATGACGCTGACGTCGAAGGTACCGCCGCCGAGGTCGAAGACGAGGATCGTCTGGCTCTTGTCGCCCTTGTCCAGGCCGTAGGCCAGCGCGGCCGCGGTCGGCTCGTTGATGATGCGCTTGACCTCAAGGCCGGCGATCTTGCCGGCGTCCTTGGTCGCCTGACGCTGCATGTCGTTGAAGTACGCGGGAACCGTGATGACGGCCTGCGTGATGGTCTCGCCCAGGTACTTCTCGGCGTCGGCCTTGAGCTTCTGGAGCGTCATCGCCGAGATCTCCTCGGGCGTGTAGTCCTTGCCCTCGATCTTGACCTCGACCCGGCCGTCCTTGCCCTTGATGACGTCGTAGGCCACGGTCTTGAGCTCGGAGCTTACCTCGGAGAACTTGCGGCCCATGAAGCGCTTGATAGACGTGATGGTGTTCTCGGGATTGGTCACGGCCTGGTTCTTGGCCGCTTTGCCTACGACGCGCTCGCCATCTTTGCGAAACGCGACAACCGACGGTGTGGTGCGATCGCCCTCGGCGTTGATGATGATGGTCGGCTCTCCGCCTTCCAGGACGGCCATCGCCGAGTTGGTGGTACCAAGATCGATACCGATTACCTTGCCCATAGGTGAATCCCCTTTCAGTGTCGCGGACGTTCGAGTGCACGAATGAACCGTATTGCTTCTGCTCGATCCCCTCAGGCGCCAAACAGCGCCACGGATGACATCCGAGAAATCTAAGTGCCTCATTATCAAGTTTCATGCCAAACCAATTACTATCTATACCCCAAGTCGGGTCTCGATTACCAGCAGGTGGTCCCGCTTGAACTGGCGCGGGAAGGGTCTTTACAGCAGGGCAGACGGTCGGTAAGGTACGCACGAAAACTCGGGCGGCGGCAACGTCGCTCGACCGAACCGTTAAGGAGCTTCGATGCCCCGACCCATCATCATCGAGGACGAGTGTTCAGCCTGCGGCATCTGCGTCGATGCGTGCCCCAACGACGTGCTCGAGATCGTCGGCGACGCTGCCGAGGCCGTACACGACGAGAACTGCGACGGCTGCGCAACCTGCATGGAGGAGTGCCCGATGGGCGCCATCTCCGAGATCGAAGAGGACTAGTACACCGGTCCTTCTGCTCGGGCGTTCTTGAGCTGCTCCCAGACCCGGCGCTTTCGCGCGGGTTGGTTGAGCGAGGCCTCCAGCCCGTCCACGGCGACGATCCGCCTGCCCAGAATGCGGACCGCCTTGCCCCACGCGGGCTGCGAGATGCCGAAGGCGGCCGCGACGTCGGCTGCGGCCTCACCGTCCACCGCGAGAACCAGTGAAGCGTCGACCGCCTCGATCTGGGCGCGAATCCGAGAAGCCACCCGCTCAGGATCCATCTGGGGGACCGGCCTCGAGAGCGTGAAGAAGAGCTCCCCCTCACCGTAGCCGAGCGCGGCAAGCGCCTTGGTGGCGGCCTCACCGTCTGAGCCGGAGAACGCCTCTCCGCCGGACGCCTCGGCAGGCCCGGGCAATCCCTTCACAACCGCGACCTGTGCCAGGAGCGCTCCGCGCCACGCGACTCCGTCGGCGCCAGGTGCGAGCGCGTCAGCGGCGGCCAGTTCGGCGCGAGCGCGCGCTTCATGAAGCGCGCAGATCTGCTCGGCGGTCATGGGCGTGTCGCTGCCCGTCGGCACTGATTCGCTCATGCGCGGTTGGCGAACCACCGCCACGTCACGGCGGCACCCTTGTCGAGCGTCTGGTTCGCATGCCAGCCCAAGACACGCTCGGCCTTGGAGGGGTCGAGCGAGCTCCGGTCCACGTCGCCCTCACGCGCGGGCTCACGCTCCACATCGCCGAGATACCCCGACGCCTGCCTCAACGCGAGCAGGAGCGCGTCGACCGACGACTCGTCGCCCGTCGAGATGTTGTAGGAGGCGCCGTCCGGGCCCTCGGCCGCCAGCGGAGACTCCGAGCTCAGCGCCGAGATGATAGCCGCGACCACGTCACCGACGTAGATGAAGTCGCGGGTCTGCGATCCGGTGCCGAACACGACCGGTGGCACGCCATCGTGCATGCGCGTGCAGAAGATCGCTACCACGCCGCCCTCCCCCGCACCGTCCTGGCGAGGGCCGTAGACATTGCTGAAGCGGAGCGACGCGTAGTCGACGCCGGAGCCCGCGAGCGCTTCGGCGAGCATGGTCTCGGCGGCCAGCTTGCTTGTGCCGTAGGGATTGACCGGCTCCTTGGGAGCGCCCTCCTTCAGCGGCAGGTCGGATTGGAGTGGCTCGCCGTAGACCGCGGCCGAGGACGCCGAGACGACCCGCCTAGCGCCTGCTGAGCGAGCTGCGGCTGCTACCGTGCGCGTTCCCGCTGCGTTCACGGCCCAGTCGCGGTCGGGATCCTGGATCGAGACGGCGACGCTGGCCTGGGCCGCCAGGTGAACGACGGCGTCCGGCGCGAACTCGGCGACCGCCGCAGGAAACGCGGGATCGAGGATGTCGAGCTGTCGGAACCACGCATAGGGATGAATGTTGTCGGTCTTCCCGGTCGACAGGTCGTCGATGACACCAACCTCGTGGCCGCTGGCAACCAGCGCGTGCGCGAGGTTGCTCCCGATGAAGCCCGCGCCTCCCGTGATGAGAACTCGCATCGAAGACACTCCCGTTTGCGCTCGCGTCGACTCCGGCCCGCCCGATGATAGCATCGCCCTCGACGACTCAGCGCCCCGCCGAGATGCCCGCGTGAAGCCGCGTGCCGTCCGGTCCTATCGGCGACGCGCCTTCGCGGGCCGACACGATTCCACCAGCGCGAGATCGAGCACCTCGTCCATGTTCTTCACGGCGACGATGTTGAGCTCGGTCCGCACGCGCTCCGGCAGCAAGGTCAGGTCGCGCACGTTCTCCTTGGGGATGAGCACGGTTGTCAGCCCCGCTCGATGAGCGGCGAGCAGTTTGTCCTTGAGGCCGCCGATGGGCAGCACGCGACCTCGGAGCGTGATCTCTCCCGTCATCGCGATGTCGCGGCGCACCGGGCAGCCCGTGAGCACCGAGGCGATCGCGGTGGCCATCGTGATGCCTGCCGAGGGGCCGTCCTTGGGCGTTGCCGCCGCTGGCACGTGAATATGCAGGTCGGTGTGGTCCTGGAAGTCCTCAGGGATGCCGAGCGAAGCCGCCCTCGCGCGGATGTAGGAGACGGCGGCCGTTGCCGACTCGCGCATCACGTCGCCGAGTTGCCCGGTGAGGATCAAGGCGCCCTTGCCGGGCATCTGCGTCGCCTCGATGGAGATCACATCGCCGCCGGCCTCGGTCCAGACGAGCCCCGTAGACACGCCGACCTCATCTTTCTCGCCCGCGATGCCAAAGCTGAACCGCTCAGGTCCGAGGTACTTGTGGAGTGTGCGGCGCGAGACGAGGGTCTTCCCCTTCTTTCCCTCGACCACCTTGCGGGCGACCTGCCTCGCGATGGTGGCCACGGTGCGCTCGAGCCCGCGCACACCCGCCTCACGCGTGTAGAGACGAACCATGTCGCTGACCGCGTCGCGCTTGATCTCAAGCTTGGCCGAAGTGAGGCCGTGCTCGGCGAGCTGCTTGGGGATGAGGTACTTCTCGGCGATGTGGATCTTCTCTTCCTCGGTGTAGCCCGGGAAGTGGATGACCTCCATGCGGTCTTGAAGCGCCGGGGGAATCGTGTCCAGCAGGTTGGCTGTGGTTATGAACATGACGTTGGACAGGTCGAACGGCGCCTCAAGGTAGTGGTCCTGGAACGAGTTGTTCTGCTCGGGATCGAGCACCTCAAGCAGGGCGGAGGTCGGGTCGCCTCGGAAGTCGGCGCCCACCTTGTCGATCTCATCCATCATGAAGACGGGATTCTTGGTGCCGACCTGGTTGATCGACTGGATGATGCGGCCGGGCAAGGCCCCGACGTCCGTGCGGCGGTGACCGCGGATCCCGGCCGCGTCGCGAACACCGCCGC
>CAZIPT010000103.1:0-3459 GCA_964541375.1 uncultured Eubacteriales bacterium
GAACGGCAGTGGATGACCACGCCGTGGTTACGTGCGAACTCGACACTGCGCATCTTAAGCACGCCGGCGCCGCTCGCCGCCATCTCCAGCATCTCCTCGTACGAGAGTGCGTCGATCTTGCGCGCGTTGGGGACGAGGCGCGGGTCGGCGGTGTAGACGCCATCAACGTCGGTGTAGATCTCGCAGATGTCGGCGCCGATGCCGGCCGCCACAGCCACGGCCGTCGTGTCGGAACCGCCCCGGCCGAGTGTGGTGATCGTTCCGTCTGGCGTCATGCCCTGGAAACCGGCCACGATCACAATCTTGCCCTGGTTTAGGGCCTCCCGCACGCGGTCTGCGCGAACCTCGGTGATCTTGGCCTTGCTGTGGACCGTGTCGGTCACGATTCCCACCTGCGCACCGGTGAACGACACGGCGTCCTGACCCTCGGCGATGATCGCCATGGCCAGTAGCGAGATTGAGACCTGCTCGCCCGTGGATAGCAGCATGTCCATCTCACGGTCAGGAGGCTCGCTGGTGATTGCGCGCGCGAGTTCTACCAGCTCGTCGGTGACCTTGCCCATCGCCGAGACGACCGCCACGACCGAGTCCCCGGCCTGCTTTCGCGCGACCAGGCGCTTCGCGACCGCACGGATGCGGTCGGTGCTTCCCACCGACGTTCCACCGAACTTGGTCACTATCACTGCCATCGAGCGGCCCCTCTGATGACGATTCCCGATTGTGGTGCACTCCGCAACAGAAACAGTATCTCTGTCCTGCGCGTTAATAATTCACTCAGTGTAGAGATATGCATGACGCAACGCTACCTGAAGGCTGGCACGGTGAGCAACGAACGGGGCCCCGGAAGCTCGCTTCCGAGGCCCCTCGAACTGCTCGGTGCCGCGCAGCCCTACTTGCCGCAGTTGCAGCGGTTCTGGATGTACTCGCAGTACCGGTCGACTTCGGCCTGCACCTCAACGAGCAGGGCCTCGTTTCCGGGCTTGAAGAGGTGACCGAACCGGCCCTGTGGCTTGAGGAACTCCTCGATCGGCTTCTTGTTGGCGACCTTGACCGTCTGGCGCCATTCGCCGTCAACGACCTCGATGAGCGGCCAGAAGCAGGTCTGCACTGCCAGCTTCGCGATGCCAATGGTGTCCTCAGGCTTGGTGCGCCAACCGCGAGGACACGGCGCGAGGATGTTGATGAACGCAGGGCCCTCGACCTCGAAAGCCTTCTCGGCCTTATCGGTGAGGTCCTTCCAGTGGCTCACAGAAGCCTGCGCCACGTACGGAATGTTATGTGCCGCCATGATCGACGTGAGGTCCTTGCGACGCTGCTTCTTGCCCTGCTGCGCCTTGCCCACCTCGGCCGTCGTCGCCCAGGCGCCGAATGGCGTCGCCGAGGAACGCTGGATGCCGGTGTTCATGTAGGCGCCGTTGTCGTAGCAGACGTACACCATGTCGTGCCCGCGCTCCATGGCACCGGAGAGCGACTGCAGCCCGATGTCATACGTGCCGCCGTCACCGCCGAAGGCGACGAACTTGACGCGCTTGTCGGCGGGGATCTTGCCCGCGGCCTTCAGCCCCTTGAAAGCAGCTTCGACGCCGGAGATCGTGGCGGCCGAGTTCTCGAAGGCGTTGTGGATGAACGGCGTCTTCCACGACGTGTAGGGGTAGATCGTGGTCGAGACTTCGAGACAGCCGGTCGCACAGCCTGCGACGACGGGCGTCTCGCCCGCGCCGAGCAGCACTTGGCGCACGGCGATGGAGGCGCCGCAGCCGGCGCACAGTCGGTGCCCACCGGCCAGGCGATCCTCCCGAGTGGAGAGCTCCTTGATATTGGCCATCTTCTTCTCCCTCCTATCGGGCGCCGAGGTAGACGAGTCGGCCTGACTCGATCACACCAGCGGCAACGTCGACGAGGTCGTCAAAGACGCGCCTCATGAGCTCAAGCTTTACGTCGGCACCGCCGAGTCCGTACACGTAGTTGACCAGTGCGGGACGCGAATCGGAGTCGTACAGCGCGCTGCGGACTTCCAGGAAGAGCGGTCCGCCCTCGGCGCCGAAGGACTCGGAGCGATCGAGTACCGCAACGGCCTTGGCGCCCTTGATGGCGTCGGCGATCTCGGCGAACGGGAACGGCCTGAAGACGCGAACCTTGAGCACGCCCGCCTTGACGCCCTCGGCGCGCATCTCGCGAGCCACGTGACGCGCGTTGCCGGCGGTGGAACCGATGGCCAAGATCACGTACTCGGCGTCCTCCATGCCCCAGCCCTCGATGACATCGAAGGGCCGACCGGAGAGCTTGGTCCACTCGGCGCCGACGTCCTTGATGACGGCCATCGAGCGGTCGATCGCGTTGCGCTGCGACTTCTTGAACTCGAAGTACGGGCCGCCGAGACCGGAGAAGGAACCGTGAGTGGCGGGGTTCTCAACGTCGAGCAATGCGTTCTCGGGCTTGTACTCGCCGACGAACGCCTTGACGCTCTCGTCGTCCATAAGCTCCGCGCGGTCGATCGAGTGTGTGGTGATGAAGCCGTCGAGCGTCGACATCGCCGGGAGCATCACGTCGGGGTGCTCGGCGACGCGCAGCGCCATGATCGTGTTGTCGTAGGCCTCCTGCGCGGTCTCGGCGAAGTAGATCACCCAGCCGGTGTCCCGCGCGCCCATGATGTCGGAATGGTCGCAGTGGATGTTGATCGGCGCGGCCAGAGCGCGGTTGGCGTTGGCCATTACGATCGGCAGGCGCAGACCGGCCGCGATGTGCAGCTCCTCCCACATGAGCGCGAGGCCCTGCGAAGACGTCGCGGTCATGACGCGGGCACCGGCCGCAGAAGCGCCGACGCAGGCGCTCATCGCCGAGTGCTCGGACTCAACGGTCACGTACTCGGTGTGCACGCGGCCCTGAGCTACGAACTTCGCGAACTCCTCCACGATGGTGGTCTGCGGCGTGATGGGATAGGCCGGAACCACGTCGGGAGCGCACTGGCGCATGGCCTCGGCGACCATCGTGTTGCCGGTGGTGGCGACCACTTTCTGGGTCGGCATCTACTTCACCCCCGGCAGTTCGCAGCCCTCGGGCACCATTTCGATGGCGTCCACAGGGCACTCTTTGGCGCAGATCCCGCAGCCCTTGCAGTGTTCGAGATCGAAGTCGTGAACCTTCTGATCCTTGACCATGACCGAAGTGTCCGGGCAAAATACCCAGCACAGCAGGCACTGGGTGCACTTGTCATCGTCGCGATACGGCCGATCGCTTCTCCAGCCGCCCGTGACGTAGTCGTCGGAGTTTCCAGCGGTCGGAATGACCGCTCCGCGCGGGAACTGGTCGCTCTTCCACTCGTTGATATCGCTGACATCCCACTTGTTCACGCCACAGTCACCTCCTTGAACGCGCGATCGACGGCCTCGAAGTTGGCGTCAATCATCTCCTTGCCGAACTTCTTGCCCAGGTTCTTGCCGAGAAGCTCCTTGAAGCCCC
>CAZIPT010000104.1:0-3333 GCA_964541375.1 uncultured Eubacteriales bacterium
CGTACGTGAACACCGGTCCGTCAATGCAGCAGTACTTGTCGTTGATCTGGCAGTGTCCGAACTTGCCCACGCCGCACTTCATGCGGCGCTCCAGGTCGACGTAGATGTTCTCGCGCTTGATTCCCGCCTCATCGAGCTCCCGGATGACGAACTCGAACATCACGGGTGGCCCGCAGATGATGACACGGGTGTCTGCCGAGAGGTGCGTGTTTCTGAACAAGGTGGTGATCACACCCACGTTTCCGGTCCACGAGATATCGGCGCGATCCACCGTCTCGTGATACTCGATGCCGTGCGTGGCTCGCCAGACGCCCCGGTCTTCCGGAAACAGCAACTGCAGTGGATCGCGGGCGCCGTAGAAGAGCACGAAACGGCCGAAGTCGTCGCGCTGGTCGGCGATGTACTGGATGAGGCTCCTGGTGGGACAGATGCCGATGCCGCCCGCCACGACCAGCACGTCGTTTCCACGCAGGGCATCGACGTCGAACCCGTGCCCCAAGGGCCCTCGGACCCACAGTGAATCGCCGATGTTCTTGCTGTTGATCGCGGTGGACACACGGCCGACCGTCCGTACTACGATCTCGAACGTGTTGGTGCGCGTGGGAGAACTGGCGATTCCGATGGGGATCTCGCCGTAGCCCATCACACCCACTTCGAGGATCTGGCCCGGCTGGAACTTGAGCGGGGAACCGTCCGCGAACTGGAGTGTGAAGTGCTTCTCCGTCGAGGTTGGGGCGTGGGCGTGGAGGATCTTCGCCTCCCGGGGGACGAACAGACCCTCTCGCTGGGCACACGCGCAATCGTGAGATTCGCTCGGCATTACGACCACTCCATGATGGTTGTGATGACTCGGACAGGGTCTGCGATATCCACCGTGCATGCCATCGAGCAGCGTCCGCAGCCGGTGCATGCGGGACTGCCGAGCTTCTCGTTAAGGTACGCCCCCTTGCGCATGAACCGGTGGCGAAAGCGGGTCTGGTGGTGTTCGCGAAAGTTCTCGTGGCCACCTCCGGGCATGGAGATCGCTGCGAACTCCCGGGTCAGGCAGGCATCCCAGTAGCGAGTTCGCGTACCCGTGCTCTGATCGAGATTCCAGACGTCACGCATGTCAAAGCAGTAGCACGTGGGGCACACCGTGTTGCACGAGCCGCAGCTGAAGCAGTCCTTTGCGAGCTCGTTCCAGAGGTCTTCGTTGGAGAAGGACTCACGGATGGTCTTGGCGATTTCCGCGCTCGAATAGGGCAGCTGCTCCTGGCACTGGCCGAGGACATCGGCGTTGACCTTCTCGGCAGCAGCGATCTGTTCGGCGGTTGCCTCGCGAAACGCACCGTGAGCCAGAAGAGCCTCGCCCTTGGGCGTCCGCGACTCGTACAGGTAGCCGCCATCGATTCTGGTGAGGTAGGCGTCATGGCCCTTGGGTTCGTTGGTGTCGAGCATCGAGGCCCAGAAGGCGCGCGGGGCAACATTCTGGACGTTGGACGCCACGATGGTTGTGGCCTCTCGTTGGGCGAGGTAGTCCCAGTCCGCGTTGCGCTCCCGGAACAGGAAGTCCGTCATGTCGATTCCGCGCATGTCGTAGTGGTGTACGCCCAGCAGGACCGTGTCCACGGGCGCGATGGTCCCCTCAACCGAGTCGGCGTCGAAGCGCGCGATCTCTTGCTTGGGCGGGAAGAACACCTTCTTGGGCGGCAGAAGGGTGACGTCGTAGTCGAGTCGCAGGTCTTTGGCCGAGAGTAGCTCGCTGAATGTGAACCTTTGGCGCTTCGCAACCGGCCCCACGACGCGTGTGCTCTTCACGAGTGCGTCCACAAAAGAACAGAAATCGTGCTCCTCCAGGTAGAGGAAGCTCATTGTGCACCCCCGGCATCAGATATGGGCAACTCGGGCCACGGCACGGGCGGGTCGCGTGCGCAGCAAAGACCGCCCGGCTGGAATTCGCTGAACGGACATTAGGCATGCGCCATGAGCATAGTCAAGAACTCGGGCTCACTCGCGACCGACTTCTGTGAAGAATGCGGCAAGTTCAGGCTAAGGCGCGTGCGTCAGCCTTTGACGTGTTCCACGCGGTACCCCTCCGCGCAACCGCCCATACTGCTGCGGAGGTACCAACGGATGGCGCCACGACTTCTGGGTCGCAATCAGGGTCCGCGAGAGATGCTGCTCACAGGTAAGGCGGAGTCCCTCTCCGACGCGGGCCTGCTATCGATCGTGATCGGAGAGGGTTCTGAATCGCGGGCTCAAGCACTCCTGTCCGAGCACCCCATACCCGATGGTCTCTGGCGCGTGTGCGGTGAGGATCTGGTCGCCCTCGAAGGGGTGGGCCCTGCCGCGGCGGCGAGAGTCCTCGCGTGCCTCGAGATAAGCCGCCGGGCTTCTGCCTGGAGGTGTTCCCCGCGAACCGTGATCTCGACTGCCGAAGACGTGGTCTGCCTCTGCGGCGCTCAACTCCGAGGGCTGGACCGCGAGCACTTCTGGTGCCTTGCTCTCAATACCAAGAACCAGCTGCTCAAGATGGTCGAAGTCTCGATCGGCTCTCTGAACGCTTCGATCGTGCACCCACGCGAGCTCTTCAAGGAGGCGGTTCGGGTCTCGGCGGCGTCGATCGTACTCGTCCACAACCACCCCAGCGGCGATCCGACGCCGTCCGGAGCCGACGTGCAGTTGACGCGGCGCCTGGTGAAGGCGGGCGACGTCTTGGGGATCGAGGTTCTCGATCACGTCGTGGTCGGAGACGGAGGGGAACACTCGAGCCTCAGGGACCTCGGACTGATGTAGGGTCGTGAATCCCGGTCTCGTGCACGCCCTAGACCTGCGGCGATGAGCTCCGCCTGGGCAGGAGACTGCACTCTCTGTGGTACACTTCCAGCTTGGTCAGGCACCACCGGCCCGGTCCGTTTGAGGTCCAGGGTCGGTTTTGGCGTGCGAGGCGCAGAAGCGCGCCCCACGAATGCACCCCCGGCCCCGTGGTCGGCATTGATGAAAAGGAGCGACCGTGTCGCTTGTCGATATGTTCTTCAACTCCTGGGGCGGCGATATGGCCGTCGACCTGGGAACCGCGAATACGCTCGTCTCGGTCCGCGGCCGGGGAATCGTCTTGATCGAGCCGTCGGTTGTTGCCGTCGAGCGTGACAGCAAGCGAGTGCTCGCCGTCGGGCTCGACGCCAAGCGTATGCTCGGCCGCACCCCGGCCAGCATCGTCGCGATTCGCCCTCTCAAGGACGGAGTCATCGCCGACTTCGAGGTCACCGAGGCCATGCTGCGCTACTTCATCAACAAGACGCGCGTGAAGCGCTTCCCCTGGCAGCCGAAGCCCCGCGTGGTCGTGTGCGTGCC
>CAZIPT010000105.1:0-3263 GCA_964541375.1 uncultured Eubacteriales bacterium
ACCCACTCCCAGCGCGAGCACCATCAGAAGCGTCAACAAGACTACGAGCAGCGCCTTGGAACCGTCTCCCCTTGACGATGAGAACATACCGCGCCCCCTCCACGCCAGTTCCCGGCAATCCAGAACCGAAGGCCCCAGACATGGGAACAACTATGGAGCTAGTGTGGAGAGTACGCGGACATAAGTCAAGGAAATGGACGGTCATATTGATTAACGAAGGCGGCCGTTTCGTATTTGACTACGAGACAGTTTGGATTCAGTCGGTTCCAATCGTGTACTCATTGTGAATCTTAGCTCCGCAGTTCTCCCCCAACTGCGGCGCAAACCTTACGGACCAGTCGCTCGTGAACCGACTCTACCTCCTCGGCCGTGAGGGTTCTGTCGGGTGCGCGGTACACCAGCGCGAACGCCATCGACTTCACGCCGTGTGGCACGCCCGCACCGCGATAGACATCGAACAGCCGCACCGACGCGAGCAGCTTGCCGCCGGCCGAGCTGATCGCCTGCTCGATCTTCTCGGCGGTCACGCTCTCCGAAACGAGCAAGGCGACGTCGAGCTCCACACCCGGGAACCGGGGCACGTCTGAGTAGGGCTTAGCATCGGCGGCCTCACGCGCGAGCGCCGCGAAGTCGAGCTGGAACGCGGTGACGGGCGCCTGCGTCTCGAAGGCGTCGAGCACCGCCGGGTGCACCTCGCCGAGCCAGCCGACGACCTGCCCGCCCACGAGTACTTCAGCCGAGCGACCCGGCTGAAGGTGACCGATGTCGGCCGCGCGAACCTTCAGTCGCGAAACACCCAAGTCGCGCGCGAGTGACTCGATGATCCCCTTGCCATCGAAGAAGCCGAGCGGCGCGGCCGCCTCGTTCCAGGCCGGCTCGTGCCACGCTCCGGCGAGAACGCCGGCGACGACCGTACGCTCCTTGGGCTGCTTGCGCCCCTCGGCGGTGCGAAAGATCGAACCGATCTCGTAGAGGTGCACGTTGTTCACGGTTCGGTTCTGGTTGTAAGCGACGGAGCGCAGGAGGCCGGGCAGCAGCGATCGGCGAAGTGTGGCCTGCTCCCCGGACATGGGATTGAGCAGCTCGACGCAGAGCTCATCCTCCGGAGATTCGTGACGCATGCGGTCCATGTCGACCGGGTCTGCAAAGGAGTACGTCATGGTCTCGTTGAGTCCGGAAGCGCGCAAAGTCGCTCCGACGCGCTCGCGCCAGCGCTGGGCCCTCGTGAGCTCGCCGACGCGACCCCGCCCGGCCGGAAGCGTCGACGGCACGTGCTCCATACCCCAGACCCGCAGCACTTCCTCGATCAGGTCGATCTCGCGCTCGAGGTCGGGTCGAAATGTCGGCACGGTGACGCTGGACTCTCCCCCATCGACGACCACAGTGCAGCCCAGGCGGCCGAGAATCTCGACTGCCTCGGTCTGTGAGATGTCCGCGCCGATCACTCCCAGAAGCCGCTCGTGACGCAGGACGAGCCTTCGCGGCACCAGCTGGGCAGGATAGGCGTCGACCACGCCCGGCGCCACTTCCCCTCCGGCCAGCTCGGCCATCAGGGCAGCCGCCCGGTCGAGAGCCGCAACGCACGCGCTGCGATCAACGATCTTCTCGAAGCGCGACGAGGCCTCAGAGAGCAGGCCGAGCCGGCGGCTGGTATGAGACACCGATGAGGGCGAGAAGCACGCCGCCTCGAGCAGGATGTTAACGGTGTGGTCGTTGACCTCGGTCGCCTCGCCCCCCATCACGCCTGCGAGCGCAACCGGTCCGGAGCTGTCGGTGATGAGGAGCACGTCGGGGGCGAGCTTGCGATCCTGACCATCGAGAGTTGTCAGCGACTCACCCGGCTGCGCAAGCCGCACCCCGATCTCGATGCGCCCGGATTCACCTACCGCCAGGAGGTCGGCGTCGAAGGCATGGAGCGGCTGGCCGAGCTCGAACATCACGTAGTTGGTGATGTCGACTACGTTGCTGATCGAGCGCGTGCCTGACGCGACGACCTTCTCGGCAAGCCACTGGGGCGATGGGCCGATCTTGACGTTGCGAATCAGACGCGCCGTATAGCGCGCGCACAGCTCAGCGTCGTCGATGGTGACGGTGACGGTCTCGCTGACCGGCAAGCCGCACTCTTCGGGGGTCGACGAAGGAACCGAAGACTGAGCGCCTAGAACAGCGCCGATCTCACGGGCGACGCCGACGACCGACAGACAGTCCGGCCGGTTGGGGGTAATCTCAAGCTCGAGGATCGTGTCGGAGAGCCCCTGGTACTCGGCGAACGGTGTCCCGACGGGCGCGTCGGCGGGCAGGATCATCAGGCCGTCCTCGTCCGTGCCGACACCCAGCTCGCGTGCCGAGCAGTTCATCCCTCGGCTCTCGACACCGCGCAGTTTCGCCTTCTTGATGGTCACGCCGTTTGGCAGCGTGGCGCCGACGAGAGCGACGGGCACCTTGTCGCCCGCCTCAAAGTTCTGTGCGCCGCACACGATCTGCAGCGGCTCCTCCGCACCGACGTCGACGGTGGTGACCCACAGCCTCTCGGCCTCGGGGTGCCGCTCCTTGGCGGCGATCTGACCGACCACCACGCCGTCCAGCGAGGCACCGGCGGACTTCGCCGACTCCACGGCGGTGCCGGTCAAATCGAGCCGGTCAACCAGCTCGGGCACCGGCAGCGAGATGTCGACGAGTTCCTTGAGCCATTTGAGCGAAACGAGCATGATCGCGAGTCCTTTCGAACAGGCAGAGAGTGAGCGGTCGGGTCAGGGCATGTCGGGTCAGAACTGGCGCAAGAAGCGCATATCTCCCTCGAGCAGCATGCGGAGGTCCGGAATGTTGTACTTGAGTGCAGCGATCCGCTCAACGCCCATGCCGAAGGCGAACCCCGAGTAGCGCTCGGGATCGATTCCCACGTAGCCGAACACGTTGGGGTCGACCATGCCGCAGCCTAAGATCTCAAGCCATCCGGTTCCCTTGCAGAAGCGGCAGCCATCGCCCCCGCAGATCCCGCAGCTCACATCGACCCCGGCCGAGGGCTCGGGGAAGGGGAAGAAGTGCGGACGGAACCTCGTACGGCGGTGCGGACGGGAGCGGGAACGCGCACGCGGGATCCCACGGGCCGCGCTTGGGGTCCGCGCAGTAGGTCCACTGCCGGATGGGGTCGTAGCTCACCCGGTGGTAGCCGTATGCCGTGGTGTCCGCGTCGAGGATCAGCGACAGGCCGATGATGTCGCCGACCGAGGCCGGCGACGTCAGGAACTCCACGCGAACGGCAT
>CAZIPT010000106.1:0-3135 GCA_964541375.1 uncultured Eubacteriales bacterium
GAACCCGCAACCTACTGATTACAAATCAGTTGCTCTGCCATTGAGCTACGCCAGCGAGCGCGCACTAGTGTAGCGAACGGCCGCCGCCATGTCAGGGCGTCCGGCCTCGCAACTGTGCCTCAACGGCTGCGCACACTAACAGGCGCGGCAGCGCCCGATCTGTGTCTCCATCTTTCGCTTGACCCGCTGCAGGGCGTTGTCGACGGCCTTCGTGTGCCTTCCCAGCTCGTCGGCGATTTCCTGATATGAGCGTCCATTGGTGTAGAGCGCGAGCACCTTGGCCTCGAATGACGACAGCGCTTCAGTGACGCCGGAGCGGATGAAGTCGGTCTCCCATGCGGCCACGACGATCTCGGCGGGGTCACATACTCCCTTGGCGGCGAGGATGTCGGACAGCAGCCGCTCGCCGTCCTCCTCCATGGAGGTCGAACGCGAAAGCGAGACGTATCCGTTGAGGGGCGAATGCTTGCGCCGCGTGGCCGACTTGACCGCGGTGATGATCTGCCGAGTGACGCAGAGATCGGCAAACGAGTGGAAGCTCGCTTGGCGCATAGGGTCGTAGTCCCGCATCGCCTTGTAGAGGCCGATCATGCCCTCTTGAATGATGTCGTCGCGATCCGCGCCAACAAGATAGTAGGTCCGGGCCTTGTAGCGGATCAGCCCGCGATACTTGCGGACCAGCTCGCAGCATGCGCTCTCGTCGCCCTGCTGGGCGGCCAGAACGAGCTGTAGTTCCGCACCTCTCGCTACTCCAGGAAATCGACGTTCCGTCATCCCATGATGTTGCAGCACGGCAAATCCCCCTGTGACTCGCACGCTCCAGATTGCATCCGTTGAGGGATGGACTGCGCCTCCGGCAAGGCGCGAGCGTGCAACGACACTTTGAACACCATATGGCTTAGGAAAGCTTAAGTCAATGGGGATCGGGTGTTCTTAACGCGAGGATGCGCGGGGTGCCGTCTTCTGCCATATTGCCTGCTCAGAGCGGTCTATGCCTCGCCTCTGGCCCATCTGGACAGGCGCGTGCGCGTGTCTGCGTCGACACGATCTTCAAGTCGACAGCGTGCGCTTCCGGCTGGTGCGTGCTCACGCCACTCGGCGTCCTGATCTCGCAGTTCGCCAGCGAACTCGGGTGACGACATGCGCACCACCGAGCCGCCAAGGACAGTCCACTGCGTCTGCGCATCCGAGGTCACAACAACCGTATCGTCGCCGCGTTCCCTGGCCGCAGCCGCCATCGACTCGATCACCGAGTCGGCGTCCATCCCGTACCGGGAGAAGACCACGGTGATGCCCGCGACTTGGTGTGGGACGCCACTCGACGCCGGATTGAGGTGGCCGTCGAACACGACGGTCGCCTCGAACGACCGGTCCGAGTAGGCCGCCACATCGGAGACGAGCGCCGCTCGAGCCGTCTCGAGATCGCCATCAGCGAGCTCGCGGTACGGCGGGGTCTGGCGGATGACGTTGTAGCCGTCAACCAGCAGCAGACGCACCGCTCTCACCCGCCCAGCGACGCACGGCGGAGCCACTCGTAGGCCAACGCCGTCGTAGCTTGTGCGACGTTGAGCGATCCGACGTGGCCAGCCTGAGGCAGGCGCACCAGAAAGTCGCACGTCTCCTGCGTGAGTCGGGCAAGCCCCTCACCCTCCGAGCCCATCACCAGTACGATGCGCCCCTCGAGTGGGGCCTCCCATGCCGTCTGCGCGGCATGTTCGGAGGCACCCGCAACCCAGTAGCCGGACTCCTTGCACCGCGCGAGCGAGCGCGCGATGTTGGTTTCTTGGGCGAGCGCGATGTGCGCGAGCGCCCCCGCAGAAGCCTTGTACGCTGCCGGAGTCACGGCCGCGGCACGGTTCTTGGCGACGAGCACCGCATCGGCGCCTACGACCTCGGCCGAACGCACAACCGCGCCGAGATTGCCCGGGTCGGTGACGTGATCGAGGGCGATGATGAGCGAGTGAGGTTTGGAGCGGGCCTCGGCGAGCACGGTGTCGAGCATCGCATAGGGATACGGCTCAGCATCCGCGACGACACCCTGGTGCGCCCCTCGTTCACTCACCTTGTCGATCTCGCGCTTGCACACCCGCTGAATGATGACGCCGGTCTTCTCGGCGACGCGGACGATGTCGTCGATGGTGCGATCGGGCTGGATGTTGTCGGCGATCATCACCCGCCGCAGCGGCATGCCCGCCCAGAGGGCCTCTCGGACGGCGTTACGGCCCTCGATGAACGCCATGGGCTACTCCGCCGACCGATAGATGACGCGAGCGCCCTGCGGCGTGTCTTCGATGTGGAAACCGAAACCGGCCAGTCCGTTTCGGACGTCATCGGCACGCGCGAAATCCTTGCTCGCACGCGCGGCTGCACGAACGGCGAGCAGCGCGCTGACGGCGCCGTCGGGGTCATCGGCCTGGTAACCGGCCAGCTCTCGCGCCAGCACGACCACCTCGAGCGGGTAGCAACAGGTCTGGTCTGGCGAGATCTCGATGCCGAGGACGCGCAAGAGCGAGACCACCACGTCTTCGGCCTCAAGCAGAACCTGGCGGTCGTCCTCGCACAGGTCGGCCTGGTAGTCGGCGAGGAACGAGTTGCCGGCCTTCGCGAGTTCGAAGACCGCGGCGAGCGCTCCGGCGGTGTTGAAATCATCGTCCATCTCGAACTCGAACTTCTCGCGCGCGGCCTCGATAGCGGCTCTCAGACCGTCCAGCGCGTCCGGCGGCACTCCAAGTCCGCAGACCGCCAGGTCACGCGCCCAACGCAGGTTGCGAAGCAGGTTCGCGAGCCGGTTGTAGGCGTGGATGGTCTCGTCGAGGCGGCTGTCCGAGAAGTCGAGCGAGCTGCGGTAGTGCGTCTGCAGCATCAACAGGCGGATGACCGTCGCGTTGTAGCGCCCGAGCACGTCCCTCAGCAGGGTGAAGTTGCCGAGCGACTTGCTCATCTTCTCCGAGTTGATCTGGAGCATGCCGCCGTGCAACCAGTACTTCGCGAACTGGAGGCCGGTGGCGGCCTCGGACTGCGCTATCTCGTTCTCGTGATCCGGGAAGATCAGGTCCCACCCGCCGCCGTGGACGTCGCACGGCCGCCCCAGCCCGAACTCCGAGCTCGCCGAACACTCGCTGTGCCAGCCGCCGC
>CAZIPT010000107.1:0-3046 GCA_964541375.1 uncultured Eubacteriales bacterium
CGGTCATGGCGACGACTTCCTTCATCGACTGCAGGGTCTGCGCTATGAGCATCTTGTGCTCCGGTACCACACGCGCGAACACTACCTCGCCGCCGATGACGTCCTTCAGATCCTGCTCGTTCATCTCATCGAGCATCGCCCCGGTGATCACACGCGCCTCGGGGGTGGTTATGATGCCGATCTTGCGGGCGATGGCCTCGGCGGTCAGACCGTAGTCGCCGGTGATCATGATGATGCGGATGCCGGCGGTGTGGCATTCGGCCACGGCGCCGATGACCTCGGGTCGCGGCGGATCCTGCATCGCCTCGAGCCCGAGTAGCGTCAGCCCTGCCTCCATGGCGACCATGTCCTGCGCATCCTCGCCGCGGGCCACCGGCCTCTCGGCGACGGCGATGACACGCAATGCCTCACTGGCGAGCCGGTCGTTTGCGGCGAACGCCTCTGCCTTGTCGGCGTCGGTGATCGGCCGGATCCCGTCGGCGGTGCGGATGTGCGTGCACAGCTCGATAGTCTCTTTGGGCGCGCCCTTCACGTAGGCGACGAGCTTGCCGCCCACGTCGCATACGACGGTCATGCGCTTGCGCGACGAGTCGAACGGAAACTCGAAGCGGCGCGGGCGCTCGGCCTCGAGGTCCTCGATGTCGAAGCCGGCCTTCGCCGCCGAGACCAGCATCGCGGCCTCGGTCGGGTCGCCGAGGATTGTCCAGACGTCGCCACCCTCGGCCGGCGCGCGGAGCCTGGCGTTGTTGCAGAGGACGGCGGCGGCCAGGCAGTCGTCGAGGCGGGTCTTGGCGTCGCCGGTCACGGACTTGCCATCGAGCGTGAACGAGCCGGTGGGCGCGTAGCCCACTCCCTCGACCTCGACAGTAAGTCCTGGCAGCCATACCTCGCGCACGGTCATCTGGTTCGCGGTGAGCGTGCCAGTCTTGTCGGTGCAGATGACTGTGGTAGAGCCAAGCGTCTCGACGCTCGACAGCTTCTTCACCAGCACGTTGCGCTTGGCCATCCGCTGAGCCGCGACGGAGAGCGCCATTGTCAGTGTCGGCAGCAACCCCTCCGGCACGTTGGCGACGATGATGCCGATCGCGAACACCACGGCCGCAAGCGTCTCCATGCCGACGAAGATCTTGCTGATCGCGAAGAAGAAGATGCCGAGACTCACCGCGATGATCGAGATCAGCCGAGACAACCGGCCGATGTTCTTCTGAAGCGGCGAGAGCCGCTCGGCGACACCCTGCGTGAGTCCGGCGATCTTGCCGAACTCCGTCCGCATACCGGTGGCGTAGACGACGCCGCGCCCCGCCCCAAGTACCGCCGTGCTTCCCGTGAAGATGAAACTCTCAACGTCCGTGATCGACGGCGGATCGACACACACCACGTCGGCCCGGCGGATAACGGGATCGACCTCACCGGTAAGCGCGGAGTTGTCGACGCGCAGCTCGGCCGAGTACACCAGTCGCGCGTCGGCCGAGATCAGGTCACCTTCCTCAATGACCATGAGATCACCCGGGACCAGAGCGCGCGCGTCAATCTCGTGGCGCTGGCCGTCGCGGATGACTTTGGCCTTTGGTGGCAGCATGTTGCGTAGAGCCTCGATGGCCTTCTCGGCGCGGTACTCCTGGACGAACGCGAAGATCGCGTTGACCAGGATGACGATGATGACCGCCACGCCCAGCGCTGCCTGATCAGACGCGAAAGCGAGAATGGTCGCGACCCAGAGGAGAATCGCGAACATGTTGAGTAGGTGTGCGGCGAACCGCATCCACATCGGCTTGGGCTTCTTGGCGGTGAGGACGTTCTCGCCGTACTCCTCAAGCCGCTTGGCTGCTTCTTCCTGCGATAGACCCTTACGTGAACTGCCCACGAGGTCGTAGGCCTTCTCGGCGGGTAGGCCACAAAGCGCCATGGGGTCTGCGTGTACCGCTTCGGGTGATTCCAATTGATTCAGTCCCCTACCACTCGAAAGCCTGACAACGCCAGGCATGCGAACCCGATTCAACAACGGTGGAACGAGTCCTGCCCTCAGCGGCCGCGGGTATCGCGAACGGTGGAGTTCGTGCCGCCCCGCCGTGACGGCTTCACATGGCTGTTACGCCGTCTAAACGACAGCAGACCGGCTGCGACCATTATCGCTGCGAAGAGAACGAGTAGCTCAATCCATTCCGACATCACACACCGCCTGTCAATCGAACGCGCCCCGCAGGCTGCAGATGCACAACGGAGTGAAGTATCCGACGACGGCTGTGAAGCAGCAGTTAAGGGCAGGCTCCGAGCTGTGAAGAACGCGTTAAGAAGCGTCCGAATGGGGCCGTGGGCTCTTGGGGAACACCACGCGCAGCAGATACGCGATCTGCTCGGCGAGCGCGAATGGCGTCATCGCCACAGGGATGACGGCGACCCATCGCGGGAGAGGCGGTACCCAGCCAAACAGCGCGAACGCGAGGAAGACGACCTGAAGCCCCGTGTAGACCCACCAAGGTTCAGGCAGCTCGGCAAAGCGAACGCGGCGCCTTGGCCGTAGCGAGTCGACTATCACGAACGCAGCCAGCAGCACAGCAGCGCCGTATACCAGTAGGAAGTACCAGCCGACAGGCCCACCGGAGAACCAGTCGAGCCCTCTGATCGCCGGAGTGCCTCCGGGCATCTAGCCCGCCACTTCGGCAAGCGTGCGGACGATCGTCGTGAAGAACGGCTGGCCGTCGGTGCCGCCGGTGAGAGGATCGACCACTCGCTCGGGGTGCGGCATCAAGCCGAAGACGTTGCCGCGCTCGTTGCAGACTCCGGCGATGTCGTCGAGCGCACCGTTGGGCGCGCTGCCTCCCTCGGCGGTCGAGCCGTCGGCCTCGACGTAGCGCAGCACGACCTGGCCGTTGGCGTCCATGCGCGCGAGCGTCTCGGCATCGCAGTAGTAGTTGCCTTCGTTGTGGTTGATCGGGATCTCGAGGATGGTGCCGGCGGGCTGATCCAGCCACTGGCAGGTGTTCTCCTCGACACGAATGCTCGTCGACTTGCAGATGAACTTGAGGCCGGAGTTGCGCAGCAGCGC